>CAXMSA010000011.1:0-35054 GCA_964195605.1 uncultured Amylibacter sp.
AATATCGGCCTGATTTAACCTGAACGGTTTTTTAAACCTGCAATAATATCAGTTTGATAGGCGAAAATCGCAGGCAACCCGCCTGTGTGGATAAAGGCCACGCGTGCGCCGGGTTTTATGCTGCCCGCTTCAATCAATGCTATCATGCCTGCCATCGTGCGGCCTGTATAAACAGGGTCCAGCAGTAAGGCTTCGTCTTGTGCAGCAAAGGTCAGCGCATCGGCCACCTGATCATTCATCTGGCCATAACCCGGTGCCAAAACAGTGTCATCGACGATAATGTCGTCAGGCGTGATACTGTTATCATCCAGCATAGCACTGATCTCTGTGGCACGGCGCGTGATGCGCGCGTGTTGTTGTGTGGCGTCACGGCGTACACATATGCCGTGTATCGGCACATCCCAACCCACAGCTCTGGCCCCTGCCAGAAACCCTGCATGGGTCAGGCCGCTGCCAGAGGGAATAACCACGTGATCGGGCATCACCCCTTGAGCTTGGAATTGCGCATAACATTCGGCGGCACATCGGGCGTACCCCAAACCACCAAGGGCGGGGTAGTCTATGCCCAGATGAACCACATAAGGCTTGCGGCCTTTGGCACGCAATTCATCTGCCATCCGATCCAAATTAGCATCTGCGGCAGCCTCATTTTCACCTTCGGGAAAATAATGAATATCCGCCCCTAGCAACTGGTTCAGCAAAACATTGCCAGAACTGTTATAAGCCGCATCATTCTTAGGCACGCGATCTTCCAACTGTACCACAGCCTGCCAACCCAATTTGCGGGCCGCCGCCGCACAAAGCCGTACGAAATTGGATTGAACGGCACCTGTTATCAACACAGTGTCCGCACCATCCTGCACAGCCGGGCCCAAATAATATTCAAGTTGACGCACTTTATTGCCGCCCATTGCCAAGGGTAGTGTGTCATCCCTTTTTACATACAACTCAATGCCCAACCGCGCCCCTAAGCGGGGTAACAGATCAAGCGATGTGCGTTGCAAATCAAGATCGGCTGTTGGGAAATTCCGCAGGACGGATAACAGGTCTAACGCATCACGTGGCATGTATTATTCCTTTTTATTTTCCTAAAAGTGTTTGGGTGAGTTTGGAGCTTGGCTGCTCTAAACTATCTATTACATTAAAATGATGTTTCTTTTGGTCAAGGTAAACATTCGCACTTGCGCCATGTTTTACCCATGTTTCGTGCAATAGATGGCTTTGATGTATGAATTCCGGCCGCTCAATGCTGCCAACCCAGCAAGTTACATCTGCGCCTGTTACGGGTGTGCTCAGACAGGGGCTTTCGGAAATAGCTTCTTTTGCCGTCAGGTTAAGCGTGTCGTTCATTTTGGTTTTCAAGAGGTTTCGTAAATCGTGCAATCCGCTGATAGATACGGTTTTGATGATACGGGACTGAATAGGCCTATCAATGGGGCTGTCTTTGCAAAGCATTCGGGTGGCCAGATGCCCGCCTGCGGAATGGCCTGCAATGCGGATCGGGCCATCTATTTTATTTGCCGCAACCATGATCGCTTGGGCAATCTCACGTGTCATGCCACTGATCTGGGCCTCAGGTGCAAGCGTATAAGACGGAATGGCCACGGCCCAGCCATTGGCAAGAGGGCCTGCCGCGAGATGTGAGAAATAAGATCGGTCAAGTCTCATCCAATATCCGCCGTGAATGAACACAACCAGACCTTTGGGCTTGGTTTCGGGGTGAAACAAATCCAGCTTTTGACGGTCTGCTGGGCCATATGACAAGGATAGCTCGGATTTAACACCACTTTGGCGAAACGTCTGTGCTTGGGGTTCCCAGGTCTTAAAATATTCAAGCGCGTTGGGCACATGGCCTACGTTATCAAAAGCGTCATCCCAATCTGTCATTTGTGCTTTGCCCCGAATAATATGAAAACTGTGATTGCGTTATACTGTATAAACATTAGGTTCGTTCAAGAAATATGTGTGAGATGAAAGGAAAGTTTGATGAATGTAATTTTTGTCCAACTGCGCTGCAAACCGGGAACTGCTTATAAAGTTGCGGATGCTTTGTATGAGCGCGAGATTGTCTCACAGCTTTACTCCACAAGTGGCGAATGGGATTTGATGGCGCAGATTTATCCGCCAAAGGATGTGGACGTTGGCAAATGGGTTAACGACAATGTCTTAAACATCGAAGGCATTGAACGTTCACTTACAACACTGACGTTCAAAGCATTTTAAGCAGGTTTATTCGGTGTGCGTGGTTTGGCTTTCTTTGACCATAACCAAGGGCCGACACGTGCCAGCATAATGGCAAAGCCAGCGGTCCAAAGAATGGCCGTTATCTCTAACCCTGACATTCCCATGGTTTCGAATTCGGGCGCGGCACTGCGTATAATCGCAGCCAGTATGATCAAGGTGAAAGCGGCGGATAAGCTGGGGTCGATATGTAATGCACGGCCCGTATGACCCAAGGTTGCGCGCATGATAACGGCGGTTGTCATGCCGCCAATGGCACCGATCCCAAGCAGGTGAAGCCCTGCGGTTTGTGCGCTTAATGCCAGCACCGCCAACCCCAGCGGGATAAAGACGTAGGCCACGTGCAGGATTAGCAAAATAGGCGAACGGACTGTGCGATGCCCGCACCAGCGTAATAGGCGGACGATGTGCAATAAAGCGGCAGTGCCTAACAGCCAGCTGGTTATGAGCGCGTCCGGAATAATCACCCAAGCGCTTAATGCGCCGATACCTACCAGTAAGCAGACCGCATCGAAGCGGTTGAACGGAATGGGCAGACGGCCCGGATTGGCTTTAACCAACCAGTTGCGGGTGAAACTGGGAATAACCCGTCCGCCGATTAGGGTAATCAAAAAGACCACCACGGCAATGCTTAACCTGCGGCCATAGTCAGCGGTGCCTTGGGTGATAACCTCTATGTGGAACGTTATATTTGCGGCTAAAAACATCAGTATGGGGATGACGACCTTTAGGTTGCTCCAGTTGCGCCCTGCAATAATCTCTATCACGATCATCGCGCAAACCGCGATAAGGAACGCGCTGTCAACGGCCATGATGAGCACAGGTGGTCTGACCCCGCCTGTGCCTGCCATCGCAACACGCCCTGCAATCCATAATCCGACCAAAAGCCCCAAAGGCCAACCACGCACGGGCATGCGGCCTGTCCAGTTCGGGATGGCGGTAAACAAAAAGCCGCAAATCACGGCAGCGGCATAACCAAACAGCATTTCGTGGATGTGCCAGTCTGTAGATGAGAAAGAGCCGTTGAGTTCGATAATACCCGAATAGATACTGACCCATAGCGGAATAACTGTTGCACCAAACACCAAAGCCAACAGGAAGAACGGCCTGAACCCGTAGCTTAACAGGGTTGGCCCATAATAGGCTTTGCGTGATTTATGTGGCATTATGGATCCTGTGATTTGTCTATCGTTAGATATTATACAGTTTGAATGGGGCTTCTTTGCGCTGCATCAAATTTAAAGCCAGTATAATTCACCGTATTGGTTAAATAATTGAATGTAATTCTATAGTTTTCATCTTGCGTCCTTTGGTTTGATTGTAGATGTATAATCACAACTGATATTTAAGAGGTCCCCGATGACACTTTCACCCAAGCGCGCTGCGGATTATCTGGCTGAACGGCTTTATCAGGCAGGCTGCCGCCATGCGTTTGGCATGCCCGGCGGTGAGGTTTTAACGCTGATTGATGCCCTGCGCAAAGCCGGGATTGAATTTACGCTTGTGAAACATGAAAACTGTGCGGGCTTTATGGCCGAAGGGGTTTATCATCGTACAGGTGCGCCCGGTATTTTGGTGGCAACACTGGGACCAGGGGCGATGAACGGGATCAACTCGGTTGCCAATGCGTATCAAGACCGCGTGCCACTGATCGTGCTTTCAGGCTGTGTCGATGAAGATGAGGCATTAACCTATACCCATCAGGTGATGGATCACACGGCCGTTTTTGCCTCGATCACCAAGGCCACGTTTACCTTGACCGCTGGTGGGGCTGATGCGGCAGCGGATAAGGCCGTTGGCATAGCAATGGAAGGGCGGCCGGGTCCTGTGTTTATAGATGTGCCGATTTCGGTTGCCGACACACGAACCGCGCCAACGCATTTGCGTCGCCGCCCTGCGGCAAGCAAGCTTGCCCCCGCTGACGGGGCTGATCTTGAACAGGCGCGTGGCTGGTTGGCGCAAGCGAAACGCCCGGTGATGATCGCGGGTGTGGATGCGATGAATGATGGCGCGGGTGCTGATATTCAGACATTTTGTGAACGCTATAACGTGCCGCTGATCACCACCTATAAAGCCAAAGGCATCATGCCTGAAACCCATTCATTGGCATTGGGCGGTGCAGGACTTTCGCCGCTTGCAGATCAAACTTTGGTACCGTTTGTACAAGCCGCTGATCTGATCATTTGCGCTGGTTATGATCCGATTGAGATGCGTCCGGGCTGGCGTGATATATGGGATGCCAATGTGGTCAATGTCATTGATATTACGGCTGCGCCAAACCATCATTATATGCATCAGGCAACACTGAATTTTGTGGCTGATACGGGCGCAAGCTTGCGGGTTATTGGCACTGTCGCGCCATCTGAAACATGGGGCGGCGGTGAAATCAAAGCGGTACAAACAGCATTGCTAAAAGCGTTTCCCAAGGATGAAGAATGGGGCCCGGCGGCAATCATTGATGAGTGCCGCAAGCGGTTGCCGGAAAACACTTTGGCCACGGCGGATAGCGGGGCACATCGCATTTTGCTGTCACAAATGTGGACATGTTATGAACCGCGCGGGTTGATGCAATCTTCGGCGCTTTGCACAATGGGTTGTGCCGTGCCTTTGGCCATGGGGGCGAAAATTGCCGCCCCTGACCGACCTGTGATCTCGTTCTCGGGGGATGCTGGATTTTTGATGGTGGCGGGTGAGTTGGCCACAGCCGCAGAACTAGAGATAAAGCCGATCTTTCTGGTCTTTGTTGACGCAAGCTTGTCACTGATCGAATTGAAACAGCGGCAGCGGCAAATGCAAAACTACGCGGTTGAGTTTGGGTTACATGATTATGCTGCCATTGCACGTTCTTTTGGCGGGCAGGGCTACTCTGTGGCCACGCGCGATGAGCTGCACTCGGCCCTTGAACAAGCACAGAATGCAGATACGTTCACACTTATCGCCGCCACGATTCCCCGTGGTGCGTATGATGGTCGGTTATAAGATAGGGGCTGAATATGGCAGGTGCACTTGATGGTTTAATGGTTCTTGATTTATCGCGAATTTTAGCGGGGCCAACAGCCACGCAAATGTTGGGCGATTTAGGGGCGACGATTTTGAAGATCGAGAACCCCAAATCAGGTGGTGATGATACCCGCGCATGGGGGCCGAATTATGCGGTTGATAAGGATGGCAATAATACCGATCTGAGTGCCTATTTTATGTGCGCCAATCGCAACAAGAAATCTATTGCGGTTGATATTGCCACAACGGACGGGCAGGATATTATCCGCAAACTTGCAGCGCGCGCTGACATTGTTGTTGAGAATTTCAAGCCGGGCGGTTTGGCAAAATACGGATTGGACTATGCCACAATACTAAAGGCGCACCCTGAACTGGTTTACTGTTCGATTTCCGGCTTTGGTCAAACCGGGCCGAACGCTGACAAGCCCGGCTATGATCTGATGGCTCAAGGTTACGGCGGCATTATGAGCCTAACCGGGGACGCGGACGGGTCACCGATGAAAGTGGGCGTCGGTATTGCTGATGTGATGTGCGGGATGTACGCCACCATCGGTATTCTAGCCGCCTTGCGCCACCGCGAACGCACTGGCGAAGGGCAACATATTGATGTGGCTCTAGTGGATACGCAAATGGCGTGGCTGATCAATGAAGGCACAAATTTCCTGACATCGGGTAAACTGCCCGTGCGCCATGGCAATGGCCACCCGAATATTGTGCCTTACGGAGTGTTCAATGCTTTGGATGGTTTTGTGATTGTCGCTGTTGGCAATGACGCGCAATTCACGCGGTTTTGTGATTTTATCGGGCAGCCTGAATTAGCCGGTGATCTGGCATATGCAACAAATGTTGCCCGCATTGAAAACCGCGCGGCCCTGACCGAAATTATAAATGCGGCGTTTGGCCAGATCAAAATGGCAGATATTATTGCGGGTCTTGAAGCGATAAAAGTTCCTGTAGGGCCGATCAACACGGTTGAAAAGGCATTGCATTCTGAACAGGCAAAGGCCCGCGAAATGGTGATTGATGTGGCAAATGACGGGGTTCGTAACGGTTCCGTGTCTTTGCTTGGAAACCCATTGCACCTGTCGCGCACACCTGTAACCTACCGTAGCGCCCCGCCCCGCTTTGGGGAGGATACGGATGAAGTTCTGGCTGAATATATTGATGACCCTAAATAAGGAAACTTATTATGTATCGCCTTTTGATTTTAATCACATTGATTTTCACACCACTTATGGCAAGCGCGCAATCTGTTAACCCACGTGATGGCTGGATGGTGTTCCCGACAAATTATAGTTATGGCCAGCTGGTGAAACGCACACGTTCTGCGATTAGCAAAGCACCGATCGGTATTGTGACGCAGGCCAGTGCAACGGTTGGGGCAAAGAGCCAAGGGATAAAAATCCCGGGCAATATTGTGATCGGGGTCTATCGCAACGACTATGCCCGTCGCATGCTGGCAGCCTCCGTTGCTGCGGGGATTGAAGCACCCATTCGGCTTTATGTTACAGAAAATGACGATAAAACCGCGACGCTATCTTATAAAAAACCGTCTACCGTGTTTGCGCCTTATATGAACGAGGGTGGTAAAGAATTGGATAATCTTGCGAAAGAGCTGGATGGTATATTAATGAAAATTGCTGAAAAAGCGGCCGCTGCACCTTAGACAGCTTCCAATAATTTTAGAGATACCTTTATATTGTAGTTAGCCCTACCACGTCTACAATTTATTGATTTTTGACGTATTTAGTCAAATCGCCGTTATCTGGGGTTACAAACTATTCTTATTCAAACGCATTGGGCTTATACACCCAATAGGTAATTTTGCGTAAATAAGGGAAGAACTGTATGCTGACTGATATCTTTGGAAGCGATGTTTCGCTTGAAACGCCCGCCGCTGTTGATAGCTGGAATAAAATGCAGCTGGGGTTTCTTGCCCATGCGGCGGTGACGCCAACGCATTTGGCCGATGTGCTGGAACGTGAACCAAACTTTGCGCTGGGCCATGCAGCCAAGGGTCTGTTCTATATGATGCTTGGGCGTAGAGAGCTGGTGCAAACCTCTATTGAGGCAGAAGCGGCAGCACGCTCTGCTTTGGAAAATGTAACATCTACTTTGCGCGAACGTAATTACGTGGATGCCCTGACACTTTGGCTTGTAGGCAAACCGCGTGCGGCGCGCGACCGCATTGAAGGCATTTTGAAGTTGCACCCGCGAGATAGTCTGGCGATGAAAATATCTCATGCGATCTCGTTTATTCTAGGTGATGCCAAGGTCATGCGTTTTTCGGTAGAGCGGGTGCTTCCAGCTTATAATGAAAGCCATGCGGGCCATGGGTATCTGCTGGGCTGCCATGCGTTTTCGTTAGAAGAAACCGGTGAATATAGCCAAGCTGAAATCGCGGGCCGTAAGGGGATGCTTAAGGCTGCTGATGACGCTTGGGGGCTACATGCGGTGGCGCATGTTTATGATATGACATGCAAGGCCAAGGCGGGTTTGGAATGGCTGGATGGCCGTGAAGAAGCCTGGGCACATTGCAACAATTTCCGCTATCACGTTTGGTGGCACAAGGCGCTGATGTATCTGGATCAAGGCGATATTGAGCAGGCATTATGGTTGTATGATACTGAAGTGCGCAAGGATCAAACTGATGATTACCGCGACATTTCCAACGGCACATCTTTGTTAAGTCGCTTGGAACTAGAGGGTGTTGATGTGGGTCATCGCTGGCAAGAGCTGGCTGATCTGTCTGCGAAGCGTACAGAAGATGGCTGCCTGATCTTTGCTGATCTGCATTATATGCTGGCCCTTGTCGGTGACAACCGTGATGCAGCGGTTAAAAGCATGATGGCGCGGATGCATGAAGATGCCAAACGCAACAAGACAGAAGTGGAACAGGTTATGGCTAATCCTGGTCTTGCGGCGGCAGAAGGGTTGGAAGCCTTTGGTGATGCGAATTATGAAAAGGCATTTTTGAACCTCGCAAAGGCACGTGGCACAATGCAATTGGCAGGTGGCAGTCATGCGCAACGTGATGTATTTGAACGCTTGACTATTGATGCGGGTATTCGCGCGGGCTACCTAGATGAAGCAGAGGCAATTTTGCATGAACGTAAGGCCAAGCGCGGCGGTGCTGAAGATCAGTATGCGTCGGTTCGTTTCGAAATGATTTCTGCTGCACATGGCGAAAATACGGCATCCATACAATTGCCTGCTGAATAAATGGGTTTTTAGGTTTCTTGACCTTGGGAGTATCTTGAATGAGTGCGATCACAACTGATCCTGGCTCTGCTGCACATCTAGCTACTGCTACGCAGAAAACTGTGGCCGTGACTGTGCGTGATCCACGGTTGGATTTTTACCGTGGCATGGCGATGTTCATTATACTGTTTGCACACACGCCCGGTAATTTCTTTACCAGTTGGATCCCTGCGCGCTGGGGGTTTTCTGATGCCACAGAAATGTTTGTTTTCTGTTCCGGCATGGCCTCTGCCATAGCTTTTGGCCGCACGTTTGATCGTGTCGGTTGGACATTGGGTGCGGCGCGTGTCGGCTATCGTGTTTGGCAGGTTTATTGGGCCCATATCGCAATGTTTTTCACCATTGCGATGATGATGGCGCTTTGGGATAGCACTGACCTGTTTGATAAAAATTATGTCAACAGTCTGAATTTGGGTCATTTTTTCAAGAATACCCAGCAAAACATTGTGGGCATATTTACTCTGACATATGTGCCTAACTATTTTGATATTCTGCCGATGTATCTGGTGATCCTTGCGATGATGCCATTTGTTATGGCGGTCTCGCGATTGCATCTGGGGCTGGTGGCTGTGCTGGTTCTTGGCGTTTGGTTATTCGCGCAACGTCTATTGCTAAAAGAGCTGGGCAATCCTGAACTGGCCCTTAATCTGCCTGCGGAACCGTGGTCTGCGCGGCGTTGGTACTTTAATCCTTTTGGTTGGCAGTTGGTGTTTTTTACCGGTTTTGCCTTTATGCGTGGTTGGATCCCTGCACCGCCTGTAAAGCCTTGGCTGATCGGTTTGGCCGCACTTATAGTGTTAGCCAACATACCGCTTTCCAATATTGGTGTGCGCGCTGTTAGCCGCGAATGGTTCGGTGCATTTGAAAGCAACTGGGTGATTGAGTGGCGGGTTGCACATAAATGGATGATCAACAAATCCGACTTTGGCTTCTTGCGCTATGTGCACTTTCTATCATTGGCCTATCTGGGTTGGGTTGCTGCGGGCGAAGGTGGCAAACGGTTGTTGGCAAGCGGTCAGTCGCGCTTATCAGCGGCTTGGGCTTACGTGGTTAAGATCATCATGAAGGTCGGGCAGCAATCGCTGGCAGTGTTTATTTTCTCTATGGTATTCGCCCGTTTCAGCGGATTTCTGTTGGATCAGATCGGGCGTTCCACCTTGAAGACGACATTGGTTAATTTTCTTGGTATGGCTGCGATTATAGCGGTGGCTTATTTTGTTGCCTGGATCAAAAAGCACCCGTGGCGAGCAGTGAAAGTTTGATGAATGCATAGGCGCGGATTTCTAACAGCATTGGCAAGTTTTGCAGCCCTTGGGAATTCTGCGGCAAATGCGGGGCCTTTGATTTTGGATGAAAAGCCGTTTTCAAAGAATGGATTGATAGAGCAGGCACGCGCCTTGGCCAGCCATGCATATGTGCCGCGCAAAATGGTGCCGCAGGAATGGCAGGATTTAAGCTACGACCAGTATAAATCGATTTGGTTTAAGACCAACAAAGCCTTGTGGCGTGATACTGACAGCCCATATCAGGTTGATTTTTTCCACCCCGGATTATATTTTCCACATCCGGTTCAGATCAGTGTTGTCGAAGGCGGCATGGCAAAACGTCTTGGGTTTGATTTTACGCTGTTTGATAAAACCGATAAAGTGCCCGACCTGCCTATAGATGACAGTCTGGGTTTTTCCGGCTTTCGTTTGCGCACCGAACTTGAAAAGCCCGATATTTTTCAGGAATTCATGGTGATGCAAGGGGCCAGTTATTTTAGGGCCATTGCAAAAGGTCAGCTTTACGGCTTGTCGGCACGCGGGCTTGCGGTAAACACGGCTGATCCAAAGGGCGAAGAGTTCCCGGATTTTACCCAATTCTGGATTGAACGCCCTGCCGCAGGTGACCACGGCATCGTTATTCATGCATTGATGGATGCGCCTTCTGTGGCCGGGCTTTACAGTTTTGTGATCAATCCCGGCATACCGACCGTGATGGATGTATCGGCCCATATTTTTGCACGTGTTGAGCTGGATCATATCGGGATAGGCCCGCTGACCAGCATGTTTTTGTTCGATGAAACCAACCGTTCGCGGTTTGATGATTTCCGCCCCGCGGTTCACGATTCAGACGGGTTACTGATACGCAACGGTGCAGGCGAAACCCTGTGGCGCCCGCTTGCCAACCCGAAAAAACTGCAGGTTAGCAGTTTTGTCGATGATACGCCTGTGGGGTTTGGGTTGATGCAACGGCCCAAAGAGTTCTCGGATTTTGCCGACCTTGAGGCGGCCTATCACAAACGCCCCGGGCTTTGGGTTGAGCCGGGTGAGAACTGGGGTAAAGGCTCGGTTACACTGGTGGAAATCCCTGCGGATCGTGAGATTTATGACAATATCGTTGCATACTGGCGGCCACGCGCACCGATTGCGAAAGGTAGCGAACACCAGTTTACCTATCGGCTGCTTTGGGGCGGTGAACCTGCGATGGTCAAGCCGATCACGCGGGTGATCAATACCCGCATGGGTAAGCGGTTTGCTGGCGGGTATATTGCAACGGTTGATTTTGCCGATCATGCGATCCTGCCGGAAGACCTAAGCACCATAACCCGCCATATCCGTTCAACTCGGGGTACGGTCAGTGATGGGGTTTTGCAAAGAAACCCTGAAACCGGTGGTGTGCGCTTGGCCTTTACCTTTGATCCTAAAGATGCAGGTGCAATGGAAATTCGTGCACAATTGATGATGGACGGGCGTAATATATCAGAGGTTTGGCTTTACAGGTGGACTGCGTGATGAACGATATGTCCCCCTTACCGTTTGAACCGCATAACTGGATGCCGGCGCGCAAACCCATTGGCATGCCCAAGCAGGATTTTCACAGTCCTTATCGTGATCAGGATGCGCCGAACTGGCAAAAACGCTCATACAACTGGGCGTCACGTTTGTTTACTTTCGGGGCGGCTCTTTTGACCACAGGATTGTTGCTGGCTGCGTTTACCGACTGGCTTTCCACAGGCGGGTTCGGGGCGCTTGAATACTTTCTGATCCTGATGGTTGGGCTGACGTTCTTCTGGATTTCCCTATCAGTCAGCACCGCGACTGTTGGGATATTTAGTTTCTGGTTGCAACAACGCAAACCCCAAAAGGTTAACCCACCCCAGGAAGCACTGGATGTGGCCCTTTTGGTGCCGATATTTAACGAAGACCCGTCGGATGTTTTCGGCAATGCGGCAGCCATGCTGGAAGAGCTGCAAAAGGCAAACAGCAAACACAGGTTTTCGCTGTTCATTCTAAGTGACACCCAAGACCCTGAAATAGCAGCCCAGGAAATGCGCGCGATGATGATCATGCGTAATGCGCAGGGGGCAGCACCGATTTATTATCGCCGCCGCGCGCAAAACACAGATCGTAAAACCGGCAATATCACCGACTGGATCGAAGGTTGGGGTGGTGATTATAAAGCGATGCTGGTGCTGGATGCAGATAGTCTGATGAGCAGTCAGGCGATTGTCACGCTGGCTGATGAGTTGTCAAATGACCCGTCGGTCGGGTTGATCCAGTCTTGCCCGAAATTGTTTGGCGCAGAAACCCTGTTTGCCCGCATGCAACAGTTTTCAAACGTGACTTATGGATGGCCGATGGCAGAAGGTCTGGCACTTTGGTCTAACCGCGAAGGTAATTACTGGGGCCATAACGCGATTATCCGTACGGCGGCTTTTGCTTCCTGCGCCGGCCTGCCGCGTGTGAAGTCTATACGTGGTAAAGAAAGGCTGATCCTGTCGCATGATTTTGTTGAAGCCAGCCTGTTGCGCCGTGCTGGATGGGCGGTGCGTTTCATGCCGCGTATTGAAGGTAGTTATGAAGAAACCCCGGCAACACTGATTGATTATGTTTTGCGTGACCGGCGCTGGTGTCAGGGCAACCTGCAACATTTGCGCATTCTTTCTGCGGCTGGCCTGCATGCGATTTCGCGGTTTCATCTGCTCCACGGTGCGATCAGTTATCTGTTGTCGCCCGCGTGGTTTATTCTGCTGATGATCTGGGCGTTAATCAGTAATGGTGAAGGCGCCAATGTGATCAGCTATTTCAGTGATGCCAGCCCGAAAATGCCGATTTGGCCACATATCAGTACAGTCAACAGCATGCTGATACTGCTCTTTATGTATGGCATGTTGCTGGCCCCGAAAGTTATCGGTGGGGCGGTGATCTGGGCCACGCCCGATATACGCCGTGATTACGGTGGCAGCGGTCAGTTCGTAGCATCTTTCTTGCTGGAGGTGCTGACCTCGGTTGCCTATGCACCAATCCTGATGGTGCAGCAAACCATTGCGGTTATGCGCAGCCTTGTGGGTATCCATGAAAACTGGGAACCGCAGATGCGGCGCGGCGGCAAGTATTCTGCCGCGACATTGCTAAAGTTCCATATTGTAGAGCAAATACTGGGTTTTGCATTGGTGTTTGGGATGGGGGCCGGAATTGTGTCTCTTTGGTTGTTGCCGATTGCGATCAGCCTGTCGGGGGCGATGATTTTTTCTGCGTTAAGCGGGGTTAATTTGGTGCGTCAAAACTGGTCTCGTCGCCATCTTGGCACACCTGATGAAGTTAAAATTCCGCACGTGATTGCATTGTCAAACCAATACCGTGCCAAAATGCGTGAAGCCCTTGAAGTTCGTATTGCGGCTGAGTGATCTTTAGTTTTGCACAGCTGTTTTTGGTAAACTTTCATACCAGTTTAGCACCATGTCAGCCCAGCCTTTGGGAACAGTATGACCACCTGAAAATAACGCAAACTCAAGGGCGCTATCCGGGGCGCAGCTTTCCCATTTACGGCGCATAAAACGACCTTTGTTTGAGATTTTATCAGGCCGTGGTTGGTTGCATAAATTTGTTTTGCGCAATAGGTCTAACGCGTAAAATACATCGCCCTGAATGAAACGTTCATTAATATGGCGGCCCTCAAGGGGCACAACTTTGTCAGCCCAGCCGTGGGTATGAAACAGCTTTACAGGGGCCAGGCAGTTTGTCGGATGCGGGCGCCAGAAACTACCGCTGACAGGGGCGAAGGCGGTGAAGTTTTCGGGGTTATTGCATGCGACATAAGACGCCATTGAACCACCAATGGAAAACCCAGCAAGTAAAACCTGTTTGGGGTTTAGATCAAACCGCTTTACCGCATCATCAAAGACCTTTTTAAAAAAGTCAGCCTCATCGCGGCCCCGGTCATAGCTGGGGTGAAAATTCCAGCTATTGGCGCGCGCGCCTTCGGGTTTTATCGCATTCGGTGCGATCAGGGCATAGCCGCGCTTCAGGATAGGGTCAGCGATTTTTTTGCTGTTAATGGTGCCTTTACCACTGCCGCCATAACCATGCAGAAAAATGACAACAGGCGTTTGTGCGTTGTGGTTTGTAGGCAGTTTAATATTATAACTGCCAGCGGCAATTTCGCAGGGGCCTGATGTGCCAGAGCAATCCGCCAATGCGGGGCTTGCAAGCGCGATTGTTGCTATGATGGACTTTAATGACAGATGCGCCATTACTTATGGCCTTAAGATTTGTTCAGCGGTAATTTTCGTTTCAGCCAGCCTGGTCCGACTTTTGATCCCAGCATGCCTTCTGGCACATCAATAATGTTTGTGAAACCCGCTTTGATCAGCTTTTGGCTCATCCTGTTAGAACGCACACCACGGGCGCATATCAAAGCGACAGGTTTTGAACGATCACCTGCAACCATACCATCAAGAACTGTGATGAAATCTTTTCGGCGTAAATCAAGACGATGTGCGCCTTCCCCGCTTCCGGTTTTTTTCCATTCGTCGGGGCGACGGATATCAATCAGGGTAATCTCGCCCGATAGGGCAAACTTATGGGCAGTCGGCGGGTCAATGGCATCTCCGTCAAATGGCAGGCTGTTAATCTGGCTCCATGCAATAGAACTGACCGAAACTGCAATCCCGCCACCAAGGAACAATCTGCGTGTTAGCTGTGGATTTTTTGTAAGCATTTGCATTGGTCCTGCCTTTGTTTCGTATTCTTCATTATATAGATAGTACGATATTCCATTAAATGCAGTCCCCTTCACGCAATGTTTATCGTCAGCTTGGGCTATATACGCATTCAGTTAGGACCATGTGCGCATTAAATGTTAATATTCGTTTCATTTTTTTTAAAACCGTATAGTTATACATTTAGCAAATCGAGAAGCGAGGTGCGGTTTGGTTATAAGAACATTAAAGAAGAACGGGCAACAGATACTTGCGTCATTTTTTTTGCTTTCGATGCTACCAACAACAGCGTTATCTGCCGGTACATTCAAATCACCTGATATTCTTGTCCTAGGCGACTCCCAATTCACTTTTGGATCCGGGCCATCTTTTTTGGATTTCTTCCAGAACATTCAATCGAAATGTTCCCCTAATAAATCCCAAATACGTGATTTGAAGAAGCTAGGGAACATGTCTGTTGCCGTTATTGGTGTGCGCTCGTCATCACTACCTTCCTGGACTGCACGTACTAAAAAAGGTAAAGGCGCTGTTTGTGATGTAGACCCGAAATGGAAAGTAAATGCCGGGTCTTATGGCACAGTTAATAAGACCAAAAATATCTATATCCAAATCGGCAAAGGACCGCAGTATCAGTTTTGTAAGAAAAAGCTGTCACCGTTTGAAGCGATGTTCAAAGATCGGTACTATGACCCAAAATTGATGGTAATGTCTTTTCTTGGGAACTCATCAGGAGGTTGGGCAAAGAACCCGAAGATGGCCCTGAACGATGTGCAAAAAACCATGGCGCAATTGCCTGATGATATGCCCTGTATTTTTATAACATCAGCCCCTTCATATAATAAAAAGACAAATGATGTACGGGTGCGCGCACAGAAAAATCTGAAAAAAGCGTTTAAACAAACCGGTAGCAGATGTTCGTTCGTTGACGGGCTGACGCCAAAAACAATTGCTGCTAATTTAGGTGTTAAAAGCCATTTCAGGCGTAAGGAATCAGGGGCGGTAAAAGATCCATATCATCCGAATAAACGTGCTGCAAAAAAGTTCTTTGCGATAGAAAAGAACGCTATATGCAAAGCGATATTTACGCAGATTAAGTGATTTGCTTCCCGTAACCCCCAGCGGTAGGCGTGATGACAGTCACGGCCTCACCCGCTTTTAACTGAGTTTGCGCGCAACCTGCCAACTCTTCGTTGGTGCCATCCAACCGCCTGATAAATGTCTGGCCCATTTCACCAGAACCTCCACCTTTCAACCCTTCGGGTTGGCGTGTGCGATGTGATGATAATATTGCCATTTCCATATCTGCCAAAAACCGCACGGTACGTCTGGTGCCGTCACCTGCTGACCATTTGCCTTTACCCCCCGATGCTTTGCGGATGAAAAACTCTTCCAGCAATACGGGGTAGCGAAATTCCAGAATTTCGGGGTCGGTCATACTGGAATTGGTCATGTGAACCTGCACCGCATCGGTGCCGTTAAAGCCATCACCCGCGGGTGAACCTGAACAGATGGTTTCATAATACTGGTATACGTCATTGCCAAAGGTGAAATTATTCATTGTGCCTTGCGAATTGGCCATTGCACCTAATGCCCCAAACAACGTGTTGGTGACATGTTGGGATGTTTCGACATTGCCTGCAACAACGGCGGCAGGGTAGCTGGGTTTCAACATACAATCATTGGGGATGATGATATTGATCGGGCGCAAACAGCCGGCATTGATCGGGATATTGCCCTGCACCATCATACGAAAACAATATAGCACGGCGGCACGTGCCACGGGTTCGGGCGCGTTGAAATTGTTGTTTTGCTGGGGCGATGTGCCGGTGAAATCTACCGTGGCAGTGCGGTCTTGTTTATTGACGGTAATCTTAACCTTGATGGTGGAACCCTGATCGGTGTCATAGGAATACGAACTGTCATGCAGCGCACCTATGGCACGACGCACGCTTTCTTCGGCATTGTCTTGCACGTGTTCCATATAGGATTGTACTGCTTCCAGCCCGAACTGCGCCACCATTTTGCGCAACTCACGGATGCCCATTTCATTGGCAGCCACTTGCGCTTTCAAATCAGCAATGTTTTGAACGGGGTTACGGCACGGATACGCGTGATCTGTCAGGATGGTATAAAGGGCCTTTTCCTGAAATACGCCACGATCAACAATGCGGAAGTTGTCAATCAAAACACCTTCTTCATCTACCGTCGTTGCCAGTGGCGTCATAGAACCAGGGGCGGTGCCGCCCACATCCGCATGATGGCCGCGTGATGCGGTATAAAAAAGCACCTCTGTCTCGGCATCATTAAAAACCGGGGTGACAACGGTAATGTCAGGCAGGTGGGTGCCGCCATTATAAGGCGCGTTCAGCGCGAAAACATCGCCGGGATGAATATCACCTTTGTTTAGCGTAATAATGGTTTCAACCGAACGATCCATAGAGCCCAGATGCACCGGCATATGCGGGGCGTTGGCTACCAAAGATCCGTCAGCAGCAAAGACTGCACATGAAAAATCCAAGCGTTCTTTGATGTTCACTGAATAAGAGGTGTTTTGCAGTGTCACACCCATCTGTTCGGCAATGGACATAAACAGGTTGTTGAACACTTCCAGCAATATCGGGTCAACATGCGTGCCAATGGCGTATGTGGCTTTCTTGGCTTTGACGCGGCGCAGGATAATATCATTGCGGCTGGTCACGGATGCCTGCCAGTCTGGTTCAATCACAATGGTTTGATGCGGTTCAATGATTAGCGCAGGGCCATCAATTGTAAGGCCGGCACGAAAGGCTTCACGATTTTTATAAACGCTGGCATCATGCCATTTACCTTGGGCGAAAATCCGGGTCGTCGCGTCACTTGTCAGTACATCGGTTTGGCCTGCCAGAACCGGAGCTTCTATTTCGGCACTACCGCCAAAAGTCTCGACCTCCAGCGACTCAACGAAAATGCCTTTATCGTCAAAGGTAAAGCCAAACTGTTGTTTGTGCAGTTTCAGAAAATCGCGGGTCATATCCTCTATGGATGACAGGATCACAGCCAGCGTTGTATCTGTGCCATCATAACGCAAATGCAGGCGGCTGACAGTTTTAGGGTCGGCCACGCCTTGGGCTGCCAGATCAGTTTTATTTTGTGCAGTCAGGGTTTCCACGCTGCCCTGAATACCGGTCAAAACCTGCGGGTCCAATAACTTAGTGACCGAGGCAGAACGTGCTGCACGAATATCCGCCAGCCCCATGCCGTAAGCAGATAATATACCTGAATGCGGGTGCAGATAAACGGTTTTCATGCCCAGACTATCGGCCACAAGGCATGCATGTTGTCCGCCGGCACCTCCAAAACAAGTCAGCGCATAATCGGATACATCATAGCCGCGCTGCACAGATATTTTCTTGATCGCATTGGCCATATTTTCAATAGCGATGCTTAAAAAGCCTTCAGCCACCTCATGTGGGGTCTTTCCGTCGCCGATTTTTTCAGCAAGGGAGATGAATTTTTTTGTAACGATATTAACGTCTAATGGCATGTCCTGATTAGGCCCGAAAATTTTCGGGAAGTTTTCAGGTTTCAGTTTCCCTAACATCACATTGGCATCCGTGACCGTTAACGGCCCGCCGCGGCGATAACTTGCGGGCCCGGGATCAGCCCCCGCACTGTCTGGCCCAACTGAGAATTTTGAGCCATCATAATGTAGAATAGAACCACCCCCTGCTGCCACCGTGTGAATATTCATCATCGGCGCGCGCATTCGCACACCTGCTACCTCGGTTTCATAAGACCGTTCCAGCGTGCCATTATAATGTGAAACATCCGTGGATGTGCCGCCCATATCAAAACCGATAATTTTGCCAAACCCCGCCAACTCACTGGTTTTAGTAGCCCCCACAACACCGCCCGCCGGCCCCGACAGAATAGCGTCTTTGCCTTGAAAACGATCGGCCGCAGTCAGACCACCATTTGACATCATAAACATCAGCTTGGTTTTAGCACCATCCAAGCCCCCCATCTCACTTGCGACCTGTTCAACATAACGCGATAGGATCGGGGTGAGGTAAGCGTCAACCACCGTGGTGTCTCCACGCCCGACAAACTTCATCAAAGGTGATATTTTGTGACTGATGGAAATCTGGCTGAAACCAATATCAGCGGCAATTTTTTCGGCCTGTAATTCATGTTCTGGAAAAGCGTAAGCGTGCATAAAAACGATTGCGACTGATCGGTAACCGTCTTCGTAAATTTTGCTAAGAGCCGCGCGCGTTTCAGATTTATCAAGGGCCTTCTCAATCGTGCCATCCGCCCGCAGGCGTTCATTTACCTCTGCAACGGTGGCATAAAGTTGTTCGGGTTTGATAATCTCTTTGGCGAAAATATCTTTACGGGCCTGATAGCCAATAGCAAAAGCATCGCGGAACCCTTGGGTGGTCAGCAGCGCGGTTTCTTCACCTTTGCGTTCCAGCAAAGCGTTGGTGGCAACCGTAGTGCCCATCTTTACAGACGCAATCTGATCGGCGGGAACAGGTGCGCCAGCTGCAATCCCCATCAAATCACGCATGCCCTGAATGGCGGCGTCTTTATAAGCTTCGGGATTTTCTGACAGCAATTTGTGGGTGATTATTTCACCATCGGGATTACGTGCTGCAATATCAGTGAATGTGCCACCGCGATCAACCCAGAAATCCCATTTGCTCATCGTCTAAACCCTTATGTTCTGTTTATCAGAAATGAGCAGGTTAAAGACGAAAGATCAATGGGTTTTTAGGTGTCGAACCAACTTGCATCAATTGCTTCAATCGCATCCGAACCGTTCAGAATAGTTTGCGCCAAAGCTGCCACACGGGGCAGGCTGTGAGCGGCAAATACATCTGCATGAGCAGCTTTGGCTTTCAGGAAACGCGTATCCCAATCACCAGTTGCCATTTGCGCAAGGGCGGCTTTCTTGTTTTTCAAGGCCATCCATCCGCCAGTTAGTGTACCAAGCATCATCAGATAAGGCACCGACACGGCAGAGGCTTCGCGGGCTGACAGGCCGCCTGTCAGAATATGATCCAGCGCGGTTTCGGCTTTTGTGACGGCTGCCAATAAAACTTCATCTGCGTCTGCGCGAATATCTGCAATCAATTCCCGTACTGCCACGCCTTGGTCGCGCAGGGTTTTACGGAACATCAGATCATTGGCCTGAATGGCAGTGGTGCCTTCGTAGATGGTTAGAATGCGCGCATCGCGCAAATGCTGGGCCGCCCCGGTTTCTTCAATAAATCCCATACCACCATGCACTTGCACACCGTCAGAGGCGATGTTGATGGACCGTTCGGTCATCCAGCCTTTGATGATCGGCACCATCAGCTCGGCGCGGGTCTGCCAGTTGGATTTGCTTTCGCCGGTATCGTAATGACCCCGGTCAAGGGCCGTCGCGCCATAAAGTGCCAGCGGGCGCATGGCCTCAATTTCGGCGCGCATTGTTGCCAGCAGGCGCATCACATCGGGGTGGTGAATAATGGCGTCACCCTCGGCGCGGTTAAGCGGGGTGCCTTGGCGGCGTTCTTGTGCGTAAGCTAGTGCCTGATAATAAGCGCGGGTCGAAATTGCGAGACCTTCAATACCAACACTAAAGCGGGCGTGATTCATCATGTTGAACATGATGTTCAACCCTTGGTTCTCCGCACCAACAAGATAGCCGATAGCCCCATCGTTCTCACCGTATTGCAGCACTGCCGTGGGTGAGCCGTTGATGCCCATTTTATGTTCAATCGACACACATTTTACATCGTTACGTGCCCCAAGAGAGCCGTTTTCGTTGACCAGAAACTTCGGCACAATAAAGACCGAAATGCCTTTAACACCTTCGGGTGCATCAGGGGTGCGGGCCAATACCAGATGTACGATGTTTTCGGCCATATCGTGTTCACCATAAGTGATGAAAATCTTCTGGCCTTTGATGCGGTAATGATCGCCTTCGGGCGTGGCTTGCGTTTTAATTGCGGCCAAGTCAGTGCCTGCCTGGCTTTCGGTCAAGTTCATCGTGCCAGTCCAGCGGCCTTCGGCCATGGGGCGCACATACATTTGCTTTTGTTCTTCGGATGCAGAGGTTTGCAAGGCGTGGATCAAACCCTCGGTTAGCAAATGGCAAAGCGCCAATCCCATATTTGCGGAATGCCACATTTCGCGGGTGGCTGCACACAGGATTTCGGGCATGTTCTGCCCGCCGTATTCTTCGGCTGTGCCGGTACCTGCCCAGCCGCCTTCGCCCAATGCTTTGAATGCGTCAGCGAAACCCGGCGGCGTTGTGACTGTGTTATCTGAATTCCAGGTTGAGCCCGCATCACCTATTTGATTGATAGGCGCGATCACTTCAGTGGCCAGCTTGGCCGCTTCGGATAATATTGCGTCACATATATCCGCATCATAGTCTGCGAAAGGAGCAAGGTCGGTCACCTTGTCCAGACCAACAACATGGTGGATTGCAAAGCGGAGGTCGTTTTCATCAGCGTTAAACATGGGGGCAGGCCTTTGAGTTTCGAGTCATTATGATTTTAAGTAATATACCTTCTGTGCATTTGTCGCCAGTTACCTAACGTCGTTATTTGGTATGAATACCTCAAATGTTGCACCACTGCGCGATGGTTTAAAGTAAATACTACCACCTAAATTCCGCATAATCTCGGCACAAATTGACAGGCCAAGACCCACACCGCTTGAAGCCCCGCCCGAAGACAGTTTTGAAAACTTCTCAAAGATAATTTCGCGCTCGCTCTCGGCAATCCCGGGGCCGTTGTCAGACACGGTTACAGTGATCCCGTTCTGAAGTTCTACCATGCCCAGTTTGATAATGGGTTTGGGTTTGTCGTTATACTTGATGGCGTTGGAAATCAGGTTAATGAAAACCTGAGTCAGCCGATCGGCATCGGTCGTCAAAGTGATGTCGGAAAACTTTTCAGGCAGACGAATATCAACTTTTGCAGCGCTGAAAGAACTGCGGCTGGCAATGATGGATTGTTCCAGCATTTCATGTAAATTCTTATGTTGTAGATTTAGTTTTACTTTACCGCTTTCCAGAAAGCTTAAGTCCAAAATATCGTCCAGAATACGGGTCAAACGTTGGCTTTCATCGTTGATAATAGATGAAAAACGCGCGAATTGTTCACGGTCAATTTCGCCATCATTCATCAAGATTCCCGAAAAGGATCTGATCGAGGTCATTGGCGTGCGTAATTCGTGGCTGACTTGACTTAGAAAATCATCTTTTTGTTGGCTTAATTTGGTTAACTTATCGTTTGCGCGGCGCAATTCTTTTGCCGTGACGGCCAGTTCTTTGGATTGTTTTTCAAGCTGTGCAGAATATTCCATCACTTGTGCAGTTTCATCGGCTACTGCTATCAATTCTTCCACCGAAACTGTTTCACGCCCTGATATTTGCGCCATCATGGCATGTGCAGTTGCGGCCCCGACAGAGCCTGCAAATTCGCGCTCAAGTGTGACAATAAACTCAGATGTTGGGTCAGGCAGGCCGTATAATTTACCTTGTTCTTTGGCTTTTTCTTCAAATAACCGCCCTGCCTGTGAGCGGCCAACAATCCGTTGTGCCAGAACGAACAGGTCTTCCGAGGTCGATATTTGGCTGGGCATATGGCGTTGTGATGAGCGGCCAAACACGTTGATGAACTGTAACGCTTGCAGATTTTCCAGCGGTTTGGGGGTTGTTGCCAATGAAAATGTGATGAAAGCGAGTGTATTGAGGGACATTGACCAGAAAACCGCGTGTACCAACGGATCAGCAATATTGACGCCGAACAAAGCTTGCGGGCGCAGGGCTGAAAGGTTGAACAAGCCGTTTTGCAAGACATCACTTGAAAGTATAAAACTGCCGTCAAAGCTTGGCAAAAACAGCGTGTAGGCCCAAATTGTGAACCCTACTAAAATGCCTGCCAATGCCCCCGACTTTGACGCGTTGTGCCAGAACAAGCCAAACAATAACGCGGGTAAAACCTGTGCAACGCCCAGAAAAGCGATCAAGCCAATGGAGGCCAAGGCAAAAGTTCCGCCAGTGAATTGGTAATAGAGATAGCCCAAACCCAGAATGCCGACGATACTGATGCGCCGTGATCTGAGTAGGATAGAACGCACATCATCGCTTTCAGGGTTGCGGGCTTTTGCGCGGCGCAGCCACAACGGTAAAACGATGTGGTTGGACACCATTGTTGACAGGGCGATGGCTGCAACAATGACCATGGAAGTGGCGGATGAAAACCCGCCGAGAAACGCCAGTGCGGCCAACCCCTCTTGGCCCATTGCCAATGGAATGGTTAGAACAAACAAGTCAGGGTTTGACCCCTCGGGTAATATTTCCAAGCCTGTAACGGCTATGGGGACCACAAATAAGCACATCAAAAACAGATAAAGCGGGAAGGCCCAGCTGGCGGTGGCTAGATGTTTTTCAGCGTCGTTTTCCACCACAACAATCTGAAACATGCGCGGCAGACAAATGATCGCAGTGGCTGACAGGAAGGTCAAAGTTACCCAGCGTGGGGTGAAGGCCCCCGTGGTTTCCGGTAACATCTTTTCAGCATTCTGCAAAACATCTGTTGGACCATCCGCAACAAACCAGACCACGAAAATGCCAACGGCAAGTAAGGCGATAAGCTTTACAATCGCTTCCAGCGCAATGGCGGTGACAACGCCGTGGTGACGTTCATTGGCGTCCAGATTGCGGGTGCCGAAAACCACGGTAAAAGCAGCCAACCCCATGGCGATCAGAAAGGCAGTGATCGCAGGTGATGCGGCATTTGCGTTATCTTGTGTAAACACGGCAAAACTTAAGGTTAGGGATTGCAGTTGCAACGCGATGTAAGGGGTAGAACCGATCACCGCCAGCAAGGTGACAACAACCGCCAAAAGGTTGCTTTTGCCGTAACGTGATGAAATCAGATCGGCGATGGATGTGATGCGTTGGGTGTTGCCTATACGCACGAGTTTGCGCAAGAACCACCACCAGCCGATGAATACCAGTGTTGGGCCAAGGTAAATCGCCAGGAACTCTAATCCGTTTCGGGCCGCAGAGCCAACCGCGCCGTAAAATGTCCACGCTGTACAATAAACCGAAATGGAAAGCGTGTAGACGATGGGGGAATGCAGAAATGACAGTTTGTTTTTCTGCGCCCATTGTTCAGCAATGGCGGCCACCATGAACAATATGATCACATAAATCAGGCAAATGGCGACAAGAATATTGAACGACAGCATTACTTATCCCGAATTTCTGAGATCAACGTGCGTGACAGGATAAAAGCTGCTGCAATTAAAATTGCCCAAACTCCGAAAATGAATAGCATTGCACTGATCAAAGGCGATGTTTCGGTGCTGCTTATGAAAGGTTTCACAATTGGCGTCAGTAACAGGATAACACCTATGACAGGCAGTATCAGGGCAATTTCGCGCTTTTTACGGCTGCGGCGGTTTGTTTGGTTCACTTCGTCAAAGGATTGTTTTTCGCTCATCTGTCCAAAAGCCTGTGAACGTTTTGAATAATCTCTTTATTGGCAAACGGCTTGGTCATAAACAGGCTGACACCTGCATCTTCAGCTGCCGCGCGGTCTTTTTTCTGACCTTTGGCGGTTAACATCAAAACCGGCAGGCTGGTGAATGCATCCATCGCGCGTAAATCTTCCAGAATTTGCATGCCGCTTCTGTTGGGCAGCATCATGTCGAGTATCACCAGATCGGGCTTTAGGGATTGAATACGTTCAACACATCCCTGGCCGTCGGCAAATGTTGCAACATCCAGCCCTTCGCGTTTTAGCAGGAATGACAGGGCTTCCATAATAAAGGGCTCGTCCTCGACGATCAGAACTGACTTTGACACGTATCCCTCCCTCAAAGGCGCGGCATGTGCAGCTTAAAGCGATTTCACTTATAGGCAAGCAGGTTTATTGCAGTAGATATTTTGCCCGCCGTGCAGCGCAGTTATCACGCGGACAGACCGAGCATTGCAGCCCAACTGCCAAATTCGGTTGCAGGGCTATTTCGGATTTTGGCATGAACATTTCATAGTCAGGCGTGAAAATCATGATCGCGGTTGTGCGTGCAGGCAGGCCAATGGCGTTTTGATCGGCGTATTGCGCTAATGAATATGTCAAAAACCGTTCGCCTGTGGGCGTGTTGATGAAGGCTTTAATCGGCTGAAGCGGTTGGCTGAGGCTGCGGTAAATCGGCCATAAAGGACAGGCACTGCCATATCTGGGTAATGATAATGTCGGCAATTGTTTGCGAAAAATCACGGCACCTGAACCATCACATTCCAGAATACCAAAGCGCGGGATGTCGTCACGTTTTGGCAAGTGGGCAAACCTGCACATAACAACATTTAACGGAACATTCATTTTGCCAGATATCTTGATCGGGTCATAATGGCATTCTTTAGCAAAGCTTAGGAATGAATCGATCGGTAGTTTCTGGATGATCGAACTGTAGCGCACCAATGCATCCATTGTTTCTTTTTCATCGGATTTTGCAATGTTCTGCTTGGCGACATAATCAATCGGGGAAATGAAATTTCCTTCTAATTGTTTTATAAAATAGTCGTTGTTTTCCATAATTGCCTCTGCCGGGGCGGTGTCACTGATTATACCGTCTTTTTGTGCGCTGGGCTCAAAGTGTTGTAAAATATCTGTGGCAGTTTGCGCTAATCGCTCTGTTTCGCTTAAAAGGTTCGACAAGAAGCGCTGCTTTAAATTATCCGATAGGCCTTCTTCATCCGACAGAATTTCGGCGGTGGATTTTATTGTTGTGATATTGGACAGCATTAAATGCATCGCTTCTGAAAAGAATGGGTCGCTGTTCATCTGATCCGACATCGCCTGAAGTGTTTCGTCTTGTACTTTGGCGCGGTCAAACTGCCTGCCGATCAGACGAGCGAAGCCATGGAAGCGGGCGATGAACTCTTCAGTCTTATCTGTCTCGCAGGTGATGGTTGGGGCTAAGGCGGCGGCTTGTTCCACCCGCCCGACAAGGGCTTGGTCCGCCCCTTCGTTCAGGCTGCGCGGATCAACCTCTAATACGCGGGCTAAAGCCAGCAAGGTTTTACCACCGATTCCCCGCCGATTATGTTCAATCAGGTTCAGATATGATGCAGAAATTCCTGCCTGTTTTGCAAGGGCAGCCTGACTGACCCCCTTGGAGCGGCGGTTCTCACGAATACGTGTGCCTAACAGGCTGCGTGCCATATTGGTTTTTCCTTTAATTTTAAACGAAAATATCAGTTGTAGTAAATATATTTACTTTAATGGAATAAGTAAATTTAAAATATTTACAAAATAAGCAAGTAAAATCAGTTGTTTATTGCAATAATTACTATTTCTACTATTCTAACCAAGTCGAAAGACACTGGCACGGCGTTCTGGGAGGAGCAGATCGTGTTAGAATATGGGAGGAAATCTATGTCTAAATTTACTCGTCGTGGTTTGCTTAAATCCAGTGCTGTTATGGGCGCTGGTCTGGCGATGCCCACACTAATTACAAGTCCTGTTGCTGCGTATACAAACGAGCCAACAGGCGGTTCAGTAACACTGGGCTTTAACGTTCCACAAACAGGGCCATATGCGGACGAAGGTAGTGATGAGCTACGCGCATACCAACTGGCTGTAGAGCATCTGAATGGCGGCGGCGACGGCGGCATGATGAATACGTTCACATCAAAAGCGCTTAAGGGTAACGGTATCCTTGGCAAGAAAGTTGAATTTGTAACAGGTGACACACAGACTAAATCTGATGCGGCACGTGCTTCTGCAAAATCAATGATCGAAAAAGACGGCGCGATCATGATCACTGGTGGGTCATCATCCGGTGTGGCTATTGCTGTACAGGGTCTGTGCCAAGAAGCTGGCGTTATCTTTATGGCTGGTTTGACACACTCAAACGACACAACCGGTAAAGATAAGAAAGCCAACGGCTTTCGTCACTTCTTTAACGGTTACATGTCTGGTGCCGCTTTGGCACCTGTGTTGCAAAATGCATACGGCAAAGAACGCCGTGCTTACCACCTGACAGCTGACTACACTTGGGGCTGGACACAACAAGAGTCTATCCAACAAGCAACCGAAGGCGTGGGCTGGGAAACAGTGAACAACGTACTGACACCACTGGCGACAACGGACTTCTCGTCTTATATCGCGCCTGTGTTGAACTCTGGTGCCGATGTTCTGATCCTGAACCACTACGGTGGGAATATGATCAACTCACTAACTTCTGCAGTTCAGTTTGGCCTGCGTGACAAACAAGTGAACGGCAAGAACTTTGAGATTATCGTTCCATTGTATTCAGAGCTGATGGCTAAGGGTGCTGGTGCAAACATCGAAGGTGTGTTTGGCTCAACAAACTGGTCATGGACATTGGGCGACGAAGGCACAAAAGCGTTTGTTAAATCGTTTGGCGAAAAATATGGCTTCCCGCCATCTAATGCTGCCCAAACAGTTTACGCACAAACTCTGCTTTATGCGGATGCTTGTGAGCGTGCCGGCACGTTTAACCCATGTGGTATCGGCGAGTCGCTGGAAGGCTTCGAGTTTGACGGCTTGGGCAACGGCCCGACACTTTACCGTAAAGAAGATCACCAGTGCTTCAAAGATGTGCTTGTGATGAAAGGTAAATCAAACCCGACCAACGAATACGATGCGTTGGAAATCGTTGAAGTGACACCACGTGCGCAAGTTGAGTACGCACCGGATCACCCAATGTTTGCGGGTGGCTCTTTGGGTAAATGTAACCCGGGTGCATAATCTTCACTAAATTGACTTGACCACGCCCCTGAATTGGGGCGTGGTTATTTATGGAAGCGTCCGCATAGATGACGCTGTAACCATTTCGTTCTGGGGAACAGGATATGGACGCGCTACTACTTCAAATACTTAATGGCTTGGACAAAGGCAGTGCTTATGCGCTGATTGCCTTGGGCCTGACACTTATTTTCGGCACGCTTGGCGTGGTCAACTTTGCACACGGTGCACTGTTTATGATCGGTGCCTTTTGTGCGGTGACGTTTAGTAAAATTCTAAACATATCTAAAATCACGCTGGACCCAGAAAAGACAAACTTTCTGGGCAAACCGCTAGAGATTAAAACACCCTATGTGGTGGAATGGTTCGGCGAAGCGACAGGCAATGCGATGATTGACTGGGCGGTGCCGCTGGCCATTCTGTTTGCCATTCCCGTTATGCTTTTGATTGGCTACGTTATGGAACGCGGCTTGATCAAGCATTTCTATAAACGTCCACACGCAGACCAAATTCTTGTAACTTTTGGCTTGGCGATTGTGGTGGGTGAACTGGTGAAAGCATCTTATGGTGCGAACCCCATTCCAACACCTGCGCCTGATCTTTTTCGCGGATCATTTGATTTCGGCGTGCTTATCGGGATGGAAGCCAATGCGGTGATCTACCCTTTCTGGCGTCTGGTTTATTTCGGCTTTTCTACAGTTGTAATCGCGGCGATATTTGCATTCCTGCAATTCACCACATTTGGCATGGTGGTGCGTGCTGGCATGGCTGATCGTGAAACTGTTGGTATGCTTGGCATTAATATCGACAAACGCTTTACCTTCATGTTTGGCGTTGCCGCCGCTGTGGCGGGCTTGGCGGGGGTGATGTACACGCCGATCAATTCACCGAACTACAATATGGGCATGGATTTCCTTGTGCTTAGCTTTGTTGTGGTTGTTGTCGGTGGCATGGGCAGTTTGCCGGGGGCCGTGTTGGCGGGCTTTATGCTGGGTATTCTGGAAAGCTTCGCCTCGATGAATGAAGTCAAAGCTTTCTTTGAGATGCTCTACCTGCCTTCTATCGACCAAATTGTAATCTACCTAGTCGCGATTATCGTGCTGTTAGTCAGACCACGTGGCTTGATGGGCCGTGCTGGCGTGATGGAGGAATAAATGAACTCTCTTTCTAAAAGTGACAAAGCGTTACTGCTGTTTGTTGGCATTGTCGCGGTGTTGGCACCGTTCCTGTTGAACCCGTTTCCAACGGAAAGTGCGCTGGCGCAATTCAATGCGGGTTATCCTGATCTGATGCAAAGGTTTGCTATTTTCGGCATTCTGGCGATTGGCTTTAACATCCTGTTTGGCCTGACAGGCTATCTGTCTTTCGGCCATGCCGCATTCTTGGGTGTGGGTTCATATTCCGCCGTTTGGATGCTGAAACTTATGACGATGAATATCATTCCGGCCCTGATCTTGTCAGTTATAATTGCCGGCCTGTTTTCACTGTTGATCGGGTTCATATCCCTGCGCCGGTCCGGCATTTACTTTTCTATCCTGACACTGGCCTTTGCCCAGATGAGCTTTTCACTGGCCTATTCGGTATTAACGCCGATTACGAATGGTGAAACCGGCCTGCAACTGACATTGAAGGACCCACGGATTTTGGATGCGGTAAACACATCCGGCAACCTGCCTGTGACTGGGCTGTTCGGGCTTGAGATGCGCAACACATTTACCTTGGATTTAGGCGCATGGGCATTCCAGTTCAATGTGGGTTACTATGTCTGTGCCGCATTCCTGTTACTGGCGTTTTATCTGTCGATCCGCATCTTCCGCTCACCCTTTGGGTTGATGCTGCGTGCGATTAAAACCAATCAGACACGCCTGAACTACACGGGTCTGAACTCACGCCCTTACACGCTTGCGGCCTTTGTTATCTCTGGCATGTACGCGGGTCTTGCGGGCGGTTTGATGGCCTCTATGGATCCTTTAGCAGGTGCCGAACGGATGCAATGGACAGCATCGGGTGAGATCGTTTTGATGACCATTCTCGGTGGTACCGGCACATTGCTTGGCCCGATTCTGGGTGCTGGCTTTATCAAATATTTTGAGAACATCTTTTCCAAGATCAACGAAACTGTTTTGCACAGTTGGTTTTCGCTCATGCCTGATGGTTTGGAAAATGCTATTGTCTGGGTTTTACACTTCTTTGTCGGCAAAGGCTGGCATCTGACGCTGGGTCTGTTGTTCATGCTGATCGTGACCTTCCTGCCGGGTGGCCTGATGGAAGGCTGGGCGCGTATTCGTGATAAAATCCGTGGTGGCAAAGGGGGCGATGGTGCAAACCCATCCGCCGATGCCACCAAAACGCCTGCTGAATAGGAGCGATGCGATGGGAATTCTAGAAGTTCAAAATGTGAACAAAAGCTTCGGTGGTCTAAAAGCGTTGCAAAACGTGAACCTGAGCATTGAAGAAGGCACAATCCATGCCATTATCGGCCCCAACGGGGCAGGGAAATCCACCCTGTTGAATTGCTTTGTTGGCAAGTTGATCCCTGACACGGGAACCGTGATGTTTGACGGGTATTCGCTGTTGGGGCGCAAGCCGCATGAGATTAACCAAATCGGTGTCAGCCGCGTGTTTCAAACGCCCGAGATTTTTAGCGATCTAAGCGTGCTTGAAAACGTGCTTATCCCGTGTTTTGCCAAACGTGACGGGGCATTTACTTTGAATGCCTTGGCACGGGTTAAGGGTGAAACCGATGTGCATGAAAAAGCTGAACAGATGCTGATTGACGTCAGTATGCATGACAAAAAAGATATGACTGCATCCTCGCTTTCACGTGGTGATAAGCGTCGCTTGGAAATGGCAATGTGTCTGTCGCAAGACCCGAAACTGTTGCTGTTGGATGAACCAACGGCGGGTATGGCGCGGGCTGATACCAACAATACCATCGAACTACTGGCAGAGATTCAAGACAGACGCCATATTACAATGGCAGTGATCGAACACGATATGCACGTTGTGTTTTCACTGGCGCAAAAAATCAGTGTTCTAGCACAGGGTACTGTTATCGTTGAAGACTTACCAGAAAATATCAAAGGTCATCCAAAGGTACAAGAAGCGTATCTTGGCGTGGCTGCTTCTTAATGTTGGATGTAACACCTATGGATAAAACTGCAAACCACGCATCACACGCGCCCGCTTATTTCTCTGCATATGATATTCACGCCTATTACGGTGAAAGCTACATCGTGCAAGGCGTCAGCATGAATATCCATGAGGGCGAAATTCTGGCACTTCTGGGCCGAAATGGTGCTGGTAAAACATCGACTTTACGCGCGATTGCACGCCTTGATGACCCGATGTTGGTCAAAGGTGAAGTTTGGTTGGATCATCAGGCATTGCACAAAATGAAATCGTATCAAGCAGCGCAAGCTGGCATTTCACTTGTGCCTGAAGATCGTCGTATCATTCAGGGCCTGACAGTCGAAGAGAACATTCAACTGGCGCAAATCACTGAACCTATCGGTTGGTCGATTGAGCGGATTTATGATCTGTTCCCACGTTTGGGCGAACGCCGCAAACAAGAGGGCACAACCCTTTCAGGCGGCGAACAGCAAATGCTGGCCATTGGCCGCGCATTGGCCCGCGACATCAAATTGTTGTTGCTGGACGAACCCTATGAGGGCCTTGCCCCGATCGTTGTGCAAGAGATTGAGAAGACTTTGCATCTGATCCGTGAACAGGGCATCACCACGATTATTGTGGAACAAAACGCGGTTGCCGCGCTAAACTTGGCAGATCGTGCGATTATTCTGGACACCGGTAAAGTCGTGTTTGATGGCACTGCAAAAGAAGTGCTGGACAATGAAGAACTGCGGCACGAATACTTAGCGATCTAAACGGCGCAATACTTTAGATATGTTAGCCCCCTGACAGTACTTGGGGATACTTGGATGTATAAGGAAAAACCATGACAGACAAAATCTACCCGCCATCAACTGACGTAGCCGCACATGCACATGCTGATCAGGCGAAGTACGAAGAAATGTATGCCGTATCTGTTGCTGACCCGGAAGCTTTTTGGGCAGAACATGGTAAGCGGATCGACTGGATCAAACCCTATTCAACCGTAAAAAACACTACCTTTGCCTATCCTGATGTCAGCATCAAATGGTATGAGGATGGTGTCATGAACGTCTGCGCAAACTGCGTTGACCGCCATTTGGAAACCCGTGGCGACCAAACCGCGATTATCTGGGAAAGTGATGAACTGGGCGGCGATGAACACATCACTTATAAAAAGCTGCATGAACATGTGTCCAAGCTTGCCAATGTGATCAAATCCCTTGGCGTCAGCAAAGGCGACAGGGTTATTCTTTATATGCCAATGATCCCCGAAGCCGCTTATGCCATGCTGGCTTGCGCGCGTATCGGTGCCATCCACTCAATCGTATTCGGTGGCTTTAGCCCTGATGCTTTGGCCAGCCGAATTGGTGCTTGTGAAGCGAAACTAGTGATCACAGCGGATGAAGGCCCGCGCGGTGGCAAGGCTATTCCGTTAAAGAAAAACGTGGATGCGGCACTGGATATTTGCGGTGATGTGACCACACTTGTGGTTGCCCGCACAGGCGGTGGCCCTGGCAATAAAGAAGGCCGTGATGTGGATTATGCAACCGTAATGGCAGATGCTTCTGCCGATTGCCCGCCTGAGCCAATGAATGCTGAAGATCCATTGTTTATACTTTATACGTCTGGATCTACAGGCAAGCCAAAGGGCGTTGTGCATAGTTCCGGTGGCTATCTTGTTTATGCCTCGATGACCCATCAATACACCTTTGATTATCATGACGGGGATATTTTCTGGTGTACTGCAGATGTGGGCTGGATCACGGGCCACAGCTATATTGTTTACGGGCCTTTGGCCAATGGCGCGACGACCTTGATGTTTGAAGGAACACCGACATATCCCGATGCTTCACGTTTCTGGCAGGTGTGCGAAAAGCATAAAGTTAACCAGTTTTACACGGCCCCAACAGCTATTCGTGCGCTGATGGCACTGGGTGATGCACCTGTGAATAAATGCGATTTGTCTGCCTTGAAGGTTCTGGGAACTGTGGGTGAACCAATTAACCCAGAGGCTTGGAACTGGTACAATGAGGTTGTCGGCAAAGGCACGGTTCCTATTGTCGACACATGGTGGCAAACTGAAACCGGCGGACATATGCTAACGCCTCTGCCAGGGGCGACTGCCACGAAACCCGGCTCTGCCACAAAGCCGTTCTTTGGCATTCAACCTGTTATTCTTGACCCGCAGACGGGTGCGGAAATTGAAAGTATGGAAGCGTCTGGCGTGTTGGCGATCAAAGAAAGCTGGCCGGGTCAGATGCGTACGGTTTATGGCGATCACGATCGTTTCATCAAAACATATTTCCAGCAGTACAAAGGCTACTATTTTACCGAAGACGGCTGCCGTCGTGATGCAGATGGATATTACTGGATTACGGGCCGTGTTGATGATGTGTTGAACGTGTCTGGCCACCGTATGGGCACAGCTGAAATTGAAAGCGCATTGGTGGCGCATCCAAGCGTGGCCGAAGCGGCTGTGGTTGGCTACCCGCATAAGGTTAAGGGGCAGGGTATCTATTGTTATGTTACCCTGAACATGGGGGTGGAGACATCGGATGAGCTGAAGATTGAGCTGCGCAATTGGGTGCGCAAGGAAATCGGCCCGATAGCCTCTCCTGATTTGATGCAATGGGCACCCGGCCTGCCCAAAACCCGTTCAGGTAAAATCATGCGCCGTATTCTGCGTAAAATCGCCGAGAATGATTATGGCTCTCTTGGGGATACGTCAACATTGGCTGACCCTGAAGTGGTCGATGGTCTGATTGAAAACCGCCAGAACGCATAATATTGTAAAGACGTAAACTGATATCAGGCCCAGAGCATTGCTTTGGGCCTTTTGCATTGACAATCATTGGGCTGGCAATGTTGCGTAAGCTAGCGACCGAACAGGACGCCTCATTATTGCGGTAAACCATGGCGAAAAAATTTATGACCGTTTTGACCGCCTGTTTCATTTGCGCGACGGTCAATTGGATCATGATGAGGTAAACTGATATTATTTTGCAGGCATGCCGGTTTCAATCAGCCCGACCCAATAGGAACATCCCACAGGTATCGCTTCATCGTTGAAATTATATTCAGGATGATGCACATCGGCGGTGTCGCCATTGCCCATCAGGATATATGATCCCGGACAAGCCTCTAACATAAACGAAAAGTCTTCGCCGCCCATTGTGGGTGGGGCGTTATCATCTACGTTATGTGGGCCCGCCACACTTCTGGCAACGTCAGCGGCAAACACGGTTTGTGCTTCGGCATTGACCATTGCGGGGTATTCGCCGCCCAAGAACGTGACTTTTGCAGTGGCACCATATGCGGCAGCCGTGTTTTCTGTGATTTGGGTGATTTGTGATTTCGCCAGCGTACATACATCTGCCTTAAGTGTGCGCAAGGTCGCGCGCAGCTCAACACGTTCGGGAATAACATTATAAGCTTTGCTTTCAGTCTCAAAGCTGGTGACAGAAACCACAACGGCCTCAAGCGGGTCAATGGTGCGTGAGGCTACCGATTGCAGGGCCACAACAATGTGGGATGCAACCAATGTGGTGTCGACTGTAGCGTCTGGCTTGGCAGCATGGCCGCCCTTACCTGTAACCTCTACTTTAAAAGTATTGGTGGCGGCAAAAAACGGGCCGGGACGAATGGCGAATTGACCGACAGGGATGCCCGGCCAATTATGTAGGCCGTAGATTTCCTGAATGTTGTAATCTTCAATCAGCCCGTCCTTGACCATTTCAAGCCCACCACCACCGCCTTCTTCGGCTGGCTGAAAGACGACCACTGCGGTACCGTCAAAATTGCGGGTTTCGCATAAATACTGTGCGGCCCCCAACAACATTGCGGTATGCCCGTCATGCCCACAAGCGTGCATTTTGCCTGCTGTTTTAGAAGCATAGGGCAGATTGGTTGCTTCCAGAATGGGTAATGCATCTATGTCTGCGCGCAGGCCGATTACTTTACCGGCACTATCTTGTTTACCTTTGATCACGCCAACAACACCTGTCTGGCCAATACCCTCTTTGACAATATCACAGCCAAACTCACGCAGCTTTTTTGCCACCAGTGACGAGGTGCGCTCTGTATCAAACAATAATTCAGGGTGTTCATGTATGTCACGCCGCCAAGCGGTAATGTCGGTGTGTAATTCGGCAAATCGGTTAATCAATGGCATAAAAGCCCCCTTTAAGATCACAGTTACTGTAACGCATACCCCAGTCAGGCGTGCTTGACGAGAATATTTTCACCAATGTGTTTTCACATTTTACAGGGTAATTGTGATCGCCAAACTTGACGGTGAAGGCGGCTTGCCTGATATTGGTCATGTCTACGTGAGTTTATAAAACAAAGGTGATTGATGTGCTGAAAAAATATTTTGCAATAAGTATGGTCGTTTTAATAACTGCAAGCATAGTTAATGCGGCGGAATATCCCCAAAGCACATTTTTATATGAACCGGATACAGATTTTGCACGGGGCGATATACGGTCAATTTTTGAAACCTCTCAATCCTATTGCGAACAAGCTTGCATTGATGAGAAAAGCTGTGAAGCGATTACATATAACACACGGGTGCCGCCTGCAATAACACTGCTGATGCATTTAATCGTGCACTAGCAAAGTCAATTAATAGCATGATAAAAAACCCTCTCTTTAGAAGTCACCTGTGATCATCTAATTATTAATGTAATACC
>CAXMSA010000012.1:0-34094 GCA_964195605.1 uncultured Amylibacter sp.
TTCTCACCAAAACTGATTGCGATTTGGGCATCTTGCTGGGCATCGGGATATTTCCTCAGATTTAAAATTAAATGCAACTTGCTAGGAATAATGCTACTCGCTCGGGTATTGTAGTTCAATCCTCAAGAAAGTTGATAATTCATAAGACGCCCCTCTAATGTATTTTGGCGTATCCGCCCTAGACGACCGTGTTAACGGGGCGTATATGAACGCGCATGTCTAAATATATTGTAGCCGCCCTATATCACTTTACAAAGTTTGCAGATCACAAAGCCCTGCAAGCCCCGCTTCAGGCTGTCTGTGACAAACATGGCGTTAAAGGATCACTTTTGCTGGCCTTTGAAGGCATCAACGGCACAATCGCGGGCACCCGCGAAGGCATAGATGCAGCTTTGGCTGCCATACGTGTTTTGCCTGGCTGTGCCGCCTTTGAACACAAAGAAAGCACAGCCACTGAGATGCCGTTTTTGCGCATGAAGGTGAAACTGAAAAAAGAGATCGTCACATTGGGCCAGCCCTCGGTTGATCCGACGGCCCATGTCGGGCATTACGTGTTGCCAGAAGACTGGAATGACCTGATTGCACAAGATGATGTGGTTCTGATCGACACCCGCAATGATTACGAGGTCAAGATCGGTACTTTCAAAGGCGCGGTTGACCCAGAAACCAAAACTTTCGGTGAATTTCCCGACTGGTGGGAAAACAACAAGGCGCGGTTTCATAACAAACGTGTCGCGATGTTTTGTACAGGCGGCATACGCTGCGAAAAATCCACCAATTACCTGCTGGGTGAAGGCGTAGAGGATGTATACCACCTTAAGGGCGGTATCTTGCAATATCTGGAAGATGTCAGCCAGGAAAACAGCGCATGGGAAGGCGAATGCTTCGTCTTTGACAGCCGCGTGTCCGTAAAACACGGGCTGGAAGAAGGGCAATATGAACTGTGTTTCGCCTGCCGTATGCCGCTTGCCCCTAAAGATTTTGACCGACCTGAATATGAACATGGCGTTACCTGTCACCAATGCATTGATGACCACGATGAAGATCGTAAAACGCGTTTCCGCGAACGTCAAAAACAGGTAGAACTGGCGAAAAAACGCGGATTGCAACACATTGGTTAATATTTCTATAACCTGTTCAGGCTGTAACAACCTTACGCTCTCGCAACGGTTTCTCGACCACTGGTAGATGCACGATGGCAGAGAATGCACCAACCCCCACACCAACCCACCAAACGGCGGTATAATCACCGTATAAATCATACAACCTGCCACCCAGCCAGACCCCAAGAAAAGACCCTAGCTGGTGGCTGAAAAATACGATACCATAAAGCGTTCCCATATAGCGCAACCCATAAATATACCCGACAAGACCGGATGTTAACGGCACGGACGCCAGCCACAAAAAACCCATCCCAGTCGCAAATAACAGCACTGTAACAGGTGTCATTGGCAGCATAATAAAGGCCGCTGAAATGATCGTGCGCAAAGTATAAATAATCGCCAGCAAATATTTCTTTGAATAGCTATGCCCCAATTTACCCGCCAAAATCGTTCCCGCAATATTAGCCGCCCCAATCACCGCAATGGCAAAGGCGCCAAGTGCAGATGTCGTTTTGAACCCAAGGTTTGCCAATAAGCCATCTTGTGCAATCGGGCCGCACATCTCGGTGATGAACGCAGGGAAATGTGCCGTGATAAAAGCCAATTGGAAACCGCAGGAAAAGAACCCCAGAAAGATCAGTGTAAAGGATGGGTCACGAAACGCTTTACCCAAAATTTCGCTTAAGGTTTCTTCCAGTTCAGCCTTGTCGGCAACCTCTGAACTGCGCAATAGCGGCAATAATAGAAGTGATGTTAAGATCAGCACCGCAAAGATAATAAACACCCAGCTCCAATTCATATAACTCAGTAAAAATTCCGCAGTTGGCGGCCCGATAATTTGCCCCGCAGAGCCAAAGGCGGTGGCAAGACCCAATGCCATAGATCTATTTTCATCCGGTGCTGCCCGCCCGACAATAGCCAAGATCACGCCAAACCCGGTGCCAGCAATGCCAAAACCCACCAGTATCGCATAAAGCTGATGCCCACTTGCGGTGGTGGCGTAGCTTGATAGAACAAGCCCCAACGCATAGATCAGCGCACCCAGAATGATGGCTTTACGGTCGCCGAATTTTTCTGCAAACGCACCAAATAACGGCTGCCCGATACCCCAAGCCAGGTTTTGAATTGCAATTGCCAGTGAAAATTCTGAGCGTAACCAGTTAAATTCACTGGCAATCGGGATTTGAAACACACCATAAGTTGCACGAATTGCAAAGCTTATCATCAGGATCAAAGAGCCTGCGATTAAAACCGGGGTGAAAATTGGGGTTTTTGCTTGTGTCATAACGTTCTTTCGTTGTCGGACTGTGCTGGAATTGCTATGCCTCGTCAAAGGGAAAAATCAAGGGGCAATCAATAAGTGTCACCGACCACAGAATATCAACGCCGTGTGGCGTCAAACATATTGAGCGATGATCCAAATCAAAGAGGTGCTTTGGAGTTGCTGGATCAGTTGCATCATGGCCTTGCTGACTACAAACCCTCTAAGCTTGGCTATCTGAAATCCTTCTTTGCAGGTAATCGCCGTGCACCCAAAGGCATATATCTTTATGGCGGCGTCGGGCGCGGCAAATCCATGTTGATGGATTTGTTTTATGAACAAGCCCCGACACGCGCAAAACGGCGGGTACATTTTCACGGTTTCATGCAAAAGGTACATGACGCCATGCACAGGGCGCGCCAAGCAGGTGTTGAGGATGCGATCAAGCCTGTGGCACAAGAGATCATTCAATCCACCGATTTACTGTGTTTTGACGAGATGCAGATCAATGACATAACTGACGCAATGATCGTCGGGCGATTGTTTGAGTATTTGTTTGAGGCCGGCGTTGTCATTGTCACCACTTCAAACCGCCCGCCTGATGATCTGTATAAAGACGGTCTGAACCGTGCTTTATTTCTGCCCTTCATTGAGATGATCAAATCCCGTTTGACGGTCTATTGTCTGGACAGCAAAACCGATCATCGCCAAAATCGCCTGACCGACCAGCAACTGTATTTCCAACCTTTGGATGAAGCAACAGATTTTGCGATCAATCACCTATGGCAGGAACTTTCAGATGGTAAATCCGAGCCACTGACCATCAAACGCAAAGGCCGTGATATTATGATCCCGGCTTTTAGCAGCGGTGTTGGTAAGGCTCGCTTCAACGATCTTTGCGCCAAGCCGCTTGGCCCCGGTGATTACATTGCCATTGCCAATGCTTTACGGGTGCTGATCCTGACCGAAATTCCAAAACTATCCAAAGCCAATAACAATGAAGCCAAACGTTTTGTGACCTTGATAGATGCGCTTTATGAGGCAAAAGTAAAACTGATCGCATCGGCTGATGCCGAACCCGAGGGCCTTTACACTGACGGCAGGGGTGCATTTGAATTTGAACGCACCGCCAGCCGTTTGCGTGAAATGCAATCGGCGGACTGGGGGGCTTAACGCTCTTTTTTGCGTAATTCTTTCAGGAAATCCTGATCCGCTTTGCCACTTGGCTGCTGGCCCCAAGCAAGCTGAATAGCCGTAACCGCATCAATGGTTTTCGGCCCGATAATGCCGTCCGGCTCACCCAGATCATAGCCTGCGCGGTTCAACAATTTTTGCACTTCCAGCTTTTCATCCAGCTTTAACGCGCCCGGGCCACGCGGCCATTCTTTGACAAAATTTCCGCCACCTTTGATCTTGTCAGCTAAATGCCCAACCCCCATCGCATAGGAATTGGCGTTGTTATAACGCTTGATCACTGCGAAGTTTTTGAACACGATAAAGGCAGGGCCATCAGCACCTGACGGCAGAAAGACCGAGCCATTACCATGGTTTGGAATCTTATTGCCCCGCACCGTACGCAGGCCCAATTCGTTCCAGCGTGCAGGCGTTGCTTTCACTTTCAAACTGGCATTGCCAAAATAGAAACCCTTGGGCAGCTTCACTTCCACACCCCATGGCTGGTTTTTGACCCATCCTGACTTTCTGAAATAATTCGCGGTGGATGCCAAAGCATCTGAGGGATCATTTAAGTTCCAGACATTGCGTTTTCCGTCGCCATCAAAATCCTGTGCAAAGGCCTGATAGCTGGTGGGAATAAACTGCGTGTGGCCCATGGCACCGGCCCATGACCCCATCATACGATTGGGGGTAATATCGCCGCGTTGGATAATCCGCAACGCTTCCAAAAGCTGTTGGCGGCCAAATTTTTCGCGCCGCCCATCATAAGCCAATGTGGCCAAAGCCTCAATTATATTAATGTCGCCAAGGTTTTTCCCGTATGAGCTTTCCATGCCCCATACGGCCAGAACCACCTCTTTATCAACGCCGTATTTCTTTTCTATTTGGTTCAACACACGTTTGTGTTTGGCCAGCATAGCTTTACCGTTTTTCACCCGTTTAGGTGAGGTCGCCGTATCCAAGTAATCCCAGATTTGCCGTGAAAACTCTGCCTGCTTGCGGTCAAGCTTCACCACCCGTGCATTCAGTTTTACACCCCTGAAAGCACGATCATAGGTGCGTGCAGTGACACCGTTTTTCAAAGCCACTGCGCGAAAGGATTTCACCCAACGTTGGAAACCCGTCTGGGTTTGTGCCACAATAATTGCATCATATTCTGGAAGCGTGCCTGCCTGCGTGGTTTGCGCCGCAAGCAGCCCCATAACAACAAGCAAAGCCGATTTTATAAGTCTCATCAATATCTCCTGCTCGAGATTTATTATTGTTATACTACAGAGTGTAGCGAAGTTCGGCCAAAGACCAAAGCCCAAAAAGATCATTGCTTATCACACCGCGAAAGATCGCTTATCGTGCATCCGTTTGCGCTTTGATACGGGCCAGAAATTCACGCAGCATAACCACACGTCGGGGCTTAAAAGAAGCTTTCATAACCGATAGTGCCGCAATGCGGTCTATCCGAAACACACGGTAATCTTCGCGCATCAGGCAATAAGCCAACAAGACTAGGTTTTCATCCATGAACACAATGGACAGCGGCCAGATACCACGCTGTGTCGCGACGCCATCTTTGTCACTATAAGATATTTCCAAAGCTTGTTCATCGCGTGTGGCTTTGCGCAAAATCGCGACATCTATTGAAATCGGCTGGCGTTGGTGGAATTTCTTGGCGTGTAACACAGCATTTTGTAATTGCATCTGCATCCGCACCGGCAAGGATGCATTTACCTTGGACAACACATTCTTGGCCGCATTGGCCAGCACCGGATCACCAACCTGCTGCACTTCGCGCAAGCCCAGAACCAATGCCTCTATTTCATCGGGGTCGAACATCATCGGTGGCATGGCAGGATCTTCCACAACAGTGTAACCAAAGCCTGCCGCGCCATCAATCACCGCACCTGCTGCACGCAGATTGTCGATGTAGCGATAAATCGTGCGTTCGGACGTGTCCAATTCTTGCGCCAACTGCGCTGCCGTCACCGGTGCAGGCAGAGTACGGATCAGTTGCATCAATTGTAAAAGACGATCACTTTTTGCCATAGTAGGGTTATACTAACAGCTGTTGACAGTTTTTGTCAGTAGCAATTGTTATATGACTTTTGAATAACAACGAGGACAACATGTTAGAACTTACAGTATTTCCCCCGGCCTTTTCCGAAATGACCGGCAGCCCGTTCACAACCAAGGCTCTGTGCATGATGGAATATTCCGGACAAGCATACACAGTAAAGATTGATCCCGATCCACGCAAAGCCCCGAAAGGAAAACTGCCCGTTCTAACACATGGGTCAAAAATCATTCCCGATAGCGAGCAGATCAGGGAATATATGGAGCAGAGTTTTGGCATTGACTATGATGCCGGGCTGACAGCCATAGAACGCGGTCATTCCCGCAGCATAATTCGTATGATCGATGAACATATGTACTTCATCATTCTTGCCAGCAGGTGGCAAAACGATGCGCATTGGCCAACCACACGGACAGAGCTTTTTCGTGGCGTGCCTAAATTGCTTAACAAAATCATCCCCAACCAAATTCGCAAAAAAGTTATACAAAGTCTGATCGGTCAGGGTGTAGGGCGCCATAGTGAAACAGAACAACTTGATCGTGCTGAAAAAGATATCAGCGCGGTCGCAGCTATCCTTGGCGATAAAAAGTTCTTGTTCGGGAATACAGCAACGGCCGCAGATTATTCCACCGTCCCGATGCTGCGCGCAATAACCAGCTTCCCGATTGAAAACCCGTTAAGGGAATTGCTAACATCACGACCAGTTTTGATGGCCTATATTGCGCGTGGGAAAGAGACGTTTTATCCCAAATGACCCCTGCCATTTTGATACGCCTTTTGCCCCACCACCGGTTTCTGGGTGGCGGGGTTCTCGTATTATATGTGTGTGGTTTATAGAGAGGCAGGCCTGCCGTTTGTAGCTATTGGCCGAACAAGGGTTTTTCGCAACCCTTGCACCTATTCTTACCGGTAGTTTCGGTGGTTTTCGCATTTGGTGCTGTTACCCACCCTTTGAAAACCCGTGTACTACTTTTGACGTCAGGGGGGTTATACACCTAAAGGGGTTTAGGGTTTGTTAAGCGGGCGGGCGATGGACTTCCCATCACAAATCGCGGATAGTTCTTATAAAACAACAGGACACGCAGATCAATTAACTAAATAAATAAAAAACACCCCGCGTTTCCACAGGGCGTTTCAATTCTTCACGTCATCCCCAGAATAATGGGGTGATGATATAACCTTTAATAACGGTAATGCTCTGGCTTGTATGGGCCGGTTCTTTCAACACCGATGTAATCGGCTTGGTCTTTTGACAGCTCTGTCAATTTCACGCCGATTTTAGCCAAGTGTAGACGCGCTACTTTCTCGTCTAGGTGTTTCGGCAAGATGTACACTTCGTTTTTGTACTCGTCACCTTTTGTCCAAAGCTCGATTTGCGCTAGAACTTGGTTTGTGAAAGATGCTGACATCACAAACGATGGGTGGCCCGTAGCGTTACCAAGGTTCAACAAACGACCTTGAGACAATAGGATCATACGGTTGCCTGATGGCATTTCGTACATGTCCACTTGGTCTTTGATGTTTATCATTTTCAGGTTTGCAAGTTGTGCGACCTGAATTTCGTTGTCGAAGTGACCGATGTTACCAACGATGGCCATGTCTTTCATTGCACGCATATGTTCGATGCGGATGATGTCTTTGTTGCCAGTTGTTGTTACAAAGATATCAGCGTCTGCCACTGCATCTTCTAGTGTTGTTACTTCAAAGCCATCCATTGCCGCTTGTAGTGCGCAAATTGGATCGATTTCAGTTACTTTAACGCGCGCGCCTGCACCTTGAAGCGATGCAGCAGACCCTTTGCCAACGTCACCGTAACCACAAACAACAGCAGTTTTGCCAGCCATCATTGTGTCAGTTGCGCGGCGGATGCCGTCTACCAATGATTCCTTACAACCGTATTTGTTGTCAAATTTCGACTTGGTAACACTGTCGTTCACGTTAATCGCTGGGAACGGCAGTTCGCCATTTTTGTGCAATTCGTATAGACGATGTACGCCAGTTGTTGTTTCCTCGGATACACCTTTGATCTGATCGCGCATTTTTGTGAACCAGCCAGGTGAAGCCGCCATACGTTTTTTGATTTGTACTTGGATCGCTTCTTCTTCTTCAGACGTAGCAACACCGAATGCTTCGCCGCCCTCAATGCGTGCGCCCAATAGGATGTATAGCGTTGCGTCGCCGCCATCGTCGAGGATAAGGTTCGGACCTTCGTCAAACATGAAAGATTTGTCTAGGTAATCCCAGTGCTCTGTCAGTGTTTGACCTTTGATCGCAAACACTGGAACGCCAGAAACAGCAATGGCTGCGGCAGCGTGGTCTTGGGTGGAGTAAATGTTGCATGATGCCCAGCGCACATCCGCGCCAAGGGCTGTCAGGGTTTCGATCAGAACAGCAGTCTGGATCGTCATGTGCAGCGAGCCTACAATGCGTGACCCTTTAAGAGGTTGGCTGACACCAAATTCTTCGCGAAGCGACATTAGGCCTGGCATTTCTGTTTCAGCGATATCCAATTCTTTACGGCCAAATTCAGCCAAAGAGATGTCTTTTACAATATAGTCATTAGCCATATTAGGCTCCTTCATTAAAAAACGTAATCTTGGGGTGGCATGTAACACCCAGATTAGGTATCGACAAGGGTTCAGATATTATGGAGATTTCATGTCACGACAATCCGCCCAACCCAGAGCCTGGCAAAGAATGCTTTCAGGGCGCAGGTTGGATTTATTGGATCCATCCCCGCTGGACATTGAGATTGAAGACATTGCCCATGGGCTGTCGTTTGTGGCGCGCTGGAATGGGCAGACAATTGGGGATTATCCTTATTCCGTGGCCGAGCATTCCGTGTTTGTAGAAGAGTTGTTCACACGATTGAATCCACGCATTGACCACAAATGGCGGTTAGCAGCATTGCTGCATGACGCGCCTGAATATGTAATCGGGGACATGATTTCACCCGTAAAGGCCGCAGTTGGGCCTGATTATGGGGCGTTGGATGATCGGCTGACCGCAGCGATAAATCTACGCTTTGGCTTGCCAGCAAAAATACCCGACTTGATCAAAAAACAAATTAAACGTGCGGATAAGTTGTCAGCTTGGCTGGAAGCAGTGCAAATTGCAGGGTTTTCTACGGAAGAGGCCGATAAATTGTTTGGTAAACCTGTTTTATCAGACTTGCCAAAGCGTACCCTTAGGCCACATGCTCCTAAAGAAGTCAGAGGGCGATTCTTGGAACTTTTTTCGGATTTGACAGATGGATAAACTAGACCCCGCAAAACTGTATTATATTGATGGATCGCCATTTGCGCGGTTATGTCGGATACTCATCGATGAATGGCAAGTGCCTGTGCATTTGGTTGAAGTTGGATTTCCGCTGCCCGATGATTTCTTTGAGATCAATCCAATGGGCCAAGTGCCTGTGCTGGAAACCATCGGCGAGATGATTTTCCCGACAGTGCAAATAGTGGAACAGCTATGGGCCATGACGGAAGAGGCCAGAGCACCATATCTTGACCCGCTTGCAGACCGTCAATTGCTGACAGTCATTTTAGGGATGGGGAATTTTCTGGTTTTAAGCAATCAACAGGCACGGGCTGGGTTGGAAGAGGTTGGTGAAAACAAACTTGGATTCAACCCTGGGGAACGACACCAAATGCGCGTACAAAAATGCCTTGATTGGATTGAGGCGCGCGCGGAAACGTGGCTGACAGGGAATGAGCCGAATGTCTGTGATTACGCATTGGCTTGTATATTGCTTTATTCCGATGCACGCCGCCCGATTGAATGGCGCAATCGTGCTAAACTGGCCAAAATCATAGACGGGCTACGGGAACGGCCAAGTTTTACAGCGACCGCCCCCAAACCATTGCAATAATTTACCAATGATCGCCTATACGGGCTATATCCCGTTGGTGTTGTGCATCAATCTTATGTTGTTGTTCCGCTAGGTAACGGCGACGCATTTCAGCTTCTCTGTGGTCCGGTTTTTGACCTTGCTTACCGCTAGCCGCCATCATTGCATCTGCTATAATACTTAACATATCTGAATCCTTTTCTTTGCTTCTTTGATTTACTTATCTCAATTCTACAGTAACATTACGACTCAATAAGAATTTCAATATGTAAGGTGGGCTATCATATGGATTGGCACAACATCCCTTCACTTGCATCGCTTCGTGCATTTGAAGCAACCGCGCGCCTTAGCAGCTTTAGCAAAGCTGCGCGTGAGTTGAACGTGACACACGCCGCGATTGCCCAGCATGTTCGTAACCTTGAAACTTATTTTGCCGAAACTCTGGTAGTGCGTCGCGGGCGCGGCATGGCAGTAACTGAAAAAGGCGCGTCCCTTGCAGATAGCTTACAGGCCGGGTTTCTGACGATTGCCGAAGGGGTGGAGGCTTTGCGGCAGTTCAGTGATGTCAGGCCTTTGAATATATCGCTGACACCTGCGTTTGCTGCTAACTGGCTGATGCCACGTATAGGTGCATTTTGGGCTGAAAACCCCAAGATCACTGTGAACCTGAATCCCAGTGTTCACAACGTGGATTTGGCGCAGGATGGGATAGATATGGCAGTCCGGTTCGGACGCGGCAACTGGCAAGGCCTACATTCTGAAGCTTTGACAAACGGTGATCATGTTGTTGTCGTAAAACCTGATCTGGTGAAAGGCCGGATCATTCATTCCCTGAATGACGTTGCCGATATCCCTTGGTTGTTTGAGGGCCATATGATGGAAGGTAAGGCCATGATCGAAAACGAAGGCATTGACCTGACCGACGCCAAAATCAGCATCTTTAGCACGAATGAGCTGGTTCTGTCAGCTGTTCGTGCAGGCTTGGGCATGTCGGCCCATCCTTTGGCATTGGTCGAAAAGGAAATAGAGGCGGGTACTCTTGAAAATATTTGCAGCCTGAAAGATGATGGTTTGGGCTATTATATGGTCACACGAAAGGGCCGAGTGACACCCGCACTTTTGCAGTTTCAGAAATGGTTACGAAAAGCCACTAAAACTTAGCGTGGGCTGCGTTTAGCCAGTATGCGCTGCAATGTGCGGCGGTGCATATTCAAGCGGCGTGCGGTTTCAGACACATTACGGTCACACAACTCAAACACCCGCTGAATATGTTCCCAGCGCACACGATCCGCTGACATTGGATTTTCAGGCGGTGGTGGTTTTGCCCCCGGTATGGCCAGAAGCGCGTTGGTCACATCATTGGCATCGGCTGGTTTGGCCAGATAGTCTGTTGCACCTATTTTCACCGCCGCAACTGCTGTTGCTATGGCACCATACCCCGTCAAAACAATAATCTTAGCCGCAGAGTGCCGTGCGCGCAGCACTTCAACCACATCCAGACCATTACCATCAGTCAGGCGCAAATCAATAACTGCATATGCAGGCGGTGTTGCGGTACAAAATGCACGTCCCGCAGCAACGGAATCAAGGGCGGTTGGTTTAAAACCGCGTTTTTCCATTGCCCGGGCAAGTCGCCTGCGGAACGGTTCATCATCATCCAGAATCAACAGGCTGTTATCTTCGCCAATTTCATAAAGCATATCTTCAGGCATATTTACCAACTTTGCATCGTCTCATTGCTTCGCTTCTAAAGGGAAGTTCTGTGTAGGTCAATTTAACCGCGTTATTTAGCGTAACATGCCGCTTTTTGTGCAACTTGTTCTGGCGTTTGGTCCGGGCGAATAAAATCCAGAAGGCCTGTCGGCGACATAAGATAAGTGAACCGCATGTGATCCATCAGATAATCTTCACCCTCACCATTTTTGCGGTAAAAGGTTTTATAGGCTTTTGCCGCAGTTGCAATCTGTGCATCAGTGCCTGTTAGGCCAACCATTTTAGGATGCATTACATCAACATAATCCGAAAGTACCTGTGGTGTGTCACGGGCAGGATCAATGGTTATGAAGACAGGCGTTGCCTTAATGCCCATCTCATCCAGTAAATCAACAGCTTCTACATTACGGGCCATGTCCAGGGGGCAAATGTCAGGGCAAAATGTATAGCCGAAATATACCATCGAAAGGTCATTCAGAACGTCTTTTTCCGTAACCGCCACACCTTTATGTGTTACCAGCTCAAACGGTCCACCAATTGTAGCCTTACCCGCTATAACCCCTGTTGGGGCGCAATCATGTGATGGTTTTAAAAAAGCAAAATATACGCCCGCAGCAATGGCAACAGAAACGCTGCTTGCGGCAGCAATAGCAATAAGTTTTGACATGTATTAACCTAGTATGGATTAGTTTCACATGTTCATCTAACGTTAGTGTTCAGATTGCAAGTCACAAGAAAGATATTTGGTGTCGCAGCAAGTCACAAATTTATTCACACGCGAAGTGCGCAGCGACTGGATCAGACTGCGAACACTAATCATTTTGCGCTGGCTGGCTATTGCCGGGCAAACCACTGCTGTGATTTTTGCGGTTTATTATCTGGGTTTAACCATACCTTTCAGGGTTTGTATGCTGGTGATTACAGCTGCAATCCTGTTCAATCTGCTGGCCACCTTTGTGCTACCCTCTAACAAACGCCTATCCGAGCGTGAGGCTATGCTGTCTTTGCTGTTCGATCTTGGACAGCTTGTGATACTGCTCTATTTAACTGGCGGGCTGCACAATCCGTTTGTTTTGCTTATTCTGGCCCCTGTGACCATTGCTGCCACCGCACTTACGCTTTATGCAACTGTAGTTCTTAGTTTGACGGCCCTTGGTATGATCAGTTTTTTAAGCTTTTTTTATATGCCACTCACACGCCTGTCAGGAGAGGTGTTGGAGCTGCCAAGATTATTTGTTGGTGGCATGTGGGTTGCCTTGTCTATCGGCATATTGTTCCTGGCTATATACGCCCGCCGGGTTACCAGTGAAATATTTTCAATGTCTCAAGCATTATCAGCCACACAGATGGCATTGGCGCGTGAACACCAGTTAACCGCATTGGGCGGCGTTGTCGCCGCAGCGGCACATGAGATGGGAACGCCGCTGGCGACGATTAAACTTGCGTCTTCGGAACTGGCAATGGAACTGGAAGATGGCTCGGAACTCAAAGAGGATGCGCTTTTAATCTCAGAACAAACCGACCTGTTACGACAGATTTTACGTGATATGGGGCACAGGGGTAAAGATGATCTGCTGTTGAAACACGCGCCCATTACAGCGATTGTACGCGAAGCGGCCGAACCCCACCAAAACCGGGGAAAAGAGTTGATTTTTCTGGTGAACGGAACGCCCGAAAGCCCGCTTGAAGCCGATACGCCTATTGTTCCAAGACATCCGGAGATTATTCACGGGCTGCGCAATCTTGTGCAAAATGCGGTGGATTTTTCAAATGCGATTGTTTTGATTGATGTCAGCTGGGATGAAACATCTGTACGCATAATGGTCGGGGATGATGGGAAAGGCTACCCCCATGATCTGCTTGATCGTATAGGGGATCCTTTCATCAGCATGCGCAAAAAACAGGTGCGCAATGAGCCGACCAATGACGCTTATCAGGGCATGGGGCTGGGTTTGTTTATCGCCAAAACACTGTTGGAACGGTCAGGGGCAGAATTAACATTTGCCAATGCAGCCATTGACTATAGCCGTAAAGACCAAAGTGATATTTCGCTTGATACACGCTTGCGTGGCGCAATTATCAATGTACGTTGGCAACGGATGGGCTTTGAAGAAGATACCGAAACTGTGCGCAAAGCCCTTGGGCCAAACCAACAGTTTTAAGCACCTTCTTAACATCTAAGTAAGCTTTTAACGGTTTGATAACCATAAAGTACCGCAATAGAATCGGTTAGTTATGGTTGAATTTGGAATTTTAACATTGATAATACTGGTCAGCCTGTTGCTGGCCGGAATATTATTGAAGAAACACGCGACAGAATATGTTGTGCCACCCTGTCAGAAAGTGCCTGCTAAAACAAAAGGATAAACCTGATAAAATCATCTGATCGATTTTTACAAACCATGAGCGCTACTTTTGCCCATTTGCAAATCGGAATTGCAGTTTTTGACACACAAAACGAGCTTTCACAGTTTAATCCCGCGCTTAGTCAACATTTGGGGCTGCGGCCAGAATGGTTATTGAAAAAACCCAATTTACTGGGGTTTCTGGATAAGCTTCGGGATACGCATATTCTGCCTAAACCCAAAGACTATACATCTTGGCGCAAAATTTTCTTTATAATCGAACGCAGTGCGATGCGTGATGATTACCGCGAAGACTGGGGGCTGCCAGATGGCCGTGCATTGCGCGTGGTCGGGCGGCCGCATCCTTCTGGAACGGTTGTGTTTTTATTTGAAGATGTGACCACTGTTTTGGCAATGGAACGCCGGTACCGATCACAGGTTACCAGTTTGAAGAACGCAATAGATGCCGTAACAATGGGGCTTGTCACTTTTGATCGCAAAGGAAACGTAATACTTCTCAATGATGCGATGAAGCATAGATTAAGCGCAGATACCGCGCTTAATTCAATTCAGGATTTCTCTTATATCATGCAAGATATGTTTCAACCAACACCCGTTTGGGGTGATCTGCGCCAATATATTGAAGAGACCGCTGAACGAAGCAGCTGGCAGGCAGACGTTGCAACCAACGCGGGTGATCATGTTTCGATTAACTTTGAACCAATCGCATCTGGGAATACACTGTGCGAATTTCATTTCCCTCTAAAAATAAATTCACCCGAAAATGTCGGTTTAACTTGCGCAGCACAGTAACAATTCCTTAGTTTCTGAATATCAGAACTTAGGGATTTTCTCCGTGCATTTCACGTTCACATCTTACACGCCAGACGATACCAAAAGATTGGCCGATATGCTTGCGTCATTACTGGTAGCTGGTGATGTATTGCTATTGGATGGTGATGTCGGGGCTGGAAAAACTGATTTGGCGCGCAAGATAATTCAAAATCGCATGCTAAAATTTGATGCATTTGAAGATGTACCTTCACCAACATTTACACTGGTTCAGACCTATGATTTGGGTGGTACTGAATATATTCACGCTGACCTTTATCGCCTGTCTCATTCTGATGAGGTTTATGAGCTTGGCCTTGAACGTGGGTTTGAAACAGCGGTTTGTTTAATTGAGTGGCCGGATCGTTTAGGGTCTATGGCGTCGAAAAGCGCGCTGAATGTCCAGATTTCAATCAATGGTGAATTAACCCGTAATTTTCGGTTTTCTTGGACGCACACCAAATGGTCAGATAGGTTAATGGCATTGCACGACGTGAATAAGGATAATAATACCGGATGAATGACAGATTGCAAAAACGTAGCGATTTTATTGCTTGCACCGGATGGAGCGACGCGCAGTCTGTTGTTGTAGCCGGAGACGCCTCTAACCGCAGTTATGACCGGCTGACCCAAGCTGACGGGCAAACAGCGATTTTAATGAATGCGCCGCCCGAAAAAGGCGAAGATGTCAAACCCTTTATTAAAATACTGAACGTTTTGCGCGCACACAGACTAGAGGCCCCCAAGCTTTTAAGTGCAGATGATACACACGGGTTTTTGCTGTTAGAGGATTTAGGCGATAATCTCTATGCACGGGTTTGCCAGGCAGAACCTGCTATGGAAAATACGCTTTATCAGGCCGCAATAGATGTTCTTTTACAACTTCAAACTTTGCCCACCCCAAATGATGTGGCGCCATATGATCTTGCCGCATATTTGCGCGAAACCGATTTGGTGACAGACTGGTATTTACCCGGCACCAGCGGACAAGCCAGCCCACCTGCATTGCAGGATGATTTCAGGGCAGAGGTAACAGCTGCATGTCGTGCGATTAAGCCCGTGCCACCGGTTTTAGTCTTACGTGATTACCACGCCGAAAATCTTTTGTGGCTGCCCGAAAGGCAGGGCGTTCAAAAAATTGGTTTGCTTGATTTTCAAGACGCGTTGATGGGACATCCTGCATATGATCTGGTTTCACTTTTAGAGGATGCGCGGCGCGATACGTCTTTGGCACTGCAAACCAATATGAAAGCTTATTTCATCGAAAAGTCAGGCGTCAATCCAGATGCGTTCAACTACGCATATGCCTGCATTGGCGCACAAAGAAATCTGAAAATTATCGGCATTTTTGCCCGCCTTTCTATACGCGACGGCAAGCCACATTATGTTGACCTAATCCCACGTGTCTGGGCACATTTACAACATGATTTAAGTCACCCTGATTTAACTGGGCTGAAGCGCTGGGTTGATAAAAACCTGCCAGAACCCACCCCTGAAAACCTGACCCGTATCAAAGAGGCACAAAATGCAGCCTGATACAGCGATGATATTCGCAGCAGGGTTTGGAACGCGAATGCGGCATTTAACTGAAAACACGCCAAAACCATTAGTGCGGGTTAACGGCAAACCTATGATTGATCATAGTTTAGATATTCTGTCTGACGCTGGTATCCGATCTGTTCTTGTGAACACACATTACTTTGCAGACCAACTGGAAACCCATCTGGCTGCATATCCCTTTGTAACTTGCATCCGCGAAATTCCTGATATTCTGGAAACTGGTGGCGGCCTGAAAAACGCATTACCGCAATTAGGGGTTGGCCCTGTTTTCACACTGAATTGTGATGCGCTCTGGTTTGGCGAAAACCCCTTAACCATGTTGAAAAAACAATGGAAGCCCGATGAAATGGATGGGTTACTGTTACTTTTGAAACAACCAAACGCGCTTGGTTACAGCGGGCAGGGTGATTTCTTTTTGGATAAAGCAAACAAACTGCAACGAAGGGGCGCAAAGCCTTTGGCCCCGTATATTTATTCCGGTGTACAAATTATAAAACCCGAACGGCTTATTGAAATTTCAGAGACCAGTTTTTCTATCAGTGTTCTGTGGGAAAAAATGATTGCGGCAGGCCGATTATGCGGGATCGTTTATAATGGAATATGGGCTGATGTAGGTCATCCAGAAGGCATAAAAGCCGCAGAACAAAAAGCCACCAATGTTTAAACCAGGCGATCTTACTCCCCATATTTTCCATCTGCCCATAGGGGCAGATTTTTCGCAAGGTTTTGTTCAGGGTCTGTTTGAACGCGCAAGATCCATGTCGCCACACGATTTTGCGCGTACAGTTATTTATGTAAACACACGGCGTGCGGCGCGGCGTATGGAAGACCTGTTCAAAGAGCAAGGTACATATTTATTGCCGCAATTGAATGTATTGTCTGATCTTGCCAATGATATAACCGCCCCGCTTGATTTACCGTTACCAACATCCGCTTTAGCAAGGCGCTTAAAGTTGGCAAATCTTGTTGCGGCATTGATTGACCGACAACCTGATCTAGCCCCCAGATCATCAGTATTTGCGCTTGCAGATACGTTGTCAGCTTTGCTTGATGAAATGCACGGCGAAGGTGTTTCATTAGATCGCCTGAAAGACATAGACATTGGCAATGCGTCAGAGCATTGGCAGCGTAGCCTTAAATTTCTAAACATAATGACAGAATATTGGGCAACACTAGATGTGGTTGATATGGAGGCCCGCCAACGCGCTGTTGTTGAGACTTATGCGCGTGAATGGGCGGATAACCCGCCAACCCATCCGATTATCGTTGCAGGCTCAACAGGTTCGCGCGGGGCCACAGCATTTTTCATGCAAGCCGTAGCAAACCTGCCACAAGGGGCGGTGGTTTTACCCGGCGTGGATCAAGAAATGCCCCCGTTAGTTTGGGATATTTTGACCAGCAAAGCATCAAATGATGACCACCCGCAATCCATGTTAGCACGGTTAGTTGATAAGCTGGGTCTGGGTCTTGGTGATGTACAACCCTGGGCAAAAACACCTGTTTTTTCAAAGGCGCGCAATAAACTTACCTCACTTGCCTTGCGCCCGGCCCCCATGACCGACCAATGGCTTGAAGATGGGCCTGCGCTGATACCGTATATTGAAGAGGCCACACAAAACATCAGCATGGTTTCAGCGAGTTCACCAAAAGAGGAAGCCAGTGTCATTGCACTGTGTTTACGCGAAGCCTTAGAGCGCAGTGAAACCGCTGTTTTGATTTCCCCCGATCGTCATTTAACCCGCCGCGTTGCGGCACATCTAAAGCGCTGGAAAATCATTCCTGATGATAGTGCCGGTGAGCCACTTCATTTGACACCTGCGGGTATTTTTCTGCGCCTGACCGCAGGCCTGTTGGCTAAAGACCTGGCCCCTGCTGATATAATCGCGGCGTTAAAACACCCCACTGCACACAAAGCGAACGGCAGGAATAACCATTTACGGTTCACCCATGATCTAGAACTGGCAGAGCTTGACCGAGACACCCCCATGATGCGCGGCGGTCCACCCGTTGTTGATTTTCAACTGTTAAAGGATTGGGCTGATAAAAAAGCGCCCGATGTACAAAACTGGGTAGCATGGCTTGTACAATGTTTTGATAGACTTTCCGATGATACAAAAAGGCCGATGTCAGACTGGATTGAATTGCACCATACTCTTTTGGTGCAACTTTCCACAGGGGCTACTGAGGGTTTTGACCCTGTATTATGGGGCGGAAATGACGGGCAAAAGGCCCAAAAGGTTTTTGAGGATTTACAACGGGAAGCAAAAGACCAAACCATATGGACTGCTGCGGATTATATGGCATTACTACAATCCCAATTAAAAAGTGAAGAGGTCCGTGATGCCGTTGCCCCGCATCCAAATATTGCCATATGGGGTACTTTAGAGGCCCGCGTACAAGGTGCCGATCTGGTTATTCTGGGTGGCTTGAATGAAGGTATATGGCCACAAAAACCAAATCCTGATCCATGGCTGAACCGCGCAATGCGCAAACAGCTTGGATTACTGCTACCTGAGCGAAACATAGGTCTGTCTGCCCATGATTTCCAGCAGGCTTTTGCACAAAAAAGGGTTATTGTATCGCGGGCCATACGTGACGGCGAAGCCCCAACCGTAGCATCGCGCTGGGTGACACGATTGGAAAACCTGCTTGGGGGGCTGGGGGTTGAAGGCCCGCAAGCCTTAAAAGATATGACAGCGCGTGGTGATAGGTGGATAAACCTTGCGCAAAAGTTGGACAGACCAACAGGCAAGCTGGATAAAGCCACGCGGCCCGCACCGGTCCCACCTCATGGGGCACATCCCAAAAAATTGTCAGTGACCCGCATCAAAACGCTGGTACGCAATCCGTATGAAATTTATGCACAATCCGTGTTAAGACTTAGACCGCTCAAGCCCTATGGGCTGGAAGCAGATGCCTTGGAACGCGGAATTATTCTGCACAGGATTATTGAAAGTTATAACTGTTCTGAGCCTGTAAAATCAGGGGATTATACGCCTGAGCATTTTCTGAAACTAGCCGCTGATATTCTGGAACGTGATGTGCCTTGGCCATCTGCCCGCAGGTTATGGTTTGGCCGTTTGCAACGCATGGCAAAATGGTTTGTCGAGGCAGAAAAGAGCCGTGCGGCAAAAGGCACAATTATAGCGCAAGAAGTGACGGGCACGCGAAAAGCGGCTGAGTTTGATTTTACCCTGACAGCCAAAGCAGATCGGTTGGATCAGGATGCGGATGGGCGTTTGGTTATTTATGATTACAAATCAGGCGACCCGCCTGCACCAAAAATAATTGATTTATTTGACAAGCAACTGCAGCTGGAAGCGGCTATTGCCGAAGCTGGCGGCTTTAATCAGTTTGACCCAATGTCCGTGTCCAAATTGCAATATATCGGTCTGAAAGCGCCTGATAAAACCACAACAGTAGATGTGTCGGAAGACACGTGGGCAGATTTGATACAGCTTTTGCAAAGCCACTTTGAGGGCGGCATTGGCTATGGCGCGCGGCTGAAAATGCAAATGGATAATTATGGTTCGGATTATGATCATCTGTCACGACTTGGCGAATGGGAAGAAACCGATCCTTTGGACGTGAAAGAGGTGCCATGATCCAGTTCGATGACGCCACAAAAGCGCAGGTCAGGGCAGCTGACCCAACTGCCTCTACATGGGTTTCCGCCAATGCGGGCTCTGGTAAGACCCGTGTTTTAACGGATCGCGTAGCGCGTTTGTTGCTGCATGACACTGATCCGCAGAAAATTCTGTGTCTGACCTATACCAATGCGGCGGCGGCCGAAATGCAGAACCGTTTGTTCAAACGATTGGGTGCCTGGGCAATGATGCCTGACGATAATTTGCGTCAAGCATTGGCAGATCTGGGCGAAGACACGGCTTTGCTGACCCCTGAAAAATTACGCGAAGCCAGAACCCTTTTTGCAACGGCACTGGAAACCCCCGGCGGTTTGAAAATCCAGACCATTCACGCATTTTGCGATGCATTGTTGCGGCAGTTTCCACTGGAAGCGCATATCTCACCGCAGTTTGAAATATTTGATGACCGTCAAGCCAAGCAGGTGCGTGCGGATATTCTGGAACATCTGGCCGAAGGCGAAGCCCGTACTGCATTTGAACGTTTAGCTGTCCTTTACACAGGTCTTGACCCTGACAGTCTGTTACGGGCCATCGCACAAAATCATCGCGGCTTTAACATAGAACCCACTCGGGCTGATTTCGGGCTGATGCCTGATATGACCGTAGACAGTATCGTGCAAAATGCCGTAGCTGCGAATGATTTAGCGCTGATCTCTGTGTTGCTTCCCATCTTGCAGGCCAGCGATAAAAAGACTGATTTAGCGTTAGCCAAAACCTATGCAGAGGCTTTGGCAACCAAAGACCCCAACGCACTATTACAGTTATTGATCAACGCACATCTGGATAAAACCCGCTTTGAAGCCAAGCTGAAAGGCCCGCCAACGGCACAAATCAAAAAGGCACATCCAGAGGAGCTAAACCAGCTTTATGACCTTATGGCGCGCCTTGAAGCAACACGCGAAACGCTTATGTCAGCCAAGGCCTACGTGCGGGCCACAGCACTTTATGGTTTCGCAAAACCGTTTTTAGCGGCTTATAATGAATACAAACTATTACACGGGGTGCTGGATTATCAGGACCTGATTGAAAAGGCACAAAACCTGTTGAAAAACAGTTCCATGTCGGAATGGGTTTTGTTTCGGCTTGATGGCGGCATTGATCATGTTCTGGTCGATGAGGCCCAAGATACCAGCCCGGATCAATGGCGTTTGGTTGAATGTCTGACGGAAGAATTTACCTCGGGTCTAGGGGCCAGTGATGTGACGCGCACAATTTTTGTTGTGGGCGATGAAAAGCAGTCGATCTATTCGTTTCAGGGGGCTGACCCAAAGTATTTCGGCCAGATGCGCGATTGGTTTGACGAACGGTTAACCGCAATAGAAGCCCGCTTGCACCGGCAGGATTTGTTACATTCGTTTCGTTCGGCGGAACCAATTTTACGGCTTGTGGATAATACCTTTGTGGGCGACGCCCGTAAGGGGATTATGGGCGAGGTTTTACACCGTGCGTTTGATGCCGAAAAACCTGGGCGGGTAGAACTATGGCCGTTGGTTGAAACCCCGCCAAAACCTGATGACAAGCCATGGTTTGAGCCGTTGGATCGGCCCAGTGTGCATGATCCACGCCAAATATTGGCAAGTCAAATCGCTGAGTGGGTTGAAAAAACCATACACACCGGGCGCTTGATTGAGGTTGAGGGCAAATTACGCGCGGCACTGGCAGGGGATTTTTTGATCCTTGTGCAAAGCCGCTCGCCTTTATTTCGCGCGATTATCAAAGAGCTTAAAGCCCGTAAATTGAATGTGGCGGGGGCAGATCGGTTGATGGTCGGTGATGAACTGGCGGTGAAAGATATTCTTTCACTGCTTAAGTTTGCCGCCACTCCAGAGGATGATTTATCACTTGCAGAGGCCATGCGCTCGCCCATGTTAAATATCAGCGAAGGGGAATTGTTTACACTGGCGCACGGGCGCAAAGCCACATTGTGGCAAAGCTTCAGGGAAAATAAAGACAGCTATTCAGATGCAGCCGGCATCCTTGACGATGTGTTGTCTAAAGCAGACTGGATGCGCCCCTATGAACTGATCGACCGTATTTTAACGCAGCATTTGGGCCGTGAAAACCTGTTGGATCGTTTGGGAGAAGAGGCTGAAGACGGCATTGATGAGCTGCTGTCCCAAGCAATGCGTTATGAACAAACCGAGGCCCCGACGCTGACCGGATTTTTGAACTGGTTTGCCTCTGGCAAGGTTGAATTGAAACGCGAAATGGATGCGGCTTCTGGGCAGATCAGGGTGATGACGGTACATGGCTCGAAGGGTCTAGAGGCCCCGATTGTGATCCTGCCTGATACGGTTGCGACGCGTAATAATGACTATGATGAAGTGGTGCCATTACACAAAGATTTAATGGCTTGGAAAACAACGGAAAAAGAACGCAGCAAAGCAGAACAACATGCCATTTCGACCAAAGGTGATCTGGCTTTGCAAGAAAAACTGCGGCTTTTATATGTGGCGATGACCCGTGCGGAAACCTGGTTGGTTGTTTGCGGTGCGGGAAAGCTGGGAAAAGAGCCTGCGCTAAACTGGTATGCGCTGGTTGAAAACGGCATGCAAAACGCGGGCGCGATATCAACCGACAATGGGTTGGTGTTGCAAAGTGCAGCCTGGGTGGATGCGTATCAGAAATCTGATGGTGATGCAGATACGGGGCAGGTAAAATTGCCTGCATGGATAAACGCACCTGCACCTGCGGTTCAACCCCGCAAGAAAACACTTTCGCCATCTGATTTGGGTGGTGCCAAAGCGTTGCCTTCTGAAACGGATGGTATGGATGAAGAGGCTGCAATGCGCCGTGGCAGTTTGATCCATTTGTTGCTTGAACATCTACCAAACCGGCCACAATCGGAATGGAGCACATTGGCAGAGGCCCTTATTCAACGTTATGATAACCGCTCAAATGACACAGAGATTAAAGAGCTTTTAAATAATGCCGCCCGGGTTTTGAATACGGCTGTTTTGAAGCCTGTATTTGACAAAACAGCTTTGGCTGAGGTCACCATTATCACAGGCAAAATCCACGCATTGGCTGACAAATGCCTTTACGGCACAATCGACCGTTTGATTGTTTCGGATAGCACCGTTTTAGCTGTCGATTTCAAAAGCAATCGGCAGGTGCCTGAAACGGTCAATGACGTACCGCTAGGTTTATTGCGGCAAATGGGGGCTTATTTATTGGCTCTTCGGCCAATTTACCCTGATCACAAGATTGAGGTGGCAATTTTGTGGACAGAATCCCAACAGTTGATGCAACTTCCCCACGAAATAGTGATAGATAGCTTGAAAGATGCTACTATATCTTGACCCTAGAGCTAAGCGTTATAAGTATAGGGCAACAGAAAACGGTAATGGAGATAAAACATGGCAACCGTTAAAGTAACAGACGAAACATTTGCAACTGAAGTAACCGCATCCGACATCCCCGTAATCGTGGATTTTTGGGCGGAATGGTGTGGCCCTTGCAAACAAATCGGCCCTTCTTTGGAAGAGTTATCCGAAGAATACGCTGGCAAAATAAAAATCGCCAAGGTGAATGTGGATGAAAACCCAAACTCGCCTGCGCAGTTGGGTGTACGCGGTATTCCGGCACTTTTTATCATTAAAGATGGTCAGATTATTGCCAATAAAACAGGCGCTGCCCCAAAGGCAGCCTTGGTTGACTGGATCAACAGTTCAATCTAAGACCTATTATCTTAAAAATTTAAGGGCGCATTCATAGCGCCCTTTTTCATGCGTTTTCGCGCAAAATATTGCCAGCCAGATAAAGCGAACCGCAGATCAGTATTCTAGCAGAGCTATCTTTTGCCACAATATCTTTCACCGCTGAAAGCACATCATCTGCTTCTGTTGCCTGAAATCCCAGATCACTTGCAGCTTTGGCGGTTTTGGCCGCCGACAATGTGGCGGCCTCACCAGGGATAGAGACCGCTTGCAGGCTGACAGTGTTATCCAGAAAGTGCGCCATATAGCCTGACACATCTTTGGTGTTCAGCATGCCAACCACCAAATGCGTTGGCCTTTGCGGCAATGTTGCCAACAATTTTGAAATTGCCCGGCCCGCCGCTTCGTTATGGCCACCATCCAACCACAGTTCGGCCTTGGGGGCCGCGTCGGTTAGCGTGCCAGATTGCAAACGCTGCATCCGCGCGGGCCAATCAGCACAGGTCATGGCCGCGGCACAATCATCGTTCGATTTGTTCATCAGGCGCAAGGTGGCTATGGCCATGCCTGCATTTTGCATTTGATGTTCGCCTAAAAGAACCGGTTTTGGCAAATCCAGCAGGCCATATTCATCCTGATAAATCAGCCGTCCGTTTTCTTCCCAGACATGCCAATGTTGCCCGTGGGTTTTCAGGGTTGCACCAACACGCGCCGCTTTGGCCTCTATCACATCCAAAGCTTCATCGGGTTGCGGGCCGACAACACAAAATGTATTGCGCTTCAAAATGCCTGCTTTTTCACGTGCAATTTCTGCCAGCGTTTCACCAAGATATTGTTGATGGTCAACAGAAACAGGTGTGATGATTGTGATTTCTGGCCGGTCGATGACATTGGTGGCATCCAGTCGACCGCCAAGGCCCACTTCCAAAATTGTGTGATCCGCTTCTACCCGCGAAAACGCCAGAAACGCGGCGCAGCTGGTGATCTCAAAATAAGTGATTGAAGTCTTGCCATTAAGGCGTTCACATTCTTCCAGTGTTTCAGCAAGAAGCTGTTCGTCGATCAATTGTCCTGCCAAACGGATGCGTTCATGGAAACGCGTCAGATGCGGTGAGGTATAAGCGTGTACTTTTTCACCCGAAGCTTCCAACCCGGCGCGGATCATCGCACCTGTAGAGCCTTTGCCATTTGTGCCCGCAATATGAATGACAGGTGGTATTGAATTTTCAGGTGAGCCCAGCGCATCCAACAAACGGGTCATGCGATCCAGTGTCAGGTCGATGATCTTGGGATGAAGCGACATCAGCCTTTCAAGGATGACATCACTGGTTTTCAGCGTCACTTATCTGCACCTTTTGTTTTCTTCGGGGCAGGCAGGTCGCCAACGATTTGCGGAGAAAGGCCCATTAACATGCGACAGATCGTAATCAGCTCATTTCGCATATTTTTACGGTGGGTCACACGGTCCAACATACCATGTTCCAACAGGTATTCAGAGCTTTGAAAGCCTTCAGGAAGCTTTTCGCGGATGGTCTGTTCAATCACGCGAGGCCCGGCAAAACAAATCAACGCTTTGGGTTCAGCAATATGCACATCCCCCAACATCGCATAACTGGCGGTAACACCCCCTGTTGTAGGATGTGTCAGCACAACAATAAACGGCAACCCTGCTTCTTTCAGCATTTGAAGTGCAACAGTTGTACGCGGCATTTGCATCAGGGATAAAATACCTTCTTGCATACGTGCACCACCTGCGGCCGAAAACAGGATCAACGGGCATTTGCGTTGTACCGCACGCTCACATGCACCGATAATGGCATTGCCAACGGCCATGCCCATAGAGCCACCCATGAAAGAAAAGTCTTGCGCCGCTGCAACAATCGGTGTGCGACCAATGTCACCTTCCGCCACTAACATCGCATCTGGCTCACCAGTTTTCTTGATCGCAGCTTTCATCCGATCAGGGTATTTCTTTTGATCCCTGAAATGCAAAGGATCAGCCACAGGAGCTTGGGTTTCCAGCTCTATAAACAGGCCACCATCAAAAAGTGTTGCAAACCGTTCGCGTGGGGTGATCATCATATGATGATCACAGTTGGTGCAAACATTCTGCGCATCTTTTAATTCACGGTGGAACAGCATGGTTCCGCATTCTTTGCATTTTGTCCAAAGATTATCAGGCGTCTCGCGGCGCGAAAACAACGAGTTTATTCTGGGGCGGACATAGTTTGAAATCCAGTTCATGGGCGCGTGCTGCCTTTATCTCTATTCAGTAACCACAGATACTTTGTGCAGATACGAATTGCAATCATAACTGAGGTCTGTTTCTGCACCAGAATAAATAAGCCCCGTACAATAATACAATAATACACAGACCCATAATCATAACGCTGCGTGTTGCAACCTCATCGGTTACGCTAAAACTGGTTTTGTACAGGCCCAAGCCTGATAATGAACCATCCGTACTAACAATTGTAACTGCATAAAGGTTATTGGCAAAATGCAGCCCAATAGCAGCCCCCAGATTGCCAGTGCGCGCCGTTACATCAGCTGCGATCAGGCCAAACATTGCGGCACTAACAGCAACCAGCCAAGCATTTGACCCCATTGTACCCGGGTCGTAATGCATCAAGCCAAAAAGAACTGAGGGCAATACAAACCAGATCAGGCGACTGTTAAACCGTGCAGCTAATTGTTGTTGGATATAACCGCGAAAAACCAGCTCTTCTGATGTAACCTGTAACAATAACAACGGAACCCCAAGCACCATCCACTTTAACCATGTGAAAAACTCCATATTCTTAGCGGGTAGATCAATGAAGGCAAAAATTGGCGTGCTAAGCAATGTCAGGAAAAAGACAAATGCAAAGGCAATTTCAAAGTTTCGAATAACCTCTGACATACGCGGCCCCAAAAGGCTTTTTAACCCGCGTTTGTGCAGCAATTTTACCGTTAATAACAACCCGAAGAAAGCAATAACAAAGCTGGATAGCAACAAGATCACACCTTTGGGGCTGTCACCATTAGAAGCCATTTGCGCAAAACTTGCGACCTTTGCTTCGCCCAAAATCAATACAGCAATAAGACCGATCAGAAAAAACATCAGAACATACACCGTTGCAAGCAATATCAATCCGGCCAAAAGCCGCCAGGGTGCTTTGGTTTTTGTCGCAGGGGCATAGAAATCTTGGAATTTTTTTGTTTTTGTGGGAAACACGTCTATGATCCTATTGCTGACAGCCAAAGGCAACATTGATTAATAAAACAACGCCTGTTAAATACAGATGCTTGTAATAAGATAACGAACTGAGTAACCAGTAACAACGCATTTCGGAGGAATGAGCTTGAACAGGCAGACATTGGCAAAAAAGCCAAGATGCTTTTTATCCATTTCCAGTTTGCTTATGGGTACACTGCTGTTTAGCGCGTGCGGGGGGCCAATGCCCTTACCGATAAAACATAATAGCGTTTCAAAAACTGAAATTATCAATGTTGAAAATGGTAGTTTAAGCGTCACCCCGCCATCTGGGTTTTGCAAGGATACGCAAGGCAGTAAAGAAACTGAAACCTCTGCTTTTATTATTTTTGCGAATTGTGATTACCTGAGATCCAAAGGCAGACAGGCACCAGGTGATGCCGGCTTTACCGGATTGGTTACAACCAGCATCGCAAAAGAGCCCGGGTTTCAAGACACTGATGACATCAATGTTCTTGCAGATTTTCTAAGCTCTGATGAAGGCCTGGAAATGCTTAGTGCAACAGGTGATATCAAGACAGTATCCATTATTGATAAACGCCAAACCTCTGACGGGGTTTATCTGCAATTATATGATACAGAGGCCGCCCTTTCACAAAGCGTTTGGAAAAGCTTTATAAACCGATCCGACCATCTGGTTGCTGTAACATTACTGCAAAATAAAAAATCATCCTTAACAGATGAACAATCCATGCAGTTTCTACAAAGTTACTCAGAAAGTATTAATTCAAAATCAGCACAAATCGTAACGCAGGCCGATGCAGAAATTCAACCGGCGCTACGGCCCAATAAAATTTCAAACACGTCGCAGAAAAGAAACCGGCTGAAAAAAGTGGGTATTTTACGTCGACTGTTACTTTGAAAAATAAAATCTGATACTACTTAACTGTGTAATTATACATATTGAATGGCAAAAGGGCATTTCTTTGGGCAAAGTCAGGTATCTTATTGACGAATGGCGCAACAAACGAAACCTAAGGTGGTGGATGCGTCAAGTGCATACGGCGAAAACCATAAGCTTAGCTGACCTCTATGATTTACGCACAAAAGCACGGCAACTGCGCAATAGTGTTAATGCGGTAAACCATATAGCTGTATCACGATTGACCCTGCCTGTTATTGGGTCAAAAGCAATCAAAAAACCACAAGGCACAGAATGGGCATATCGGCCAGAGGTCTGGGCAGGTCCTGTTGACCCGAATGGAATATCTTCAGTTCCCTCTAAGTCCAAAATCGGGCATGAACTTACAATCTATCATGATTGCACCACAAGCGAGATGACCCTTCGACAGGTTAGAAACAAACGCGAAGAAGATTTAGCGCCTTTTGGTATGCAGCTGGATGTTTTTAATTTTGAAGGCTCATTTTTATCGCTTGCTGTGGAAATGCCCCGTGAAGCGGTTGAAGGGTTAAAAAAAGAACATATCATTCGCATGACGCTGATCATAGACAGTGAACGGCCACAGGAAATGTTTGCACGGCTGAACTTGCGTCACGGGCCAAACACCGAACAAATTGTACGAGAGCTGGATTTATCAACACGGGAACTTTATGTTGAATTTGATCTGTTTTATACAAACTTTAAAGAGGTGCGCGCACAAAGCCTTTGGGTTGATTTAATTTTTGAAAGCCCGTCAATGAATCAAATTACAATCCGCGATATATCGGTTATTCGCCGCCGTCGTGCCAACACCTAAAGGTATTTACATGCTTCAATCACCCAGTCTTATAAGGAAACGCATTGCCAATGGTGTTTATGAGGGTGTGTATACGAACCCAAAAAACACGAGCGCAGCGCCATTACTAGAGCTGAATTATTTAGGTGCTGTCGTCAGTGAAGTGCTTGCCGACCCAATCGAAGATCAAAAAGGTTGCTGGCTTATCCGCTGTAAAATTCCACCAGAAACTTTGTCTGACGGGGTTCAGACATTCTTGATCTGCAAAATGGGTGAAGAGGCTGCCTTAGACAACTTTTCTATTGTAACAGGCGAGCCATTAACCGATGATTTACGTGCCGAGATCAACTTGCTTCGCGAAGAGCTTGACATGTTAAAGCGCGCCTTCCGCCGCCATTGTGTGGAAACCATAGGATGACGCCGCGTTTTGCGTGACAAGTTTGTTTAAAAGATTAGTGTTTACGGCCTAAACATAATGAAGAGACAGTCATGAGCCATCCCACATACCCGCACCTTTTCCAACCTTTAGACCTTGGTTTCACGCAGTTAAAAAATCGTGTGCTGATGGGGTCTATGCATACTGGATTAGAAGAATTAGGCGACTGGAACCGTGTTGCACAATATTATGCAGAGCGCGCCCAGGGTGGTGTGGCTTTAGCTATAACCGGGGGCATGGCACCGAATGTTGAGGGCGCGGTTTTACCTGACGCCTGTGGGTTGTTTACCGATCAAGATATTGAAAACCACCGTATTGTAACAGACCGCGTACATTCCGAGGGTGGTAAAATTGCGATGCAGATTTTACATGCAGGACGATATGCGTATTCGCCCAAAGCCGTAGCGCCTTCTGCGGTTAAATCACCCATCTCACCGTTTCCACCTGCCGAACTGGATGTTGAAGGAATAGAAAAGCAAATCAATGATATGGCTACCGCTGCCCGCCGCGCACAACTGGCAGGTTATGACGGGGTCGAAATTATGGGATCAGAGGGTTATTTTTTGAACCAGTTCCTTGTCACCCATACCAACAAACGCACAGATGAATGGGGCGGGTCATATGAAAACCGTATGCGCTTGCCGGTTGAAGTTGTGCGCCGCGTGCGTGAAGCAGTCGGAACGGATTTTATCATCATTTACCGCTTATCAATGATTGATCTCATTCCCAATGGCTCTACCTGGGAAGAGGTGGTGCAGCTTGCCAAAGCGGTAGAAACGGCCGGGGCCACCATCATCAACACCGGCATTGGCTGGCATGAAGCGCGCATTCCTACCATTGCTACATCGGTTCCACGTCGTGCCTTTGCATGGGTCACGCAAAAACTGATGGGCGAAGTAAGCATTCCGATTATCGCCTCTAATCGGATCAACACGCCCGAAGTCGCTGAAAGCGTGCTGGCAGATGGTTGTTCGGACATGGTCTCTATGGCGCGGCCGTTTTTAGCTGATCCTAAATTTGTCATAAAAGCACAAGAAGGCCGCGCGGATGAAATCGCACCTTGTATTGCATGTAATCAGGCATGTCTTGATCATACTTTTGCGATGAAACTCACGTCTTGTCTGGTTAATCCAAGGGCCTGTAGTGAAACTGAATTGAACTATAGGCAAGCGGCTGCACCAAAATCCATCGCTGTAGTGGGGGCCGGCCCGGCAGGTCTGTCAGCTGCATTGATTGCAAGCGGGCGCGGCCACCATGTAACCCTATTTGAAAAATCTGACCAGCTTGGCGGCCAACTTAATTTGGCCAAACAAGTTCCCGGTAAAGAAGAATTTTGGGGATTGGTGGATTATTTCACCAAACAGGTTGAACTGTCTGACATCACTTTGCGGTTGGACACAATAGCAACGCCAGAAGCACTTACTGATTTTGACGAGGTTATTATTGCCACAGGCGTGCTGCCCCGTGACCCTGAAATCAAGGGCCAGGATGCTGGTAATGTACATTCTTATATAGATGTGTTGAAGGGCAAAGCAAAAATCGGCAAGACGGTTGCCGTGATCGGTGCAGGCGGCATCGGGTTTGATGTAGCCGAATATCTGGTCAGCGGGGATGACAGTCTGACCGAAGATCTTGAGGCGTGGAAAAAAGAATGGGGCATTGGCAATCCGGCACAAACCCGTGGTGGGCTGGCCGCTGATGGCGCACAGGCTGAACAGCCTGCAAGGCAGGTGCATCTGTTGCAACGCAAGGCACAAAAATTGGGCAAAGGTCTGGGAAAAACCACCGGGTGGATACACCGCGCAGCCTTGAACATGAAAAATGTCAAAATGCTGGGCGGGGTTAATTATGAGGAAATTTCTACCAAAGGATTGCACGTTTCATATGGCGAGGCCCGTGAAAACCCCGCGATTATAGAGGTTGATGATATTGTGCTTTGCGCAGGCCAAGTGCCTTTTCGTGACCTGTTTGACCAGCTTAAAGAGCAGGGTAGACCTGCGCATATCATTGGTGGGGCCGATGTGGCCTCTGAGCTGGATGCAAAACGCGCAATTGACCAAGGCAGCCGTTTAGCCGCAAAACTATAGATGCAAAGCGCCCTACGCATAACGATTGATACGCCAATTACTTTCAGGGATAGCCTGCCTGATAGTGTAGCTGTGGCAATTATTGGTGGTGGCGTTATCGGTGTCTTCACTGCTCTTTATCTTACACGTATGGGAAAACGCGTTTTCTTATGTGAGAAGGGGCGCGTGGCGGGCGAACAATCCTCTCGTAATTGGGGCTGGGTGCGCCAACAGGGGCGTGATGCTACGGAACTGCCTATTATGAAGAACGCACTTAGGTTGTGGCATGAGATTGACCAGGAAGTGAATGGTCAATGCGGCGTGGCAACTAAGGGCACATATTATCTGGCCAGCTCACAAGCGGCGCTAGAAAAACATGAAGCCTGGTTACAAATTGCAAAGCAATACGATCTGGACACACGTGCCTTGTCCCGCAAAGAAATTGAAGCCACATTTTCGGGAAAATCAAAACATAACTGGATTGGTGGGATCACCACCCCAAGTGACGCCCGCGCAGAGCCTTGGCGTGCAGTGCCCACAATTGCAAAGCTTGCCCATACGGCTGGCACATTGATACGCGAAAATTGCGCGGTGCGTGGGCTGGATATTGAAGCTGGTCGCGTGGCAGGAATTATCACGGAACACGGTCGGGTGAAATGTGATCAGGTCATACTTGCCGCAGGGGCTTGGCCTTCACTGTTCGTACGACATCACGGGGTTAATATTCCGCAGTTGGCGGTGCATTCAACTGCCGTACAAACGGCACCTATGCCGGCATTCTTTTCAGGTGAAGCTATGGACGAAAAGTTGGCACTTAGACGTCGTGATGACGGCGGATATACATTGGCACCCGCAGATCACCACACATTCTTTTTGGGGCCTGATGCGTTACGCCATTTTCGTAAATACCTGCCTGCATTACGCCAAAGCTGGAAAGAAACTGATCTGAAAATAAACGCACCCAAAGATTTTTCCGATGCATGGGGGGTGAAACGAAGCTGGTCTGATACCGAAACATCCCCTTTTGAAGCCACACGCGTTCTGGAACCCGCGCCTGACCTGAAACAAATCTCTCTATTGCAGGATTATTTCGAAAAGCGGTTTCCCGAAATTGGTCGCCCTGAAATTAAATCAGCTTGGGCAGGCATGATCGATGCGATGCCCGATATTGTACCGATCGTTGATCATGTGGCCGCACTTCCCGGTTTGATTATGGCAACAGGTATGAGCGGGCACGGGTTTGGCATTGGCCCGGGCTTTGGGCAGATCATTGCGGATATGGTTACTGGTAAAAATGTTGCGTTTGACATGCAGCGTTTTCGGTTCAACAGGTTTACCGATGGCAGTTTGTTAGAGCTTGGCGGCTCTCTTTAAGCCAGCTCATCCATCACTTCGACAAGCATAGATGTGATCTGCGGCTCGGATAAAGAATGCCCTGACTTTGACGCCATAATCAGGCGCGACGTTGGCCATGCGTTATGCAAACGCTGGGCTGTGTCTGGGGGGCAGATCATATCATAACGACCCTGAACAATAGTTCCCGGAATATCTTTGATGATGTGCATATCGCGCATAATCTGCCCATCCACATGCATAAATCCATTATTCTTAAAGTAGTGGTTTTCAATGCGGGCAAATGCGCGGGCATACGCGGCAGGGGCCGCATTAAGGGATATATGGCTTTCGATAGAGGCAAGGGCGGTTTCCCAAGCTGTCCACGCACGGGCAAATTTTACCTGTTCAGTATCATCATCCCCAAACAGTCTTTTAGCGTAGCCTTCAATAATGTTTCCGCGTTCTGCTTCTGGTAATAATTGTGTAAAAGTACGCCAGTCCTCTGGGAAAAATCGCGCGGCACCACCACCGTAAAACCAGTCTAATTCATACGCAGTCATCAAAAACACCCCGCGCAACACCAGATGGCGCACATGTGCCGGATGGGTCTGCGCATAGATCAGCGAAAGCGTAGCGCCCCATGATCCACCAAAAACAACCCAGCTTTCAACGCCTAGGTGCTTGCGGATACGCTCGATATCCTCAACCAGATGCCAAGTTGTGTTATCTTCTACACTTGCATGCGGTGTAGAGCGTCCGCACCCACGCTGGTCAAATAAGATAATACGGTAAACATCGGGATGAAAAAACCGCCGCATGCTTGGGCTACAACCGCCGCCCGGCCCGCCATGTAAAACAACAACCGGAATACCATCAGGGTTGCCGCATTCCTCAACATAAAGCGTGTGGCCATCGCTGACTTCAAGCATTTGGTAGAAATACGGCTGAATAACGGGGTATAATTGTCGCCCTGCGCCAATTTGACTATCGGAATTCCGCATCATCACCCTATATGGTAAGTTAAGTTCTAAGAAATACTTTGCAGGTTGAAGGCATAAGATCAATGGGTGCATCAAAAACAGTTGACGAAAATGAAGTTGCCAAGTTTGAGGCAATGGCCGCCGAATGGTGGGATGTAGATGGTAAGTTTAAACCGTTACATATGCTTAACCCATGCAGGTTGGATTATATTACCGATCAAATAGCTGTGGAATTTGGCCGTGACCTAACCCAAAAGTTACCATTCAAGGGCTTACGTATATTGGATATCGGTTGTGGCGGCGGACTTTTGTCTGAGCCTATGGCGCGCTTAGGGGCTACCGTTGTGGGCGCAGATGCAGCGCCCAGCAATATCCCTGTCGCACAAATTCATGCAAAGCAGTCTGGTTTGGAAATTGACTATCGTCATGTCACAGCTGAACAAATGGCCGATGATGGTGAGCAGTTTGACGTAATTTTAAACATGGAAGTGATTGAGCACGTCTCTGATCCGCAAGCCTTCTTGGATGCTTGCAAGGATTTGCTGAAGCTAGGCGGGTTGATTTTGTGCTCTACGATTAACCGCAATCCCAAAAGCTATATGGTAGCAATTGTCGGCGCAGAACAAATCATGCGCTGGCTGCCCAAAGGCACCCATGAATGGAACAAGTTCATCACCCCCGATGAGCTGTTTGAGTTATTAAAAAACGCAAGCCTAACCCCTGTTGACCGCAAAGGTTTCGTGTTTAACCCGCTGAAATGGTCATGGTCATTATCTGACAGTGATTTAAGCGTGAATTACGTGACTGCCAGTATTAACAAGGCTTAGTATTAAGGCCTCAACCGTGGCCTCTTTTAGTCAAAAATCGTCCCGACCAAACTTGATTTGTCGCATCAGCTAACTTGCCAACGGGCGGGTTGATGCAGATGATGTATAGCGTAACATGGTTTTTAAATGTGCTTTATCTTGTTTGATAACGTCAGGGTTAGGGTGTTTACCCCAAAGCAGAAAACCCCATATAGCCTAACTTAATGCGGTTCTAAGCTCACGCAGGATCGGCAGGGTTGTTTTGATCTTATCGATACCCAATTTATCGATAATGCCATCAAACACAGGCTCAACCGATTTTACCG
>CAXMSA010000013.1:0-34082 GCA_964195605.1 uncultured Amylibacter sp.
GGTTGACGGGGCTCGAACCCGCGACCTCCGGCGTGACAGGCCGGCACTCTAACCAGCTGAGCTACAACCGCGCATTTCCTTACACCAAACGAGACGCTTGGTGTGAGGCAGCTTTTAGGTGCTAACATTAGATGCGTCAAGCGGGTTCGCACGTCAAAATCACTTTTTCCAAAAATACTGTTCGACAGGTTTAACTTGTAAAAGCCACCGCTTGGAAAACAATATAGACAGAAGGTGAAATGCCTGATTAGAGTTCGTTCATGTCAAAAGTAAACGCATCCCTCTTAATCCTGCTTGGCGGTACCTGTATGAGTTTTGTCGGCCTGCTTTTGCGCATGGTAGACAATGCGGACGGCTTTCAAATTCTGGCCTACCGATCCGTCACCATATCGCTGATCGTTATATTTGTTGCCTGCCTCAAACGCAGAATAAGCCCATCCATATTCTTGCGCAACCTTGACGCAAATGATCTAAAAATGGGCACCGCCCTTGCCATCGCTTTTTCGTTTTACATCTTTGCTATGCTCTATAGCTCGGTCGCCTCAACTTTGTTGATCTTGACCACAGTGCCTTTTTTCACAGCTATTCTGGCCTGGTTCTTTCTGGGTGAGGTGCCTGCCCGCCTGACATGGGTCTGCATGATCGCCGCAGTTTTAGGTGTGGGGTTAATGGTCAGCGACGGGGTGCAACTGGGCCGTAGTCTTGGCAACTTCTTTGCCCTTATTTCTGGGCTATGCTTTGCCATTATGTTGGTATTTGCGCGCAATTCCAAACAACCCGACCCGTTAGGCGGCACCTTCCTTGCCGGTATCATATCAGTTGTTATCGGGCTTGGGTTTTCGGCCACATTGGGAAATGGTCTGATCCTGTCATCACATGATTTCGCAATTATCCTATTCATGGGGGCCTTCACCATAGGCCTTGGTATTGCTTTGGTCACATGGGGTACAAGCTTTGTGCCGGCAGCAGAAGCCAGCCTGTTATTGCTGGTCGAAAGCCTGCTTGGCCCGATTTGGGTCTGGGTGTTTTTGGGTGAGGCCATGACCCTGACAGAAATGATAGGCGGTGCTTTGGTCCTGTTTTCCGTCGTCGCCCTAGCATTTTCTCAAAAGAAAACCCAAATGCCACTTGATAATTTTATCGACTAGTAAAATAATGCGCTAGAATTAGGAAAGAATGAAACATGCCCCAACACCTGACCGTCGTAAACCATCCCCTGATCCAGCATAAACTGACTATCATGCGTGACAAGAACACGCCATCCAATCAGTTTCGCCAGTTATTGCGCGAAATCAGCCACTTGCTGGCTTATGAGGTCACACGCAACTTGCCGATCACCATGAAAACTATCGACACGCCCATGGCCACGATTGAGGCACCAAAACTGGACGGCAAAAAGCTGGCCTTGGTATCTATTTTGCGTGCAGGCAACGGTTTGCTGGACGGTATGTTGGATCTTATCCCGGCGGCCCGTGTGGGTTTTGTAGGGCTTTACCGCGATGAAGCGACCCTCAAACCAGTAAAATACTATTTTAAAGTCCCATCCGAGATCGACAAACGCTTTGTCATCGCGGTTGACCCGATGTTGGCCACAGGCAACTCATCGGTTGCTGCCATCGATATGTTAAAAGAGGCTGGTGCCAAAAACATCGTATTCCTGTGTTTGTTGGCCGCCCCAGAAGGCATTGCCCGGATGAAAGAAGCCCATCCCGATGTGCCGATCATCACCGCATCATTGGACGAAAAACTGAATGAGGTTGGTTATATCGTACCGGGGTTAGGCGATGCCGGCGACCGCATTTACGGTACCCAATAATTAACGTGTGATAATAGTTTCTTTGCCTTCTTTGAGGGCAAAGATACAGCCTTGGGTAAAGGCCAACTGCTTGATCGCATCATAGCCCAAACCACAGACCAGCCCGCGCATCACCATGCTGGTAATACCGTGGGTAAACACCACGGTTGGCCCACTGACACTGGTCAAAAAATCCAGACAACGGGTCTTCAACCGCACATAACCTTCGCCTTCAACCGCGTTTAGTGAAGCCTCAAAAATCGATATATCGTCATTGAACAGATCGGGCCATTTTGTGGCTATCTCGACATGGGGCAAGCCTGTCCAGACCCCGGCCGCGACCTCGGCCACACGTGGGTCATAATGGATAGAAACCGCATAGCCCGTCAGTGCGATATTTGCGGTTTCACGTGCGCGATCTTGAGGGCTGCACACGACTTGTGCCGCTGGATGCGCATCAAACACGGATTGCAACAACACACCTTGATCAGCGGCTTGTGCACGCCCCAATGCGGTCAGGTCAGAGTTCATCTGCCCCTGACAGCGGCGTTGCAAGTTCCATTCCGTCTGCCCATGGCGCAAGATATAAATCGGCGGGTAGTCCGGCATTGATCACACAAAATCAATATGCTTGTTCAATGGCAACTCACGAATACGCTTGCCGGTAGCGGCAAAGATTGCATTGGCCAATGCAGGGGCCGCGGGTGGTACAGGCGGCTCACCGATACCACGGATTTGATCGCCATTTTCCAGCCCACGCACGATTATTTCAGGTGTCTGATACATCCGCATAACTTCATATGTGTCGAAATTATCTTGTTCCGCCATGCCGTCATCAAAGCTCAGGTTACCATAAATCGCGTGACTTAAACCCCAGATCAAACCACCCTGCATCTGATTGTCAAAGTTGATCGGATCCATAACCTTGCCCACTTCGGCGACAACATAGGCTTTATCAATCCTGATCCCATCCTTCGTGTTTGTGACCTCAATCACTTCGGCCACAGGCACTCCGAACGACAGCGTAAAGGCTACACCGCGGCCTTGGTTCGGCCCCAGCTCACGGCCCCAATTCGACATCACACCCACTGCTTCCAGCACTTTGCGCGATGGCTCATGCCAGCACAGACGGATGCGTTCCTCAAGCGGGTCAGCACCTGCGGCATGGATCAATTCATCCAAAAAGCAATCGTGTAAAAACCCATTGCCCGATGCACCAAGCGATCGCCATGAACTGACCGGTACCATTTCAGGTACGCGGTATCCGGTAACACGGTAATGTGGAATAGAAAACGGTTGATCCCATGCGCCAGCCACAATCATCATGTCAGGCCCAAAGGCGGGTTGCCCCAAACGGCTAAGCTGCGAGGCGGTCACCGATTGCGCCGCAATCTCCAGATCATAGGCCTCAACTTGGCCTCCTTTCACCGCACCGCGTGCCCGTGACATTTGCATCGGACGCGGGAAATCATGGGTCATATCCTGTTCCCGTTCCCATGTCATCTTGACAGGCGTACCTTTGACGGCCTCGGCCACTTCAATCGCCTGAAGCACGTAATCATCCTCTAAGCGGCGCCCGAAGCTACCGCCGGACATCAACACATGCACATGCACATCATCTGTATCCAGCCCAGTTAATTTAGCTGCATTCGCTTGCATAAAGCGCGGGATTTGGGTGGCTGTCCAAATATCCAACCGTGTATCCGTCAACAAAACAGTCGCCGTCATCGGTTCCAATGGCGCATGCGCCAGATAAGGAATGCGGTACTGTGCTTCCAAAACATCCGCACCAGTTAAAGCCGCCTCAACGTCGCCATCATCCTTGAACTGACCGTCCTGCAAATCTTTGGTGAAACTATTCCCAACGACCGTCCACATTTCATCCGTGGTCGCAGGATAAGGTGCTGCCCCCCAGTTGAATTCAACAGCATGTGCCGCCTGAAAAGCCCGCCATGTATTATCGGCTATTACCCCGATACCGCCGGTGATCGGTACAATCTTTTGCACCCCGCGCATCATTTTTGCCACCCCGTCATCATAACTGTTAACACCACCGCCAAGACGCGGGTTGGTGCGCACGGTAGCAAAAACCATACCTTCCATCTTCATATCAATGCCATAGCTTTGAGTGCCGGTTGATTTTGCTACAATATCAAGGCGTTGCATATCAGTCCCAAGATGCCGCCATTCACTTTCAGGCTTCAAACGCACCTCAGTCACAGGTTCAATTGTAGCGGCAATCGGTGCCAGTTCAAGGTAACTTAGTGAAGAGCCGTCAGGAAACAAAACCGCGCCATCCCGAGTTTTCAAATTGGCAACATCCATATAGGTTTTTTGCGCAGCCGCCGCCAGCAAAGTTGCACGTGCCACTGCCCCCGCAATCCGTAGTTTCTCATACGCATCCGAGACCGTAGAAGACCCCCCCGTCACTTGCAGGCCTATCAACTTGCCAGCCACATCGCCCATAAGGCGCCCTTTTTGAGCACGATAGCCCATATCAGTGGCGGCCAGCGGAAAGCCTTCCGCGGCAACTTTTCCGTTGTAATAAGCCGCACTTGGCACGCCGGGATCAACCCGTATCTGATCAAGTCGTACATCCAGTTCTTCAGCGATCAATGCGGCTTGCACCGCATAGGCACCCTGCCCCACATCAGCGCGCGGCGTGATCAAGGTGATGCCGTTTTGGTCAATTAAAACATAAGGTGTCAGGGCTGCGGCCCCATCAGCCAAATCGTCCAGCAACGGGTTTGCGATCGGTCTCTTATACATATAATAGCCAAAAGCTACACCGCCCACGACAGCGGTAGAGCCGATCAGGAATGTGCGCCGTGCAATCGTTTTGATACGCCCCATATTCACGCCCCCCTTAATGCGGCAGCCGCGGTTTTTATCGCCGCACGAATGCGCGGATATGTGCCACAACGGCAAAGATTGGCGGACATTGCGTCATCAATATCCGCATCCGTCGGATATGAATTGGTCGTCAAAAATGCTGCTGCCTCCATGATTTGCCCTGATTGGCAATACCCACATTGTGCCACCTGATGCGTAATCCAGGCTTCTTGTACGGCGTGCAGTGCATCTGGCGTGCCAAGCCCTTCTATTGTCGTAATAGCCCCCTCAACATCGCCCACCGCATATGAGCAAGAGCGCACTGCTTCGCCATCAATATGCACCGTGCAGGCGCCGCATTGGGCAATACCGCAACCGTATTTGGGCCCGTGAATACCCAACTCGTCGCGCAACACCCACAACAATGGCATGTCGTCTTCTACGTCAATTTCGTAAGACATACCGTTCACCGAAAGCTGCATATTGCGATCCTATCAAATTAGAATCACAGTTTAGAGCTATTTGGCTTCGGTCAAAAGTGTTTCTTGCCCGTCCTTGATCACATAAATGCAACCCTGTAGATTGCTAAGCTGTGTAAACGCATCAAATGACAGATCGCACGCGATACTACGCAAAAAGGCGATGGTGATGCCATGAGAAAAAACCACGCTTGGCCCGGTTATACTGCTTAAAAAGCGGTGACAACGTTCATGCATATCATCATAGTTTTCACCAGTAGGAGAAGACAACGATAGCTCTGTTGAGGTCTGGCTTGCATTAAACAAATCAGGCCATCCAGATTCTATTTCCTGCTTGAAAATACCTTCCCAGTCGCCAACTGTAACCTCCATGAGATCATCACACAAAATCGGCTCACGGCCATGATCCGCCAAAGCAATTTGTGCCGTATCACGCACCCGCCCCAGCGGGCTGCCAAAAATATCGATACCCGGGAATTGTTTAAACACTGTCCCCAGCAACCGTCCTTGTGCAGCGGCATGGCCCTGTCCGACTTCGGTCAAATCAGAATTCATCTGCCCCTGAAAACGCCCCTCTGCATTCCATTCAGTTTGGCCGTGGCGTAATAAATATAACGGGGGAAGTTTCATAATACATGTCCGAACGGATTAAATGGTAAGCGGCTGGAAACATTAACTCTCATAGGTTTTCATAAAAAACAATAGGTTTCGTTCATTGGGTAAATTGACGGGTATATTGCGGTTTCCAACTGATCACTGAGAACCATCCTCGGTCACATTTTCCATGTGATCCCATTCAATGTGTTTACTTTCTGTGCTGAGCAACATTTTACCGCCATTGATATAATACGTATATTCATCAAGGATGCCCCGCGCCCGTTAGCAAAAACCACTTGGGTCAAGGCCAATCAAACCACAGACCCGGTGAAAGCCTGCCGCGCCTTGGGCCTTTTCCCGGGTTTCATAAGGGGCAATGTGAACCAGAATATTGTGTGTAAATTCACAATCGAGTTAAACCCAATCTCACCACCAAGTTGTTCAACTATTTTCTTGGAAATATTCAACCCTAGCCCCGTGCCGTCTTTTTCACGTGTTACAGTAGAGTCGCCTTGGGAAAACGGTTTGAATATATCTTGTTTATAGTCTTCGGAAATTCCTAGGCCAAAGTTGCGCACAGATATTTGCACCGCACCATTAATCTTTTCATAATTAACAAGAATTTCACTATCCTTATTGGAAAACTTAGCGGCATTGGACAATAAATTAGCCATGATTTGTTCAATACGCTTACTGTCCGTCCATACATTCAAATCCGTCGGTGATAGTTCCAGTTTAATTAAGACATTCGACAGGGTGGACCTTTGATAGAAACTCTTGTTGCGTGTCAATTGACGGATCATCAAGCGGTATATTCATCAACCGTTTCCAAGTATCTGAAACAACTAATTTCTCTTTGATAAGATCAATGTCAAAAACACCGATTTTCGCCCCCCTCAAGGCCATATCCCATCTTTCTTCTACCGTGGTCAATTCAAGGGTCTTTTTTTCAATCAGGCGTTTCACTTTTTGCTCGCGATAGGTCAATGCCCCAATAATTGATGTATAAAGAATGCTAAACATTACACCAGCCAGTAACACAATATACGGTGTACGGCTATGGTGAGACGCATCAAATTCAGGGGTACTGCGCCAAATCACATTCCAATTTCGGTCAAAAACCTTAAGGCTTTGCATCATTTTATAATTAGTATTAACCGTCAACGCCTAATCACCTTCACTATTGTAAATCAACGTATTCGTGTTGATGATGTTGCTATCAAACACCGCTACATGAAACTGCGTTTTTTGGTCTAATGTCAGCTCCTCTAGAAAATGCTCGCCGATAAATGGTGCAAGAACCCAACCTTTGGATGCGGCAAGTCTTTGCTCAACAGTATCAATTGGCATATCAGCGGCATAATACGGGCGGAAAAGAAGAAAACCGGGTTGATCATCGTGGTCATCCAGAAATGGCTCTTCCGCCCCCCATGGCACTGCTATAGCCAGCCCCATGCCGCGAATACCAGGCAATGTGGTTTCGATGTCCAGTGCCTTAGTATAATGCCGCCAGTCTGCCAGAGTTACATTATCAGATGCCGCAATCAGCCCAACCGCCCCTTCTAAACTGTGGCTATACGATTGTATGCGTACACGCAGAGCTTCAAGATTTGCGTCCGCAATACTTTTAAATGCTGCGTTATTGCGAATATCGACTTGTGACCTTCTAAGCATAACTTGTAACGATAGCGCAAAGTGCCATAACTGACCAGAATATCCATCCAGATCTTAATACTGCATTTATGTCGACGCGGGTTTGTTTGACAAAAACCTTATGCAAGTAATATCCTATTATTCTACTGCATATGTGCGAACAGGTAACCAATTAATGATTAAACCTTAATTGTCACAAAATGAATTACAACCTACGGGTTAGGTTACTTATTTCTCACCTACTGACAATAAAAAACATTTATGCAGTTACAAGGTTCTCAACAAAGTAACTGTCATTTTCAATTCCAATTTGCAAGCAAACCAAAAACACAATAACCCCTGCAATGCATGGGGTTTTAATAGGTTGAAAGGTGTAAATGGTGGGTGATGAGAGGCTCGAACTCCCGACATCTTCGGTGTAAACGAAGCGCTCTACCAACTGAGCTAATCACCCACTGAAGCGGCTTTTAGACAGAGTCTCCAGTCGCATCAAGAGGTAGTTTCACATCAGACGGGTTTTTTTCGCTAACGTTGTTTTTTTTCAGCATCAGCTTATAAAGCGTCTTGGCATTATCGCCAGAACCACGCTCGATTGGTTTGATTTTACCCAAAGGTGGTACCTGAACTGTTTTACCATCTTCAAGGCAGGCATGCAGGTATTCTAACAAGCTATCCACCGCTTCGCGCACATCGCGTTTGCGCAGACCTGTTGATACTGAGACGTGATCATAGATTTCTTTTTTCTTGATCAAATTTGGGTCAACAGGTTTGTTCTCTGTTGGCTTGCTTGCCTCTACATCCAGTTCAGCCACATCGGCACTTGCTACAGCTTTTAAGTTTGTCTTTTTTGTTGTTTTTTTAACAGTTGTCATTTTTGCTCATGCCTACGTTTTTATTATTATGTACTAAAGTATAGGGTAAAAAAGTTAAAAAGCTACCGGCTTTATCAACCAGTAGCTTCATTTTAGGAAAATTATCTATATTTAGTGGGCGACTGTAGGGTTATTGTCACTTTTATCGGTCGCCATCGTGGCAGCCGCAGCATCTTCAGCTTCTTCATCCCAAATCACAGGTTCCAGCTTTGAAATCAGTGCGTGTCTTAGCACCTCTGACACACGAGAAACGGGAATGATCTCTAATCCGGCTTTCACGTTATCAGGTATTTCCGGCAGATCCTTTTCATTGTCATGTGGGATCAGAACTGTTTTCACGCCGCCACGCAACGCTGCCAAAAGTTTTTCTTTCAGCCCGCCAATAGGCAGCACATGACCGCGCAATGTGACCTCACCGGTCATCGCAATATCCTTGCGTACCGCGATGCCTGTCAGTACTGAAACGATTGCCGTAACCATGCCAACACCAGCAGACGGCCCGTCTTTTGGTGTAGCCCCTTCAGGCACGTGTACGTGGATGTCTATCTTTTCGAAAACAGGTGGCTTCACCCCTATTTCAGGGCTAATCGAGCGCACATAAGATGCGGCCGCATCAATGCTTTCCTTCATCACATCACCCAGCTTACCAGTGGTCTTCATCCGTCCCTTACCGGGCAGCTTCAATGCTTCGATCGACAGCAATTCACCACCAACAGATGTGTAGGCCAAACCGGTCACAACACCTATCTGGTTTTCTTCTTCCGCCAGCCCATATTTGAAACGCTTAACACCCAGAAAATCGCCCAGATTATCCGATGTGATATCAACAGCTTTTTGCTTGCCCTTTACAATCTGCGTTACTGCCTTGCGGCACAGTTTGGCCAGTTCACGTTCAAGGTTCCGCACACCCGCTTCACGGGTATATAGGCGCACAATGTCCAGCAAGGCACTGTCATTCAATGAAAATTCGCCCTTGCGCAATCCATGGTTTTTTAACTGTTTATCCATCAGGTGACGTTTGGCAATCTCTTGCTTTTCGTCCTCTGTATAGCCAGACAATGCAATCACTTCCATCCGGTCCAGCAATGGCCCGGGGATGTTATATGAGTTTGATGTAGTTACAAACATCACGTTGGAAAGGTCATATTCAACCTCCATATAATGATCAACAAAAGTACTGTTTTGTTCAGGATCAAGTACTTCCAGCAAAGCACTGGCGGGGTCACCGCGCATGTCATTGCCCATCTTGTCAACCTCGTCCAGCAAGATCAGTGGATTGGTGGTTTTGGCTTTCTTCATCGACTGGATGATTTTACCGGGCATAGAGCCAATATATGTCCGCCGATGTCCACGAATTTCGCTTTCATCACGCACGCCGCCCAGGGAAATGCGGATAAATTCGCGTCCCGTGGCCCGCGCCATAGATTTACCAAGGCTGGTTTTACCGACACCCGGAGGGCCGACAAGGCACAGGATCGGGCCTTTCAGCTTGGCCGAACGTTTTTGCACCGCTAGATATTCAACGATACGTTCTTTGACCTTTTCCAGCCCGTAATGATCCTCATCAAGAATTTCCTCGGCGCGGTTCAGGTCTTTTTTCACGCGGGTTTTCTTGCCCCACGGAATAGACAACATCCAGTCCAGATAATTGCGCACCACAGTGGCCTCTGCCGACATCGGTGACATCTGGCGCAACTTTTTCAGCTCGCCCTCGGCCTTTTCCTTAGCCTCTTTCGAAAGCTTGGTGTTTTCGATCTGTTGTTCCAGTTCGGACAACTCGTCACCACCGCCATGATCGCCATCGCCCAGCTCTTGCTGGATCGCTTTCATCTGTTCATTCAGATAATATTCACGCTGGGTGCGTTCCATCTGGTTTTTCACCCGGCTTTTAATCTTGCGCTCGACCTTGAGCACAGACATTTCGCCCTGCATCAGCCCGTAAATTTTTTCCAGACGTTCCGACAGATTCAGCGTTTCCAGCAATTCCTGCTTTTGATCCACACGGATGGACAGATGTCCGGCAACTGTATCGGCCAGTTTTTCAGCTCCGTCAGATTTTGCAACCGCAGACAGCGCTTCTTCTGGGATAGATTTATTTAACTTGGCGTAGCGTTCAAATTCCTTGGAAACGGAACGGCTTAACCCCTCTATTACACTAGGGTCACTTGTATTAGGGTCACTTTCAACTTCCACCAAAAACTCTGATGTCGCTTCAAAATAATCAGGATTGTCCAGATACTCTGTGATGCGCACACGGCGCAAACCTTCGACCAAAACCTTTACCGTGCCATCGGGTAATTTCAGCAATTGTAAAACACTTGCTAAAACACCTGTTTGGTAAATGGTTTCTTCTGTGGGTTCATCTTCAGAGGGGTCAATTTGCGATGACAACAGGATTTCTTTGTTATCATCCATCACCGCTTCCAGTGCGCGAACCGATTTTTCACGGCCAACAAAAAGGGGGACGATCATATGCGGAAATACCACAATATCACGTAATGGAAGCACTGGATAAGATACGCTGCTCGCGTCTGACATGATTATTCCTTTGTTTTAGCAAGAAACTTTGCGTCCCAGTTTCCCCAGCAACGCGGTGTTTCTCCAATTTGTGTAAACTTATAGATGTGCCTGTTTATTATTATGTCAAGCACTCTACGGGCTTATCTTGTTATAAACAGTGTGGCGGTTTCTATCACAAGTGGCAAGGGAAACCGTGATATTTACCATAGAAAATCATCCATTCTGCAACAGTTTGCGATTATGGCAACGCAACTGTTATGCCCGTTTTTAGCAAAATGATTACAGAGGCTTTAAGACGCGCTTAAAAGTAACATGAGGCCAGAAAGCCTGACCCTAAGGAAGATCAAAGCAGGGCAATATCGCCCTCTGCTCTTTTCTCGTGAAATGCTTTAACAAACGCAGCCAGTGTATTTTCCGCTATAGCCCCGCGCAATCCTGCCATAAGTACTTGATAGTAATGCAGATTATGCCATGTCAACAGCATAGATCCGATGATTTCATTACATTTGATGGTGTGATGCAGATAAGCCCGCGAATATTTCTGGCAACACGGGCACGTGCAATGTTCGTCCAACGGACGCGGATCATCCTTATGGCGTGCATTGCGCAGATTAACCGCGCCGCGCGCAGTCAGCCCCTGCCCCGTGCGTCCGGAACGTGATGGTAAAACACAGTCAAACATATCAATACCGCGCTCAACCGCACCCACCAAATCATCGGGCTTACCCACCCCCATCAGGTAACGCGGCTTATCTTCGGGCAGTTGTTGCGGCGCATATTCCAGCACCTCAAACATCATATTTTGCCCCTCGCCCACAGCCAGACCACCCACCGCATAACCATCAAATTCGATGCCACGCAGAATATCAGCACTTTCAGCCCGCATATCGTGAAATGTACTGCCTTGCTGGATGCCAAACAACGCGTATCCGGGACGGTCGCCAAACGCATCACGCGATCGCGCGGCCCACCGCATTGAAAGCTCCATACTAATCCGCGCCTGCTTTTCTGTTGCAGGATAAGGCGTGCATTCGTCAAAGCTCATCACAACATCCGAGCCCAGCAGCTTTTGTATCTCCATCGAACGCTCCGGTGTCAGATTATGTTCCGAGCCGTCAATATGGCTTCGGAATTTCACACCTTCCTCGGTCAGTTTGCGCAATTCGGTCAGGCTCATCACCTGATAGCCGCCAGAATCGGTCAGGATCGGCTTGTCCCAGTTCATAAACCTATGCAACCCGCCCAGATTAGCCACCCGTTCGGCCCCCGGCCGCAACATCAAATGATAGGTATTGCCCAGCAAAATCTCGGCACCCGTAGCCGCAACACTTTCAGGCATCATCGCTTTAACCGTCGCGGCCGTACCCACAGGCATAAACGCAGGCGTCTGAATATCCCCGCGCGGGGTCTTCACAATTCCGCGACGCGCTAACCCATCTGTGTTAAGCAATTCAAATTCAAAGCGTTTTGTCATTGTTTATCCCACTGGACGTTTCTTAATTCATTCCTTATATGTTTAGTCAGGAATTCCAAGAGAGAACATGCAAATGACTGCAGAAGCAACAGCACCGATGGAAGGCACACCGTTGATCAAACCGTCAACGACCGACCATCCTTTATATGATACCATTTGCGAAGCCATCCGCACGGTACACGATCCGGAAATCCCTGTGAACATCTTTGATTTGGGTCTGATCTATACGATAGAGATTGATAATGATGGCGTGGTCGGCATTCTGATGAGCTTAACAGCACCAGGCTGTCCAGTTGCTGGCGAAATGCCAGGATGGGTGGAAGATGCGGTTTCCCCCCTGCCTGGTGTGCAATCCGTCACCGTTGATCTGGTCTGGGAACCACAATGGGGCATGGATATGATGACCGATGAGGCGCGTCTAGAACTGGGGTTCATGTAATGTTCGGCATTCCGGGAAAAACGGCTGTTTCAATGACCAAAAAAGCGGTTGTCCAAATTGCCAAATTGATGGTCGATGGCGATAAAAAAGGCTTGCGCATTGGCGTCAAAAAAGGCGGCTGTGCAGGCATGGAATACACCATGGATTACGTCGATGTGGTTGATCCGAACGACGAGGTTGTGGAACAGGACGGTGCTGTTGTGATGATCGCACCAATGGCGCAAATGTTCTTGTTCGGTACCGAAATTGACTATGAGGTGTCTTTACTGGAAGCGGGCTTCAAGTTCAAAAACCCCAACGTGACCGAAGCTTGTGGCTGCGGCGAGTCTATTAAATTCGAAGGTATGTAATCGAATGCGCACGAAGCTTGCGGCTGGCAATTGGAAGATGAATGGCTTTCACGATAACATATCTGAAATCAAAGCCTTATCCGAAGTATCTCATGCATCAGATTGCGAAGTTTTAATCTGCCCGCCAGCAACTTTAATCCATGCCATGTCACAAATATCAAGCGACATAATTTTAGGCGGGCAAAGTTGCCATGCAGATGAAAAAGGTGCCCATACGGGCGATATTTCGGCCCAAATGCTGGCTGACAGTGGGGCCACTTACGTAATATTAGGGCACTCGGAACGCCGTTCGGATCACGGCGAAAGTGACACGGATATACGCGCGAAAACCAAAGCCGCATGGGCTGCAGGGCTAACTGCAATTGTTTGCATTGGCGAAAGCCTGTCGCAGCGTGAATCCTCTAACACGCTTGACATCATTGGCGGGCAATTATCGACATCAGTTCCTGATAATGCCTTGGGCGAAAATCTTGTAATTGCCTATGAACCGATCTGGGCCATTGGCACGGGCTTGACCCCGACATTGGATCAAATTGGCGAAGTGCATGACTTTATTCGTACCCGATTAGAACGCCGTTTCGGCACAGGCGTGGGTCGTTCTGTACGCATTCTTTATGGCGGCTCGATGAACCCGAAAAATGCCGCCGACATAGCAAATGTATCCAATGTAGACGGTGGTCTTGTGGGCGGTGCCAGCCTGAAAGCAGATGATTTTTATCATATAATCAAAGCGTTAAGCTAACTTATCTTATTTACCGCCCCACCGTAAACCACATCGTAATGTATCTGCAACCGTTGCAAAGAGATGCGCAACACCACCTTGCCGGACCGTGCCGACCAGCCCATACGCTTTTCAGCCGCCTCCATTCCTTCCAGAAAACAACAACGCAGCGCAATATCACCCAGGCCAGGTCCAAGCACCGTCAACGCCTTGCGCAAACGACTTTGTGCCGCAGATGAGCCGCCGCCTTCGCCTGAGCCAAAATTACCACGATCAGATCCCACTAAAAACCGATCCCAGTTTTGCGCCACACGCGGCCCAAGCTGTGCCAACTCGAAATCTTCACGAAACCGCTCGCCTGCCTGCAGCAATTCATTGGCTAGAAACGGCTTGCCATCCTTATCTTTCTTGCGCCCCAATGAATTAATCGGGCTTTCGCGTAAATTCACCCGCATACGCGATGGTCGCCCACAATCCGGTGATACAACTGTACGCTCTCCCCATTCGCGGTGTAGTTCCAGAAATGGGCTTGGGGCCTCGGCAAAACCATTATTATTTTGCGCATCCGCCTGCTTCGCTAGCATGCGTTTAAAGCCGGCACGCCCGGCATTTGTAATCTCATATCGGTTAAATTTACCGCCGCCCGTACTTTCAATCCAATCCTTTATCAACAGCTTTTGCCCCAGTTCGCGGCTTAAAACCGCAGACCGCACCTGTGCTATACCTTGCCCCCGCATCACCACGGCCTTGGGTAAATCCAATGACATGACCATAAAGGCGGTTTGTTCACACAGACGACGTAAAATACGTAACATATCCTTGTCATGCTTTGGCTCAGTCTCATGTGGCAGAGCATGTTTGTGAGTATTCATAAAGACCTCTTTTCCGTATGGGTTAGTGTGGGATTGTTCACTGATACGCGATAAAATATCGTCCAGTAACGGGTCTTCACGCCGTGCTTCAATTTTACGGATACGGCGCAAGACCGTGGATGGGTGAACTCCATCCCTGCGGGCTATATTACGCAATGGAATACCGTTTTCCACATGGTCAATATATTCGCGTATATCCTGGTTTTTTCTAATTAAGTTTACATATGCATTTGTGTTGAATTTTGCCGCTCTATCTAAATTTAAAACCTGCTGCACTTATCCCTCCTGTTTATTTTTAGTTAACTATACTTAAAGTTTATTTATTGAAAAAATCATTAAAGATAACTTTGTCAGAAAATCATTGCACCTGAAGAATAACCAAATGAAAACAGTAAGAACGCACGACAATAAATTGCGCAACACACGCATAATTTGATCAATACTTCATTCAAAAAAGGAGATATGAAGTGCAACTTGAAGCTGTTTTAAGTCGGTTAAACCGACCCAAAATTCTACTGCGCGCAGCAAAAATAGGTTTAGGTAAATATTCGCGAAACAAGGATTTACAACGCTTATTGAAACGGACCTATACACCAAAACCACCCCAGGCTTTTAGGTTGCTAATTGCCCATGAGACGACGCTGGAAAAGTCACGTATAACAGGCAATGCAGCCTATGACATGAAACGGCACATTCAAGTCATGACTGCATTGCTGCAAGAAGCTAATTTATTACCAAAAACCGGTCGAAAACCTTAGCCGAATGCGTCCGGCTCGCTTTCTTTACGCTTTGCCATATAGGCCAGCAAAGCTTCATCAATAGCCGGGTCTATTTTGGGTTGCTGGTAATCATTCAGTATCTTTTTAACCCGAGCATTGGCCAAAGCCATGGTGTCTTTTTCACCATCCTCGGCCCATGTTTCATAAGGCTTGTAATCCAGTACTTGCGTGCGCCAAAACGCATTTTTAAAATTGGCTTGGGTGTGTTCGCAACCTAGATAATGCCCACCCGGCCCGACTTCACGGATAGCCCCCATGGCTTGGCCATTTTCAGAAACATCAATACCTTCGGCGATAGAATGCAAAATGCCCAACTGGTCCGCATCCATCACAAACTTTTCAAATGAAGCAACCAGCCCGCCTTCCAACCAACCTGCTGCGTGCAAGCAAAAGTTAACACCGCCCAACAGGGCCGCATTCAGCGTATTGGCTGTTTCATAGGCTGCCTGCGCATCCGGCAATTTAGAGCCACACAAGCCACCACCCGACCGGAACGGCAGGTTCAAACGCCGCACCAACTGCCCCATACCATAAAGAATTTTACTGGCTTCGGGTGTGCCAAATGTCGGCGCGCCCGAGTTCATATCGATCGAGGTCACAAACGCGCCCATAATCACGGGGGCGCCCGGATTACATAGTTGGTTATAAGCAACCCCCGCCAGCCCTTCTGCCAAGGCCTGCGTCAGGGTTCCTGTCACAGAAACCGGTGCCATCGCACCGCCCACAATGAACGGCGACAAGATACAGGCCTGATTATTTTTGGCATAAACCTCCATCGCGCCCATCATAATGTCGTCAAATGTCATGGGTGAATTGACATTGATAAGCGAAGTCATCACAGTTTTATCTTTAACGCTGCCACCGAACAAAATCTCGGACATAGCTACCGAATCCTCGGCCCGCTCAGGGGCTGTCACAGAACCCATGTAGGGCTTGTCGCTTAGCGTCATGTGGGCATAAAGCATATCTAGATGGCGTTTATTCACAGCAATATCAGTAGGTTCACAAACGGTCCCGCCCGAATGGTGCAACCATTTCGACATATAGGTCAATTTCACAAACTTCTGGAAATCAGCGATTGTCGCATACCGACGGCCACCGTCCATATCACGTACAAAAGGCGGGCCATAGACTGGGGCCAGTACCATTGAATTGCCACCCACACGCACATTGCGATCAGGGTTGCGCGCATATTGGATATACTCGGAAGGGGCCGTTGAAATCAGCTTACGTGCCAGACCTTTGGGAATGCGCACCCGCTCACCATCAACATCCGCACCCGCATCACGCCAGCGATCAAGTGCGACAGGGTTATCCAGAAAGTTCACCCCAATCTCTTCAAGAATAATTTCCGCATTGGTTTCAATAATCTGCAACGCTTCTTCATTCAGAATTTCGAAATTAGGAATATTGCGTTCGATATATTTCGCAGTTTCAATAACAACTGCTGTGCGCTCCGCACGACGCGCTGCACCCCCACCACCACGTGCGCGGCGACGGCTTGAACTTTCAGATATGACATCTTCTGACATTTGGGAATCCTCGAGATTGAATTTCCTCTAAATTAAATCTGTTTGATAAAATTCTACGCTGCAAATTCGGCCAATTCGGGCTGCAAACGACATCAGATGTCGGAAACACACACCCTTTGCCCGCCAAACACCCCTTGCGCTTAAACCGATTGCAAAATAAACCGCGCACATGAGCACACAGATACATGACCGCCTTCTTATCATCGACTTTGGCAGCCAGGTCACGCAGCTTATTGCGCGTCGCCTGCGTGAGCTGTCGGTGTATTGTGAAATTCACCCGTTTCAGAACGTTGATGAAGCCTTTATTAAAGACTTCGCGCCCAAAGCCGTAATCCTGTCTGGCGGCCCCGCCAGTGTCTTCGACCAAAACGCACCACGCGCACCGCAAGCCCTGTTTAAAATGGGCCTGCCGATCCTTGGCATATGCTACGGCCAGCAGGTGATGATGCACCAGCTTGGCGGTAAAGTGGAACGCGGGCATGGCACTGCCGAATTTGGTCGTGCCTTTGTAACGCCATCAGACGAAAACCTGTCTATCCTTAACGGTTGGTTTTCCGAAGGCATTGAACAGGTCTGGATGAGCCACGGCGACCACGTCTCTGAAATTGCCGAAGGTTTCAAAGTTTACGGCACTTCGCCCAACGCACCCTTTGCCGTTACTGCAGACCTTTCACGCAATTTCTTTGCGGTACAGTTCCACCCTGAAGTGCATCACACACCAAATGGTGCAAAACTTTATGAAAATTTCGTTAAACTGGCTGGTTTTTCTGGTGACTGGACAATGGGTGCCTACCGCGAACAGGCTATAGCCGACATTCGTGCCCAAGTTGGTGATGCAAAAGTCATTTGCGGCCTATCAGGCGGCGTAGACAGCTCTGTTGCCGCCGTGTTGATACATGAAGCCATCGGCGATCAGTTAACGTGCGTTTTCGTAGACCACGGATTGCTGCGCGAAGGTGAGGCTGAAGAAGTCGTCACCATGTTCCGCGACCATTACAACATGCCTCTGATCCATGCCGAGGAACAGGAATTGTTTCTGGGCCAGTTGGACGGCCAGTCAGACCCCGAAACCAAACGTAAAATCATCGGGCGTTTGTTCATCGAAGTCTTTGACAAACACGCAAAATCCGTGGGCGGTGCCAAATTCCTAGCCCAAGGTACACTTTACCCCGATGTCATCGAAAGCGTTAGCTTTTCAGGTGGCCCGTCAGTAACGATCAAATCGCACCACAACGTTGGCGGATTGCCCGAAAAAATGGGGCTGAAACTGGTTGAACCGTTGCGCGAATTGTTCAAAGACGAAGTGCGCGCCTTGGGCCGCGAACTCGGCCTGCCCGCAAGCTTCGTTGGCCGCCATCCCTTCCCCGGCCCCGGTCTTGCGATCCGTTGCCCGGGAAAGATCACCCGCAAGAAGCTCGGCATCCTGCGCAAAGCCGATGCAGTCTATATCGACCAGATCCGCAAACACGGGCTTTATGACGAAATATGGCAAGCCTTCGTGGCCATCCTGCCCGTGCGCACCGTGGGTGTGATGGGTGACGGGCGCACTTATGATTACGCTTGCGCCTTGCGCGCGGTAAACTCGGTCGATGGCATGACTGCGGATTACTACCCTTTCACCCATGAATTTCTGGGCGAAACCGCAACCCGTATTATTAATGAGGTCGAAGGCATCAACCGCGTCACTTACGACATCACCTCAAAACCCCCCGGCACGATTGAGTGGGAATAATCCGCACAATAAGAAGGCTTCTTAGCTTTGTGGTCACGTTATTCTTAGTAACCTTTGTTTTTGTTGTTGCCTTTGCAGCTATTCAACCACTCTTTGAGCCCGAACGGTTTGCAGTAGCGGATCGTATTGTGGTATTGGGTGCAGGTATGGATGCAGATGGCACGCTACACCTATCCACAAAACTGCGTATTGAAAAAGCAGTTGCTATTTATCAAAAAGGTGCGGCCCCAGCCATACATTTCACAGGGGGTATCGCGCGGCCAGAAGGACCTTCTGCTGGCCAGCAAATGGCACAGTATGCCATTCAAATGGGCGTGCCAGAACGAGCAACAACCTATGAGGGAAAGTCACAGTCAACGCTTCAAAATGCTTTATTTTCTGTTCCTTACCTGAAAAATAACTCTCATATCATCCTTGTGACCGAAGGCTTTCATCTGCCTAGATCATGGGTCAGCATGAAGTTGTTCGGAGATTATAACATAGCACTTGCACACTCTGTTTCCTTCCGGCAATCCAGCCCGAATTCCCGTTACCCGCAAATTACCATGTGCCTGCGCGAAGCCCTAGCTATTTGGTTTAATGCATAGCGATATATATTCTGGCAACTTTCATCTTATACATCTATGGATACAAATACACGCAACAACCTACTACATTAGGAATGCCCGGTGACGGATAGCACACAAAAGAAAATCCAGCTTAAGGGCCATATGGATGTAACGCCTGATCGCATGGAAGCAGTCTCAGATGCGGTGGGCGATCATATCGCGCTGACCCGTGCCGAAGCAAGATGCCTGTCTTTCGAAGTCACCCCTTGCCCTGATGTGGTGGGGCGTTTTTTGGTGGCAGAAATATTTCAGAACCGCGCCGCGTTTGATCAGCATCAAACCCGTACAAGCACATCGCCTTGGGCCAAAATCACCGCAGGCTTACCGCGTGATTACACCATTACCGAAGTCGCTTAAATTCTGATCCACATCAAAGTATGATGTGTAAAAACATGTTATAATTCAAAGGTTCACAACCGAAAGGAAATGACCCATGTTTAAAAACCCATCCATTATAATGCGCATCACTTACGGCAAAACCATAGGTCTGATATTCGCAGGCGGCGGGATATTAATATTCCCGCATGTCTTCCCCGATATCGGCTGGATCACCCAATTGGCCTTTGTGTTATACTATATCATGATCGGTGCCTTTGTCGGGCTTATGGGGGTGTTGAACTATCATCCCCTGATTAGAATGCAACTGCCATGGTGGTTTCGCGGCCCTTGGGTCGGTGGCTGGATGAACCTGGTACTAATGATGTTCATCTATGATGAATTATCCATCATGCAGACACAGTTTTTTGGCGCAGGTGCTATTCTGGCCTCACCTTGGTGGTTTGTTGTTGAAGGTGCCCTATTCGGCTTGTTTACCGATTTCATCTGCACCAGATATGCAGGTGAAGGTGTTGCATGTGTCACCAACGCAGAGTTGGAAAACTCCGTAGAATAACGTATTTTCATTTACGCAGATTGCGGTTAGCGTCTGGTTTTCACCCATAAGGTCAAAGCCATGGCGCAGCCCATATCCAACACACTGAAAGCCGCCATGTGGATGATGGGGGCAGTGGTTTCTTTCTCAGCCATGGCCGTTGCCGGCCGTGAGATGAGCTTTCAACTCGATACCTTCGAGATTATGATGTATCGCTCGCTAATCGGTGTCATCATTGTTGTCGGCATCGGCCTGATGACCGGAAAAATCCGTGAGGTCAGACGTGATCAATTCGGCCTACAATTATTGCGCAACCTGTTCCATTTCACCGGCCAGAACCTGTGGTTTTTCGCCGTAACTGTGATCCCATTGGCACATTTGTTTGCTTTTGAATTCTCGGTGCCGATCTGGGTCACACTGGCCGCCCCCTTCTTGCTATCGGAACAACTGACAAAGCTGCGCGTCACCGCCGTGTTCATCGGCTTTGTTGGCATCCTGATGGTCACACGCCCCTGGATGGCGGGCCTGTCCTACGGGGTAGTAGCCGCCGCCCTAAGTGCAATTTGTTTTGCAGGCACCAGCATCATCACCAAGCGGCTGACCCGCAAACAATCCATTCTTTGCATTTTATTCTGGATGACAGTCCTGCAATTAATCTTTGGCATTATCTGTGCCGGCTATGACGGCGACATCGCCGTACCCACAATCGAAACACTGCCTTGGGTCATCATTGTGGGCTTGGGCGGGTTGCTGGCGCATTTTTGTATCACAACAGCCCTAAGTCTTGCCCCTGCCACCGTGGTTCTACCGGTTGACTTCACTCGTTTGCCGATTATCGCTACTATCGGGATGCTATTTTATAATGAACCGCTGGATATTTGGGTAATATTAGGTGCGGTAATTATCTTCGGGTCAAACTATATCAACATATGGTCGGAAACCCGCAAGAAACGGATTGCCTGAGCTTAAGCAAACATAACATAAACTGATTGAATACATCACGAAAGACGCTTTGCATTTCTTTCTATTTTACGTGAGTTAGAACAGATTATGGCGCTACAAAAAACTCTTTCACTGGCCGCATGGGTCAGCTTAATCTCACTAGCCCTAATCTGGGGTGTCAGCTTCTTATGCTTTGCCCTTGGATTGCATGAATTGAATGTCTACACCCTTGTCGCCCACCGTGTATTCTGGGGCGGGTTGGTACTGTGGGGCGTGGTCTTCGCGATGCGCATTCCCCTACCCAAATCGGTTAAAACATGGGGCGCACTGCTTATCATGGGGCTATTAAACAACGCCATCCCGTTTTCGCTGATTGCATGGGGTCAAACCCATATTGAAAGCGGGTTAGCATCAATTATAAACGGCAGCACCGCCATTTTCGGCATTCTGATCGCCGTTATATTTTTCGCCGACGAACGCCTGACCGCCCGTAAAATGATCGGGGTGGTGGTTGCATTTATCGGCGTTTCCATCACCATCGGCTGGGACGCCTTGCAAAATCTGGACATCCGATCATTAGCGCAATTTTCCCTGTTGGCCGCCAGCCTGTCATATGGCTTTGCCACCTCATGGGGGCGGCACGCTTTGCGTGGCTTGCATCCGATCATGGCCGCCACAGGCATGTTAACAGGTGCCAGTTTAGTCATGATCCCACTTGCTTTCTACATAGACGGCCCACCGCGGTTTGATCTGATGCCAAGCACCATTTCCGCCATGTTATTTCTAGCAATTCCAGCAACTTCCGTGGCGTACCTGTTGTATTACCGCGCCCTTAATCTGGCAGGCAGCGGCAATCTTAGCCTTGTCACATTGATGGTACCGCCCACAGCCGTTTTCTGGGGTGCAGTTATTCTGGATGAAAGCCTGCCCGCAACCGCATACCTTGGTTTTGCCGTCATCGCATTGGGCATGATCATCCATGATGGCCGCGCAATACGGGTTTTGCGATGTTAAACAATTGAACTTCACGCAGTTTTTTGCTTTAGGATAAGCTGAAAGATAAAAAGAGGTCGCAATGCTTTATAAAACTGCCCAAGACTGGCGTGATGCCAAAGCCAAAAAAGTTATGCTGTTCGGCATGTCTGGCCTTGGCAAAACCTATATCAGCGAGATCCTGCGAGATAACGGCGACTGGTTTCACTACAGTGTCGATTACCGTATTGGTACACGCTACATGGGCGAACATATCGCTGATAATTTCAAACGTGAAGCAATGCGCAACCCGTTTCTCGCCGACCTGCTACGTGCAGATGCGATCTATATCGCCTCTAACCTGAAGTTTTCCGATCTCTCACCGCTATCAACTTATCTCGGCAAACCGGGTGACCCTGCCAAGGGTGGCATTGCGTTTGACGAATACCTACACCGCCAAAGGCTGCACCGTGATGCCGAGATTAATGCGATGAAAGATACTGTGCATTTTGTTCAGAGGGCCAAAGACCTGTATGACTATGATAATTTTATCTGCGATACCTCTGGATCGGTTGTCGAGGTGGTTGATGAAACAGATGATAATGACCCTGTCATGTCATTGATTTCAAAACACCTATTGCCAGTTTGGATTGAAGGTAATGATGATCACATCAATGTGTTGGTCGCGCGTTTCAACAAGGCCCCGAAACCGATGTATTACCCCGAAAGCTTCCTGATCAAGTGCTGGGATAAGTATCTGGCGGAAAAATCAGTGACCGCCGATAAAGTCGACCCCGATGATTTTATTCGCTTTGGCTACAAGCAGCTGCTGGTTGATCGCTTGCCGCGCTATAAAGCAATTGCACAAAAATGGGGGATCACTGTGCAGGCCACAGATATCCACCACGTGAAAACATCCGCAGATTTCGAAAATGTGATTGCCGAAGCCCTTGAGGTGCAGGACTAAACCCCCTATCTGAACGCCAATAGGTGAAAGAAAACCAATGCCCATAAGAATACCCAGTAAACTGCCCGCCCACGACATCTTGAAAGATGAAGGTGTAATGGTGGTGTCGCATGGTGACGCCAACAAACAGGATATCCGCCCGTTACAAATCGGTTTATTGAACCTGATGCCGCAGAAAATTCAGACAGAAACGCAGTTTGCCCGTTTAATCGGTGCAACACCCTTGCAAATTGATCTGACCTTGATCCGGATGACCGAACACACGTCAAAAACCACATCGCTGGATCACATGGAAGCATTTTACACCAGCTTTCAAGAGATCAAACACCGCAAGTTTGATGGGCTGATCATTACTGGCGCACCGATTGAGCATCTACCGTTTGAGGATGTAACCTATTGGGATGAAATCAAACAAGTGATTGACTGGACGCAAACCAACGTACACTCCACCTTTGGTGTGTGCTGGGGCGGTATGGCCATGCTGTATTATTTCCACGGTGTAAACAAACATATTACAGATAAAAAACTGTTCGGTTGCTTCCGGCAACAAGTGGTGGATCATTCCTCACCTTATTTACGTGGGTTTTCCGATGATCTGGTGATCCCTGTCAGCCGCTGGACTGAGAATAAACAGGCAGAGATTGAGGCGGCGCAAGGCTTGAATATTTTGATCAACAGTGCCGATACCGGCCCTTGTCTGATAGAGGATCCCGCACATCGCGCCCTTTATATCTTCAACCACTTTGAATATGACCGCGGCACCCTGAAACAGGAATATGACCGCGATATTTCAAAAGCTGTGCCGATCAATGTGCCGTGCAATTACTATCCAAACGATGACCCGGCACAGCCGCCCTTGAACCGCTGGCGCGGGCATGGGCATTTGCTTTATGGCAACTGGATCAACCAAATATACCAGACCACCAACTATGATCTGTCTAAAATAGGATCGTAAAGTGTTTTGGATTTTACTTGCTATCATGCTGGGGCTGCTCGGGATCTTCACAGGGGTCCGCGCCCAAAGCTTTACCGCCAAAGCCGAACGGGATTGCCCGCCTGTTGGCCAGTTTATGGATGTGGACGGGGTGCCGGTGCATTATATCAAAAAAGGCTCCGGCCCCACATTACTGCTGATCCACGGCGCAGGGGGCCATGTCAAAGACTTCACTTATGATCATGTTGCACGCTTCTCTAAAGACTTCACCGTCATCGCATTTGACCGCCCCGGGCATGGCTACACACCGACCTTGGGCAATCGGGTTGCCACATTGGCAGAGCAAGCCCAACTGATCACCAAAGCGGCGGCTCAACTGGGTGTAACGCAGGCCTATGTGCTGGGCTTTTCATACGGCGGCGCATTGGCCTTGCACCTTGCCACCCATGACAAAGATTTTGTCAAAGGTCTCGTGCTGGTCTCGGCGGTTTGCATGCCCTGGCCCGGCAAAATCGATATTAATTACCGCCTGATGGCAATACCAATTATCGGCCCTGCAATGATGGCTTTTGCAACCGCTTATTTCGGTGACGCTTATTTTCGCGCCACTTACGCCACGGTTTTTGCCCCCCATGCCACACCAAAAGGCTATCTTGATCATGTCGGTGTTAACATGTCCGTACGTTATCGTTCATTCGTTGAAAACTCTCGCCAGTTAAACACGCTTTACCCACAGGTTCTGGCGCAATTAGATCGCTATAAAGACCTGACCATACCGATCGAGATGATCCATGGCACTCATGACCCGACCGTGCCTGACCTTGTTCACGCCTGTGAATTCATCAAAATCGTACCACATGCGCATTTGATATCCGTACACGGCATGGGCCACGGCACCCACCAACTGGCAGTCCCGCAAATCGAAGCGGCAGTTTATGCGGTTACAGCCCAGCCCAGCGAACGCATGCCTGATAAACTGGTAAGTAATGCAAAGGTATGAATCCCCTGTCCGCAAAAGTAGTTAACGAGCTTTCAAAGCCAGCATAACAGTTGCAAACCCATACCCCAGTCGCCATATTAACCAAAATACAGGAGGCAAAATGGGCAAGGCAAAATATCCAAAACCGTTTGACGGTGCAATTTCAGAATTCTTCGAAAAAGACGCGCCAAGTGATATACGCAAAACGGTCAAATCGGCGGGTAAAAACGATATTCTGGATCGCACTTACCCTTATGACACCCGCAAAGACCGCGAAGAGTACGAAGAATTACTGGAAGATTTACAGATCGAGTTGGTCAAAATGCAAGCTTGGGCCAAACAAGTAGGCGCACGCATCGCCGTGGTGTTTGAAGGCCGTGATGCGGCCGGTAAAGGTGGCACCATCAAGCGTTTTCGCGAAAACATGAACCCACGGGTGGCAAAAGTTGTAGCCCTGTCAAAACCCTCAGATATTGAACGTTCCGAATGGTATTTCCAACGCTATATCAAACATATGCCAAGTGCTGGGCAAATCGTATTTTTTGACCGCTCGTGGTATAATCGTGGCGTTGTTGAACATGTTTTTGGCTTTTGTGATGCGGATCAGCGCAAACATTTCTTTGCCCAAGTGAACGACTTTGAAAAAATGCTGGCCGATGACGGTATTATCCTTGTGAAACTCTGGCTCAATGTCGGGCGCGCCGAACAGTTGCGCCGGTTTCTGGATCGTGAAAGCGACCGCTTGAAACAATGGAAACTGTCGGGGATTGATGTCAAAGGTCTGTATAAATGGGGCGAATATACATCCGCAATCACCGAAACCCTGACCAAATCCCACACAACACACGCACCTTGGCATGTGATCCGCACTGATGATAAACGCCGCGCGCGCATTGCCGCCATTCGTACAGTCATGTCCCAAATACCTTATGATAAGAAGGACACCGATGTGGCCTGTATGGTAGATGGTAAAATCTGCGGGGGCCCTGAAATCTTAAATGGTTAGAAAAGGCTACCACCACGGCAATCTGAAACAGGCTCTGATTGAGGCCACGATCAAATTGATCGAGGTAAAAGGCCCGACAGGGTTCACTATATCAGAGGCAGCAAAACAGGCAGGCGTTTCCGCTGCTGCCCCCTATCGCCATTTCAAGGGCCGTGAAGACCTGATTGCCGAGGTGGCAAAACAGGGCTTTGGTATGTTTGCCGATCTCCTGGAGTTTGCCTATACTAAAGGCAACGCCACGCCTGTAGCCGCATTAGAGGCAACCGGGCGGGCCTATCTGGCTTTTGCGCGTAAATATCCGGGCCACTATATTGCAATGTTCGAAAGTGGGGTGTCCGTGAATGCAGACCCTGACCTTTCGGCAGTGGCAAACCGGGCAATTAACGTATTGGTAAAGGCTGCAGATGATCTGTCTTCTAATTTACCTATAGAAAAAAGACCGCCATCAACGATGGTCAGTCAGCATATTTGGGCGATGAGCCATGGAATTGTGGAATTATACGCACGTGGCGAACCAGGTGCACGATCCCCTTATACCCCAGAGGATTTACTTGAAACCGGCCTTGGTATCTATTTGCGTGGGCTGGGTGTTTTGCCAGCCGATACTTAAAAAGTCAGATTTGTCAGGGCAGTCGCAACTTTTCCGCTTAAAGCAGTAACAGCTGCGGCTGCAATAACAACGGCGGCAGCGGTTAGAACCACAAAATCCACAGTCACAGCACCACTTTGATTTTTCAAGAACGCTTTTAGCAGTTTTATATCAAACATATCATACATGTTGTTTACTTACCTTTTCTTCATCATGACTTATTTCAGCGGAAAATGGCTAAATTTTGTCAGATTTAAGAAATTTTCAAAAAAAGATTTTACACCTTGAAATTGGCCATATGATTGTTATCTATGTTAATGTGAATAACATTTACATCAACAACCCGAAAGGAATTTATATGTCTTCCCTGTTGTCTTGGTTTTCCCATGCGGTCGCATGGCTGGATGAGCGCGGCAAAGGTGCCTGGCTCGCCGCTATGATCCTTGGCTTTATCTTTGTCTGGCCACTTGGCCTGGCTATTTTATTTTACATGATTTGGAGTAATCGTATGTCCCGTTCTTTCTTTGGCTGCAGCCATTCACGCAAAAATCGCAACACAACCGGCAACACGGCTTTTGACGTTTATAAAGAAGACACCTTAAATCGCCTTGAAGACGAACAAAGCGCATTTCAGGGCTTTTTGCAGCGTCTGCGTGATGCAAAAGACAAAACTGAATTCGATGCGTTTATGGATAATCGAGCCAAAGACCAAAAAGCACAGGCTTAACTCCCCTTCCCCTTGAGACTGTGCCGCTTCGCCCGTTATAATGGGCGAAGTAAATCAGGAACTGACAATGTTAAACTTCTCAAACAACTTAAGCGACCTGCCTGATCCACAAATTGACCAGCAGTTTTATGATGGCGTCCCGTTTAAACGTCTGATTGCATGGTTCATTGATTTTATCATCATCATGTTGATAACATCCGTACTGGTTCTGGCCAGTTTTGGCATCGGCGCCTTTTTCTTCCCGTTATTAATGCTTATCAGCAATCTTTCTTATCGTATTTTCACACTTTCAAAAAATTCTGCAACACTTGGCATGGTGCTCGCTGGCATTGAGATCAGAAATAGCCAAGGCAACAAACTAACCCTGTCAGAGGCCACATGGCATACTGGACTTTATACCCTTGTACTGCTTTCATTTTTTGCCCAGATTATCTCGGTTATAATGATGCTGGCAAATCAGCACGGACAGGGTCTTCACGATTACCTATTAGGGACAACTGCGATTAATAGACCGAAATCGTCATGATTTAGCCACCTTGCCTGATTATTGTTCTACTGGTACGCTTTTAATTAATCAGTAACGGTAGTAGTGTAATGCGACATTCTTTGCCTCTGGCAACACAGTTCTATGTGACAACCAACCAGCCTTGCCCCTATCTGGACGGCAAATTGGAACGCAAGCTGTTTGCGGGCCTGCAAGGTGAGCATGCAAACGCACTAAATAATGCACTTTCGAAACAGGGTTTTCGCCGCTCGCAAAATGTTTTGTACCGGCCTTCTTGTACTGACTGTAACGCATGTATGTCCGCGCGCATTCGGGTTGCCGACTTTAAGCCCACGAAATCACAAAAACGGGTGTTACGTAAAAATGCGCATCTTCTACGCGATGCCGCCGCCCCTTGGGCCACCGAACATCAATATGAATTATTCAGCCGCTATCTGAATGCACGTCACGCCGATGGCGGCATGGCGGATATGGATATGTTCGAATTCTCAGCAATGGTCGAGGAAACCCCCGTGCGCAGCCGTATTGTGGAATACTCCACAGCCCACGCATTATATGAAAGAACAGAGCTGACAGCCGTATGTCTGACGGACTTGTTGGATGACGGCCTGTCATTGGTTTATTCATTCTTTGACCCTGAACTGCAAAAAAACAGTCTTGGCACATATATGATTCTGGATCATATCCAAATAGCCAAAGATGCAGGGCTACCCTATATTTATCTGGGCTATTGGGTGCCGCAAAGCCCGAAAATGGGGTATAAAGCAGGATTTAGCGGCTTAGAGGTGTTTTCCAAAGGCCAATGGCGTGCGGTTGATGACCCCAAAAAATTTAAACCGGATGATAGCTCAATCGGCCCTGCCCCCATTCCAGAACAAGTTGCAGCCATCAGGCTGCCTGATGTCCTGTTGGCAGATAAACCTTAACTTTCCAAATATTACATATTTTGGTAATTATATTACTAAAAAACAAAATAATTGTACTTTAATTACAACATTTTCCACTTTTTCGGAAGATAAAAACTTTATTGCATCTTGACCTTCTGGTTTGGAAGCGTAATCTGCGCCTATGAAAAAAACAGCTCATATTGTTGTCCTTGTGACACAGCGCATGGCGCGAAAACGGTAAACTCCCGTTTTTGTATTCATGCGCCCCCAAATCGGGGGTTTTTTTATGGCTGAAGTAAAGGAGAAAGAACATGGCGCGTCAAATGACTGGTGCTGATATTGTAGTTCAAGCGTTGAAGGATCAGGGCGTTGATACCGTCTTTGGCTACCCCGGTGGTGCGGTGTTACCAATTTATGACGCGATTTTTCAGCAAAACGGTATTCGCCACATTCTTGTACGCCATGAACAAGGTGCCACGCATGCCGCCGAAGGCTATGCCCGTTCCACAGGTAAACCCGGCGTTGTTCTGGTAACATCTGGTCCCGGTGCCACAAATGCGGTTACCGGTCTGACCGACGCGCTGATGGACAGTATCCCGATGATCGTTCTGACAGGCCAAGTGCCCAGTTTCATGATCGGCACGGACGCGTTTCAAGAGGCCGATACCGTTGGCATCACGCGGCCTTGCACCAAACACAACTGGTTGGTCAAAGACACCGATAAACTGGCAGGCACCATCCATCAGGCATTTCACGTGGCGACCAGCGGCCGGCCCGGCCCGGTTCTGGTAGACATCCCCAAGGATGTGCAGTTTGCCAACGGTAAATATGTCGCCCCTGCCAAAGCTGATCTGGGGCATTACCAGCCACAGGTCAAAGGCGATAAGGATGCGATTACAACCCTTGTTGAACTGATGGAAAAAGCCGAAAGACCAGTGCTTTACACAGGTGGTGGTGTGATCAACTCTGGCAAAGGTGCCAGCCAGTTGTTGCGCGATCTGGTTAAATCCACCAACTTCCCGATCACCTCGACCCTAATGGGTTTGGGGGCTTATCCTGCGTCTGGCAATAATTGGCTTGGCATGTTGGGCATGCACGGTACTTATGAAGCTAATCTTGCGATGCACGATTGTGATCTGATGATCTGTGTTGGTGCGCGTTTTGACGACCGGATCACTGGTCGTATTGACGCGTTCAGCCCTAAATCAAAGAAAGCCCACATCGATATTGACCCATCCTCGATCAACAAGGTCATCCATGTGGACGTGCCTATTATAGGTGACATCGGTCATGTGCTGGAAGACCTGTTAAAAATCTGGAAGTCACGCGGGCGCAAAACCAAAGCGGCGGAAGTGAAAAAATGGCACGCACAAATTGATGAATGGCGTGCGGTGAACTGTCTGGATTTCAAAAACTCAGATAAAATCATCAAACCGCAATACGCCTTGCAACGTCTGGAAGCTCTAACCAAAGACATGGACCGTTACATCACGACCGAAGTTGGCCAGCACCAAATGTGGGCAGCACAATATCTGGGCTTTGAAGACCCGAACCGTTTCATGACATCGGGCGGCTTGGGTACGATGGGTTACGGGCTGCCGGCCTCGGTTGGCACCCAAATCGCACATCCTGACAGTCTGGTAATCAATGTTGCGGGTGAAGCCAGCTTCCTGATGAACATGCAGGAAATGGGTACAGCGATACAATACCGCGCGCCTGTGAAACAGTTTATCTTGAACAATGAACGTCTTGGCATGGTGCGCCAATGGCAGGAATTGCTGCATGGTGAGCGGTATTCGCATTCATGGTCAGAAGCCCTGCCCGACTTTGTAAAACTGGCCGAAGCCTTTGGCGGCAAAGGTATCCGCTGTTCCGACCCGGCTGACCTGGATGATGCGATTATGGAAATGCTAAAATACGACGGCCCCGTGATATTTGATTGTATGGTTGAGAAACATGAAAACTGTTTCCCAATGATCCCATCTGGCAAAGCCCATAACGAGATGCTGATGGGTGAAGCCGACACACAAAATGCGATTGACGGGGATGGTGCGGTTCTGGTTTAGGCCGAACCCCATTTCCAAAAGGAAGGAATATAAGATGAATGCAGTAAAATTGAAAAAAGGTGCTTCCAGCAAAAGCGCTTATGACCTGAAAAGTTTTCTAGGCGACATTGAGGAAACCCACACTTTAGCGGTTCTGGTTGACAATGAAGCGGGGGTTCTGGCCCGTGTGATCGGGCTGTTTTCAGGCCGTGGTTATAATATCGAAAGCCTGACAGTGGCCGAAGTGGATCATGTGGAAAACCGTTCGCGGATCACGATTGTCACCATAGGCACACCTTCGGTTATCAACCAGATCAAAGCCCAGCTGGACCGTTTGGTGCCGGTTTACGAAGTACATGACCTGACCGTAGAAGGCCCGTCTGTAGAGCGTGAGCTGGCTTTGTTCAAAGTATTGGGCACCAGTGATAAGCGGGTTGAAGCCTTGCGCACAGCCCAGATTTTCCGCGCCAATGTGGTAGACAGCACATTGGAAAGCTTTGTGTTTGAATTAACCGGCACGCCAGAAAAAATTGATGCATTCGCAGATATGATGCGCCCTTTGGGTCTGGATGATGTGGCCCGCACTGGTGTGGCCGCCATTGCACGCGGAACCTAATAGCTAATCCGCTAAATGCTCTATAAATGCGCGCAACACTGCGCGCATATTTTTCTTTTCAGGAAACACCACCTGAATATCCACAGAAACTTGGTCATAATCCCCCAAAACCTGCACCAGATTGCCACGATCAAGCGCACCATGCCCGATGAAGTCCGGCAGATAGACAATGCCGTGATGGTTCAAAGCCAGGGTTAGCTGGTGCGTCCCGTTATTGGCGCTAAAACGCCCATGCACCCTTTTGCGGATCTCAAACCCATCCTTGAAAAACACCCACTCGCTGCCCGTGGCTGAATTTGAATAAAGCAGGCATTGGTGGTTGGATAAATCATCCACGTCCTTAGGGGTGCCGTTTTGCGCCAGATATTCAGGCGAAGCGCAGCAGATCAGTTTCATCTCCCCGATCTTACGGCTGTAAAACGTTGAATTTGCAAGCTTTCCTATGCGCACGGCAGCATCAAACCCGCCAGACACCAGGTCAGTATAACTGTCAGTTAGATCAAGGCTGAGTTGCGTATCAGGATAGGTCGCGGCAAAGCTTTCCAGCTTTGGCAATAAAACACATTGGCAATAATCTATCGGTAATGACAGTTTCAGGCGGCCTGACACAACTTTCGCATCACATTTCGCAGCCTGATTTGCGTCTTCCAGCAAAGACAGGATTTCAAGACAACTTTGGTAATATGTCAATCCAGCTTGTGTCGGCACAACTGATCGCGTGGTGCGATTAACCAATTGCGCTGAAAGGTCGGTTTCCAGTTCAGATACACGCCGTGAACATACGGATTTTGCCACGCCCAACCGTGTGGCCGCGGCTGTAAAGCTTTGCTCCTCAACCACTGCGGCAAAGGTTTTAAGGTGAACAATATCCATGAATGCTCCTGTTTACCAAGCGAGCATAGGGTGAGATTGCCAATGGGTACAATATCGAAGTTGCCTTTTAGGTCATTTCTCTTTTTAAATCAGGGAAAATTAAAAGGATCACCCTAATGTCAGAATATCAGCTTTATTGTATGGCCGAGTCTGGAAACGCTTACAAAGCCGCCCTTGCACTGGAACTGGCGGGTTGTGATTGGCAACCTGTATTTGTGGATTTCTTTGGTGGCGAAGCCCGCACCGAAACCTTTAAAAAGATCAATGAAATGGGCGAAGTACCGGTTTTGGTGCATGGCGATATTAAGATCAGCCAATCGGGGGTTATTCAGGATTATATCACCCAGCAAACCGGAAAGTTTGGTGGCACAACAGATGCCGAAAAACGCGAAGTTATGCGTTGGATTTTATGGGACAACCACAAATTGTCATCACAAGCAGGCATGCTGCGGTTTTTGATGAACTTCCTGCCTGAAGACAAACGCCCAAAAGCAGTACTTCCGTTTGTCGCAGGGCGTTTACAAGCCGCTTATGCGGTTTTGGACGCCCATCTTGAGACCCGCGACTGGATTGCCGCAGACCACCCGACAATGGCGGATTTTTCCTGTTGCGGGTATCTATATTACCCTGAACCCTTTGGCTTTGACCGTGCGGACTGGCCAAACATCGACGCTTGGTTAGATCGTATTGCCGCCCTAGAAGGCTGGAAACATCCCTATGACTTGATGCAACGCGGGTTTAACCCCGAATAGCCTCAATCATCTGGCTCACATGATCAGGTGAGGCGTCAGGCGTAATACCGTGACCAAGGTTGAAAATATGCGGCCCGTTTTTGAAAGCCTCAACCACGCGCTTGGTTTCACTGATCAGCTTGCCACCACCAGTGACCAGTAAAGACTGGTCCAGATTGCCCTGCACACACATCTTGGGTTGCAGTTTTTCTGCGGCCCAAGTGGAACTAACTGCGGTATCCACCGCCACACATGCCACATCGACCTGATCCACATAATCAATGTATTTATCACCTGCCCCGCGCGGGAAGCCGATGATTTTCACGTCTGGAAATTGCGCTTTCAGGGCGGTGATAATTTCAACGTGCGGCGCGATACAATAGCGGTCAAACGCGTCTGCGGTTAATGATCCGGCCCAGCTGTCAAAGATTTTCACCACTTCGGCACCGGCTTTAATCTGTTCCGCCAGATAAAGGATTGTCGCTTTTGTAATCCGATCCATCAGCGCATCAAACACCGGTTGGTTTTCGCGCATCAACGCATGTGCGGGGGCCTGATCAGGCGTACCGCGCCCTGCGATCATATAAGTGGCAACCGTCCAGGGCGCGCCTGCAAAACCGATCAAGGTTGTCTCGGATGGTAAAGCACCAGACAGGTTGCGCAGGGTTTGATAGATAGGCGCAAGCGTCTCATGTATATCGTCAGCAGGGCCAAGCTTGCCCAAATCATCCGCATTTGTGATGGTCGAAAGGCGCGGGCCTTCACCAGTAACAAACCACAGATCAGCCCCTAAGGCTTGCGGCACCAACAGGATGTCAGCGAACATGATCGCCGCATCAAAACCGTAGCGGCGAATGGGTTGCAGGGTCACTTCGGTGGCCAGATCAGAATTATAACACAATGACAAAAAGTCGCCCGCCTCTGCCCGCGTGGCTTTATATTCTGGCAGGTAGCGCCCAGCTTGACGCATCATCCAAACAGGTGGTGTTGGCATGGTCTCGCCGTTCAAGGCGCGCAAAATGGTTTTGGTGCTTTGTGTCACAGTATAAATCCTATAATTCACCCTCGCATTACCAAGTTTCGGATGATAAGTGGAGATGAAAACAACGCTATCACACAAAAGAGAAACTATGACGCAACCTACCTTCAAAATTGGCACCCGTGGTTCACCTTTGGCCCTTGC
>CAXMSA010000014.1:0-33075 GCA_964195605.1 uncultured Amylibacter sp.
TCTTCGGCTTCGCGGGCTTTGATCAATAACGGGTCATCGCTAGGCTTTTCCAGTGAACGCAGCAGGGTTTTCATAGCACCGAACTCAAGCCGCGCATTACGCCATTGCAGTTTTTGAATGGGAGTAAAACGGTGGCTTTCAATCGCGTCCACCACTTCCGTCTCTAGGGGGTGCGCTTCGCCTGTCACCCCGAAAGTACCGTTGGTACGAAACCGCCCGGCGCGACCTGCGATTTGGGCCAGTTCATTGGGCATCAAACGGCGCATTTTGCGGCCATCAAACTTCGACGTGCCGGAAAAGGCCACGTGGTCAATATCCAAGTTCAACCCCATGCCAATGGCATCTGTTGCCACCAGATAATCCACATCGCCATTTTGGTATAGTTCAACTTGCGCATTGCGCGCGCGCGGCGATAAAGCCCCCATCACCACCGCCGCCCCACCCTTTTGGCGGCGCAAAAGCTCTGCGATGGAATAAACGTTATCAATGGAAAATCCGACAATCGCCGAACGTGCCGGCATCCGTGAGATTTTTTTGGCGCCAGAATAACGCAGTTCTGAAAATCGATCACGGCGCATAAAATCCGCTTCTGGTACCAGCTTAGAGATCACACCCCACATAGCGTCAGAGCCTAAAAACAAGGTTTCCGATAGGCCGCGCAAATGCAACAAACGATCAGTGAACACATGGCCGCGTTCCGGATCGGCACATAATTGCACTTCGTCAATTGCGACGAACTCTGTACCCAGACTTGTCGGCATCGCTTCCACGGTACAGACCCAATAGGCCGCACGTGGTGGCACAATGCGTTCTTCGCCCGTGACAAGGGCCACAACAGACGGGCCGCGCAAGGCCACGATACGGTCATAAACCTCACGCGCAAGCAGGCGTAATGGCAGGCCGATCACACCACTGCGATAGGCCAGCATCCGTTCAATGGCATAATGGGTTTTTCCGGTGTTGGTTGGCCCAAGCACCGCGCAGATGCGCGACATGACTGTCTTTCCTTATAGCGGGGTGCCTTTAACCTCGGTCTTAAGCCGTTCAATAGCCTCTTTAATGCCATCTTGATGCGGATGCACCTCTAAAGAGTGTTCATAGGCCATCAAAGCATCTTTTGGCCGCTCCAACCCTTCAAGAATAGCCCCCAGCCCGGCCATGGCCCCGAAATGGCGCGGATTTAAAATCAGCGTTTGGCGAATATCAGACATCGACAGGCCATATTCTTCCATCATGTAGAAAACGGTCGCGCGCTTATTCCAGGCTTCGGCAAAATCAGGGGCGTGATCAATGGTAGCGGAAAAATGCTCAACAGCCGTGCGCAACTTGCCGCTTTTCATCGCACCTATCCCGCGTTGCAACAAATGATCCATCGCAGCAGAACCTGATTTAGACCATTCTCGCCAAATCTTTTGCTCCGCGCTTTCCCAATCTTCATTTTCGGGGTTCTGTAATTCAGAAAATAATGTGTCCAAAGTGGTGGTTTGGGCAAAAGCGTGATTATTGTCACTCATTATCAAAATTAACGCAACGGAACACAAAAACACGCGTATCAAAGGCTTTATATTTTTTAGAATTATGACCATGTTAACGCCAAATTATCGCATATAAAAAAGATTGCGAGGTTTTTTTGAAATTGAGGAAATAAAAATGAGTGACATAGTAACAAAAGCAGTTGAAGCGCTGAACGATAAAATGGGCGATGACGGGTTTGACGGCACAATCAAAGTCGATATTATAGACGAAGGCTGCATTATAATCGACGAAAACGGTGCACGTGCGGGTGATGAAGATGCAGATTGCACATTATCAGCCGATGCCGATACATTTCAAGGCATGTTAAGCGGTGATGTGAACCCGACAAGCGCTTTTATGACCGGTGGGTTGAAAGTTGACGGCGATATGGGAACGGCTATGAAGCTGGGTGCGATATTATCTTAATATGAGTGACGCGCCATTATTCACAGATATTGCCCGCGCCCCTAAAGGCGGCGTTGCCCATTGGTGCACCTGTGCCGATGGGGTGCGTATTCGTGTTGCTACCTGGAAAAAGGGGACGAAGGGAACCGTTCTGGTTTTCCCTGGACGCACTGAATTCATTGAGAAATACGGCCCTACAGTCCAAAGTATTTTGGATATGGGCTATTCTGCGTCCGTGATTGACTGGCGTGGGCAAGGCCTGTCTGATCGCATTGCAAAAAACCACCAGCTTGGCCATGTAAAACATTTTCTGGATTACCAAAAAGATGTGGATGGGATGCTGAATATCGTGAAAGCAGCGGGCCTGCCCGAAGAGCTTACGCTATTGTGCCATTCTATGGGTGGCACCATTGGCCTGCGCAGTTTGCACAATGGTTTGCCCTTTAAAAAGGCCATATTTTCAGCACCTATGTGGGGCATATATATTGAACCCGTGCTGCGGATACCGGCCCAGATCATTTCAAATATCGGGCCCCTGATCGGCTTTGCCAAAAAGTTTTCGCCCAATACAACGCCAAGCAATTACGTGCAGATCACCTCATTTGAAGCCAACACGCTGACCAATGACCAAGAAACCTACAACTGGCTGACCGCGCAGTTAGACGCGCATCCGGAACTGGGCATTGGCGGGCCGAGTATCAACTGGCTGCATCAAGCCCTTTTGGAATGTGCAAGATTGCGCCGCATGCCACCACCTGATTATGACTGTCTGTGCTTTTTAGGCAGCCAGGAAGTGATTGTATCGCCCAAAGCCATAAACAACATCATCTATGAATGGCCAAACAGTAAACTTGTGCATATTCAAGGTGCCCAACATGAGGTTCTGATGGAAGAACCCCATGTTCTGGATCATGCTTGGAAAGAAATCGGTGATTTTTTAACTGGTTAACAAGGCTATGGCCTGTGCATGAACCCGCGCATCCCCCGCTGCAATGACCTGCCCGCCCATATACGCCGGCCCGCCCTGCCAGTTGGTCACATGACCACCCGCATTTTGCACCACAGCCATTGGGCCTTGTATGTCATATGCGTTCAGCCCCGCTTCAATCACCAGATCAATATGCCCGGCTGCAAGCAGCGCATAAGCATAACAATCCGTACCATAGCGGGTTAACTTGCACTGCTTTGACACCCGCATAAATGCCGCCCGCTCATGAGCGGTTCCGACCTCTGGGAATGTGGTGAATAGAACCGCATCGCTTAAAGCTTCGCATTGGCGCACCGTGATATCTTGTTTTTGTTCGCCCTGCACCCAGCTTGCAGATCCAAATCCGCCAGCAAACCGTTCCTTGGTGAAAGGCTGGTCGACAATACCCAATATCGGCCCTTGCCCCGCATCCAACCCGATCAGCACCCCCCAAGTGGGTGTGCCGCAAATAAAACTGCGGGTCCCATCTATCGGGTCTAACACCCATGTCAGACCTGTAATGCCGGTAATATCGTCGTATTCTTCCCCCATAATCCCGTCATCCGGGCGGCGCGCGGCCAAGATACGGCGCATTTCGCGCTCAATCGTTTTGTCCGCAAGCGTCACAGGGTCAAAACCCTGATCCAGTTTGTTTTCAAGGCCCTGATCGCTTTTGCGAAAGTACTGTAAAGCAATAGGTCTAGCGGCATCTGCCAGGGCGTGGGCCACAGAATATAGCTCTTGTTTTAAGCTATTTGACAGTTCAGACATAAGAAAACTCCAGCTAGGGTGGTCTAGCTGGAGTTTCATAGTGTCGGGCCTTGGTCAACCGTAGACCATATATCAATTACACATCACTATATACGCCAAACCCGGACAACGTATATTATCTCTGTTTCTATCCATCAGATACACCTGATATTATTCATAGCCCTTAGGCCGCTTCACTTAAAACGCGTGCTAGATCAAACAATTTGCGGCGTTGGTTTTCCGGGATCGCATAATACGACCGCACCAGATCCAGCGCTTCTTTATCCGCAAGGAAATCGCCTTTTCCGCTCGTTTCGGCCTGTGTCGCATTTGTAGCCATAGAGGCCCCTTCATAACCGTCATAGAAAAAGAACACGGGCACATCCATCGCAACAGAAATATCCCATAAGCGCGATGCGCTGACTCGGTTCATACCGGTTTCATATTTCTGAATTTGCTGAAACTTTATGCCGACAGCATTTCCAAGCTGCTGTTGTGTGAAGCCAATCATCCAGCGCCTTTGCCTGATACGTTTTCCAACATACTCATCTACGGGATGTGACATGGCGTTTCCTTATCTTAAATTGGCTCATCTGTCGCGGCGCAGGCCTAGATTACTATATAGCACATCCTTAATGCTTACCTTAAAATAAAACCTACTAATGTTACTTTAGCATTTCTAATGCATCAAAACAAGAAATTTCAGTTCACACGCCACATAGAGGCAAATCCTGCTACGGCAACTCATAAGCATTATGATTAAGTTCAGGAGTTCCTGTGCGTCATTAAATCAATCTGTTAAGGTCAACCACCCGCCCGCTTGCGCGGTGATTATTTCCGTCAAGGCATTCATCGTTTTCCCTGCGTTCACACTGTATTGCCAGAATAAAGGCACATCAATATCGGTCTCAGGTTTCAGCTCAACAAGTATACCCTCTGAGATATGTGGCTGCACAGTCTTACGGGGCATTAGACCCCATCCGGCCCCATTACAACAGCATTCCAGATAGCCCGAATATGAAGGCACCCATATGGGATTCAATGATAGTTGCATACCAAATACACGGCTAACCCAGATCTGCGGCAGCAAATCCTTACGATTATAGGTCAAGCAAGGTGCGTTAGAAACCGCAGTAGGGTACAAGCCAGAGGAAAAATACTTATCGTAGAATTCGGGGCTTGCCACCGTTACATAATCCAACACTCCAAGCGGTGTAATTTTAAATCCGTTAAGCGCTTTTTGCCCCACCGTCACTGCGGCCAACGCCTCACCTGTGCGCAATCGCTCTGCTGTATTCTCTTGATCATCAACCAATATATCCAACAAAATATTCGCGTCTTTGACCGCATGCGTTATGACCGGACTGAACCACGTCACTAGACTATCCGCATTAACAGCGATGCGCAAAGATACAAAATCTTTGGTGTGATCCTGTGCGTCATTTTGCAATGACAACATAAGATCGTGTTCCAGCAAATTTACTTTTTCAAAATGCTGACACAATTGGCTGCCAATTTCAGTCGGGCGACATGGTCGTTCACGTAATATTAAAATAGCCCCGGTATTTTCTTCTAATTGCTTGATGCGCTGGGAAACCGCAGATTGGGTAATCTTTAAATATTTAGCGGCACTCTCAAATGTGCCCTCTTTAATAACGGCAGAAAGTGCGCTCAATAAATCATTTGTAAAAATACTTTTCATTAGCAGACCTAATACACCTGAAGGGAGTTTAATTTAACTAATAAAATAACCGCCATAAAGTAAACCACTAAATAAAATTTCGAGACTAAAGGGAACAAAATGTCATATAAAACAATACGTAAAGACTACATGAAAAAATTTCGCGCCTTCGACAAAAATACAAGAATAACCTCATCGGTCATTCTTGGGTCATATATTTTGCAACTACTTTTTTTAATTATTATAGGAACATACTTGTTATCGTTCCAGACAACCCTGTCATATATCATGATCGCATTCACCGTATTTATGATAGGAACACGGTTGCGCGGGCTGAATAACATCATCCATGAATGTTCACATTTCACCTTTGCCACGAACCGCACAGATAATGTGATACTTGGCAACATTGCAGCCGCGATGATTCTGCAATCGTTTGAAGTTTACCGCAAAGAGCATTTAACCCATCATGCGCATTTAGGTGACTATCAACGGGACTTGGATATACAAGGCATCCAAGCTTACCGCCTTGAAGATGAACTAACCGGGAAAACAATCATCCGTCATGTATTAACGCCCATTTTTGGGCTTCACCTACCTGGTTACTTATCAGTTAATCTTTCGGCAAGCGGCGGATGGGCATATGCAGTGCTAAAATCAGGTCTGATTGTTACCACGCTCATATTTGCCTATTTCAACCCTCAAGCCGCAGTTCTATTGGTCGTAATCCCATTTTTGTGGATATTTACGGCGATTAACTACTGGACAGATTGCATAGATCACGGTGGTATTATCGGGTCTGGCGATAAACTGGAAGCATCCAGAAACATGATATTGCCCATAGCATTGCGGGTGTTTCTGTTTCCTCGGAATGACTGTTATCACCTTATTCACCATCTGTTTCCCAACGTTCCGGCACAGCATCTTGAAGTCTGTCATGATTTATTGCTGGAAAATGCCGCCTACCGGGAAACACAGAATATAGACAAGGCGGTTGAAGCCATAAGCACAAGAAGATTATCAGCCTAATATGAGATGTTACAGGTTATGGCTCTTGCACATATTTATGCAGATAAATGATCACTAAATATAAGAAAACTCCAGCTAGGCTAGCCCGGCTGGAGTTTCATAATGTCTGGCCTTGGTCATACTTAGAGTATAAACTCAATCACTCATAACCAAGACAACGTATCTGATTTATCTCTTACATTTACTCGTTACACGGCAGTCATACTAAACTCATACACACACGCCTACTGGTTCGCATCCAGTACATGAACTGGAAACATCCTAATTAACACTCGATATTATTCGCAAAATTTAGGCGGCTTCACTTAAAACGCGTGCTAGATCAAACAATTTGCGGCGTTGGTTTTCCGGGATCGCATAATACGAGCGCACCAGATCCAGTGCTTCTTTATCCGCAAGAAAATCGCCTTGTCCGCCAGCTTTGGCTTGTGCACTATCTATATTTAAAGAAGTCCCATCATAACCATCAAAGAAAAAGGTTACAGGCACATCTAGAACTGCGGCAATATCCCATAGCCGAGAGGCACTGACCCGGTTCATCCCGGTTTCATATTTTTGTATTTGCTGGAACTTAATACCAACAGCTTCACCAAGTTGCTGTTGACTTAATCCAACCATCCAACGCCGTTGTCTGACGCGTTTCCCGACATATTCATCAACTGGATGTGACATTCTTGAACTCCTCACTTACTACTATGAGTAATATAACGCCTCACGTGGATGAATACATTCACTATGCATAAATTAGTTGCATTATGTGTCTGTAAATTCATTTATTACATTGTATTTATTGTATTTAATATGATATATTTTATATATTAAATACTGCATCCGCCTCAATCAAAAGTAGATTACCTACCTAATAGTTAGTTTCTGAAATCTGTATGATTTGCAAAATGCAAAAACAATTTTCAATATACCTTTGCGTTTTGCAAATACTTTATGAATGCAGCTCTAAAAGAATCACTGTCCCCTAATGCAATCTATGGTTTTGTGGGATCAGATAATACCAACCCCAACCAAAGCCCCATGACACGATTTTTATATAGCTTACTTTTAAGTGTTTGCCTGATCGGCTCAAACGGCTTGTTGCTATCGCCAATGTTGCCAGCCATCAGCAGTGATCTGCAAGCCCCTTTATCACATATATCGCGCGCGATTGCGGCTTATGGGGCCGGTAGCGCATTATCCGCAGTCTGGCTTGGGCGCTATCTGGATGGCTACGGCATGAACCGGGCCTTATTTCTTGCAATGGCGGTTGCAGGCTGCGCACAAATTCTGGCTGCATTCAGCCAAGGCTGGATAAGCCTTACCGCCACACAAATGTTGGCAGGGGCAGCCGCAGGCATTGCTTTGCCATCTATTTACGGTCTGGCAACAACCGCCGCACCAAAGGGAAAAGAGGCCCAAACCCTCAGCCGTGTCACATTGGGCTGGTCATTGTCTTTGGTTGCAGTCGTCCCGTTAGCGGCATTCCTTGCCGACTTGTTAAACTGGCGGGCAACACTGGCGGTATTCGGCTCTTTGCACATCATAATGCTGATCCCCTTGAACATCTTCCGTTCTGCCCCTGCCCCATCAAGCACAAAGTTCAACCTGCTGACCCCGTTCACCCTGAAGGGAAGTTATTCGGTCTATGCTATTAATTTCCTGTTCATGGCCTGTTTTTACGGCATATACGCCTTTAGCGGCACACAGGCGGTCACGGTATTTGACCAGACAACAACCCAGGCAGGTTTGATCGCATTGGTTTACGGTATCGGATTTGGTGCAGCCACCCTGTTTGCCAACCTGTTGGACCGCTTACCACCCAATGTAACCATGCCTGCGGGCCTATTAATCGCAACAGTGACAATTGCAATGGTTGCACTGGCACCCAACTATCAAGCGTTCCTGATCAGCTTTGCTGTGTGGGGTTTCTTGAACCATTTGATCTTGAACCTGATACTGACCCGCATCACAGACCTGTCCGCCGCTCACAAAGGGGCGACGCTGGCGATGTACAGCGGCATCACCTACATAGCATCTATGATCATGATATTCAGCTTTGGCGGCTTGATTGAGACCTACGGCTATACACAGCTTGTGCTATTCGCCGCAGGTATTCAGTTCTGTGCGTTTCTCATCGCACTGCTATTCAAAAAGCCGGCTTAGCTGGCAACTTTTGACATGCGCTTGCGCTCATTGGCATCCAGATGGCGTTTGCGCAGACGGATAGATTTAGGCGTCACTTCCACCAACTCGTCATTATCAATGTAGGCAATCGCCTCTTCCAATGACATTTTCACAGGTGTGGTCAAACGCACCGCTTCATCAGTACCCGAAGCCCGCACGTTGGTCAGTTTCTTACCTTTGAGGGGGTTCACTTCCAGATCATTTTCGCGGTTATGCTCGCCAATGATCATACCGGTGTAGACATCTTCCTGTGGGCCGATAAAGAACTTACCGCGGTCTTCAAGGTTGAAGATCGCATAAGATACAGACTGGCCGTTTTCCATAGAGATCAGAACACCTGAACGGCGGCCAGGGATTGGGCCTTTGTAAGGCGCCCAGTCGTGGAACACGCGGTTCAGCACGCCTGTGCCACGGGTATCAGTCATAAACTCGCCGTGATAGCCGATTAGGCCGCGTGCTGGCACATGCGCGATAATACGTGTCTTGCCAACCCCTGCAGGTTTCATTTCGGCCAACTCACCACGGCGATGCCCGGTGATCTTCTCAATCACAGCACCAGAGTATTCATCATCCACATCGATGGTGACCTCTTCAATCGGTTCCAGTTTTTGGCCGTTCTCTTCTTGAAACAACACTTGCGGGCGAGAGATTGATAGCTCAAACCCTTCACGACGCATGTTTTCAATCAAAACACCCATCTGCAATTCACCACGACCCGCAACTTCAAAAGCTTCACCGCTCGGCGTGTCTGTCACTTTAATAGCAACATTAGACTCGGCTTCTTTCATCAAACGTTCACGGATCACACGTGATTGCACTTTCTTACCGTCACGCCCGGCCAGAGGGCTGGTATTGATGCCGAACGTCACCGAAATAGTTGGCGGATCAATCGGTTGGGCAGGAATTGCTTCGGTCACAGGTTGCTCAGCCAATGTGTCGGCAACCGTAGCTTTTGACATACCTGCAATAGACACAATGTCGCCCGCTTCGGCCACATCAATCGCCGTTTGTTCCAAGCCGCGAAATGCCATAACTTTGGTGACACGGAAATTTTCGATTAAAGTACCATCACGTGACATCGCCTTGATGGTTTGCCCTGATTTCAACTTACCCGTCTCAACACGCCCCGTCAGTAGGCGGCCCAAGAACGGATCACCACCCAATGTTGTGGCCAACATGGTAAACGGCTTGTCTTGGTCTGCTATTTGCGCAGGTGCCGGCACATGTTCAATAATCAAGTCAAACAAGGCATCCAAATCCTTACGCGGCCCGTCCAATGCCATATCAGCCCAACCTGAGCGGCCAGAAGCGTACATAATTGGAAAATCCAACTGCTCGTCTGTGGCATCCAGATTGGCAAACAAATCAAAACACGCATCCAACGCCTGATCAGGCTCGCCGTCGGGCTTATCAACTTTGTTCACCACAACAATGGGGCGCAGGCCCAATTTTAGGGCTTTAGAAGTCACAAACTTAGTTTGCGGCATCGGCCCTTCAGCGGCATCCACCAACAACACAACACCGTCAACCATAGAAAGGATACGTTCAACCTCACCACCAAAGTCGGCGTGGCCAGGCGTATCAACGATATTAATGCGTACACCTTTCCATACTACAGATGTAGGTTTAGCAAAAATAGTGATACCACGCTCGCGTTCCAGATCGTTGCTGTCCATCGCACGTTCAGTGATTTGCTCGTTGTCACGGTAGAGACCTGACTGCTTCAACAGCTCGTCAACAAGAGTGGTTTTGCCGTGGTCAACGTGGGCAATAATAGCAATATTCCGTAAATCCATGATACGCGCCTTTTCGGGGGGTGTTGGGTGTTTTACGCGCCCATAAACCAGATAAAGGTGAATGGCTAGTGAAAAAGCAAACAAGGCGGATATGAGCGACGCTTGCTTAAGTGAAAATCTTGGGACATAAATTTGGTAAATGAACAGGTAAAATGCCTGCTAATAAAAATAAGGAAACATTACCATGTCAAAAGCACAAGTCATTCATAAACTCGGGGCCCCGGAAGCTATGCAATGGCAAGACTGGCATGTACCCGATCCGGCCGCTGGTGAAGTACGCTTGCGCCACACCGCGATTGGGGTGAATTTCGCCGATACGTACCACCGTGGCGGTATTTCGCATCCCTGGATAGTGCCGCCATGCCCTGTGGTAATCGGCTTTGAAGGCGTCGGTATTGTTGAGGGTGTGGGCAAAGATGTAACCGGGTTTGAAACCGGTGACCGGGTCGCATACGGCATCCCGCCCTTGGGCAGTTATGCCGAGGTACGTAACTATCCGGCAGACAAACTGTTACATCTGCCGGACGGCCTTGACGACAGGCAAGTGGCTGCCCTTTTGATGAAGGGCATGACGGCACATTATCTTTTGCACCGTACCTATAAAGTGCAACCTGGCGACACCATTTTGGTGCACGCCGCAGCAGGCGGCATGGGGTTGATCCTGTGCCAATGGGCAAAAGCACTGGGGGCCACAATAATCGGAACGGTCAGTACAAGACAAAAAGCCGAAGCCGCCCACGCTGCGGGCTGCCACTACCCCGTAGTACGTTCGGAAGAAGATTTCGTTGCCAAAGCCCGCGAAGTGACAGACGGCAAAGGTGTGGCGGTTGTCTATGAAGCCATTGGCAAGGATACATTGCAGCAATCGCTGGACAGCCTTCGCTTGATGGGCATGTGTGCCGCCTACGGCCATGTTTCGGGCCCGCCCGACCCAATAGATATAATCCAAGATCTTGGGCGTCGCGGTTCCTTGTTCATTACCAGACCCGCAATCATGCATTATGTTGAAAAACGATCTGATCTGGACTGGACGGCAAATGACCTTTTCAAGGCCATCGGCGACGGCATTCTGGATGCCAACATCAACTACGAATATGCATTGAAAGACGCAAGTCAAGCCCACAAAGCCATCGAAAGCGGTACCACACTAGGCGCGACCGTACTTATACCATGAGTGCAAATACACCGGAATGTTAGATCACCCTACTTTGCCCAAATCGTGAAATATTTGGTTTCAGCAGTCTGTTTATAATTTCCCCACAGGGCGGCAAAGGCGGGGTCTTGCGACATAAAACTGATATAGTCAAAACTATCATCATTGATGTAAGACTTGTTTTTGCGACTATCCATGATGATAAAGTCTGGGCGATACTTATTTATATCTTCAACGTTCGCATTGCGCGCATAATCCAGAATAGCGTTGTTTTTCTGGCACTTGCTGGGAACAACCGCACAATCTAACTTCGCCGCATTGGCCAATGCACCCGGTAAAAGCCATTGTGTTGGGAATCGGCTGGCCCAAACCCATTCCTGGTTCAGAGCAATCGGAAAACCCGCGAATACATTGGTCGACAAGATCAGAACCGTGCTGCCTTTGGGTGCTGTATCCATTTCCTGTAGTAAATCGGTGTTGGCTAAATTGTCATACCGCAATGGTTTTGGGCCAAAATGTAAACTTGCCAAAAGCCCTGCAAAGGCAAAATAAGATAAAGCTCTGCGACTTTTCGACGTCATCAAAATAAAGGCATAGAAAAGAAGTGTAAAAATATAGAATGGATAGGAATGATAGCTAAACCCGGTGAATTGCAAATAGTAACTTGCCGCACCACCCAAGGCCGCAGCGGCCAGAAACAACAGGCCTTTTGTAAGGGTTTTCTCATAGATCCCCAGCGCAAGTACAAATAACAGCAATGCAATAACGTAGACTGGTATACCCGCATAGACATGATCAGCGGTGCCCCCGATTGCCCCATAAACCGTAAAGGCAATGGGCAACAGGAAGCTGAAATACTCAGGATGCACCAGATAGACAAACAAAAGATAAAGCAGGCAACCAATACCGATTATCCAGTTTTCAAGCTTTAAAAACGGCCTGACAGAACGTGCCATGACGCATTCAAACAATGCGATCATCAACGGCAGCATTACAAAATGCGGTTTCAACAGGATGCCGGACAAGGCCATTACGGCCAGAACAGCACGGTGTTTTTTGCTAAAATTAATACCGTAGCTTTGCGCCAGAACAGTGAAAACATAAGGCAGAAAGCACAGGATCAAGATATGTTCGCGCTGTCCGACCTGCGGTGTTGTAAACCAAAGCACCACAATCAAAACCAACTCGGCACACAATAGCTTTTGAGTAATGGTTAAAGCGGAAATACGTTTAATACTGTCCCATACAGATATGAAACTGATGGTAGAAAGAAGACCGATAAAAACCAGAAAACTAAGCTGCTTATCAAGTGCGGTCAGTTTTGAAAGCCATATGGCAGGCACAGTCCAGTAAAACCCCAAGGGCGGATTAACCTCTATGATATCTGTATAAAGCCGCGCACCATCCAGCCATTTCTGCGTTGCAACCAGATACCATGCGGTGTCATGGTTTAGTTCAGCAAACGATTGAAACCAGAAATATGCAATCAACTGCAACAACAGCCCCAACAACACGAATGATCCATACTGGTTATCATTATCTTGTACTGCTTCGTTAAATGCCCAAAATTTTGCCGCAATAAAACTGATACTTGGCACGACTACCGCGACAACGGTTAAGGCCCACAAAAAATCCACGTCAAGCTTTACGGTTAAAGCGTAAATCACATAAGAGCTTGCCACAAAACTAAAGGCTGAAAGTATAAGAAATCGTCGAAAATATCTGTCTGAACCTCCTTGCCGTTGAAACGTATACCGCAAATGGCCAATATATGAGATCAAGAATGCCGCTATAAATCCCGCAAGATTAGCAAGCTGTGGCGATAAAGCTCCGTAGCTTTCCGCAAAATATGCCACTGTTATATGGATTGCTGTTGCCAATAGGCCAATAGTAGCAAAACGACGAATTTGCTGAAACACTTTAGTCGCCCTGTTTTCTAAGTATCATAAATAATGACAGCCCCCATGGCATAGGGATAACACCAACAACATGTCTCTCAATACGAAACACCCTATACAAAAATGCATTCAACCACGGGTTGGGGATTTCATCGTCTGGTTTATTGGACGCGTTCAACTTATCTGTAAATCTTTTGATGATGGCCAAAGGGAATAGCAGAAAATTAAAATAGCTACTTCGTACTACGTCTAACCCAGATTGCTTTGCAACAATACGCAATGATTTCCGTGTGTACCGGCGAAAATGATGGTGTACCTCATCATGCTTCGACCACAGCCATGGCATAGCAGGAACAGTGACCAGAATGCGGCCGCCCGCTTCCAGCTTATCACCCAATGCTTTCAAGGATGCTTGGTCAGGCCCAATGTGTTCTAACACATCCAGCAAAGCGATCAGATCATACTTAACATCTGGAAACGGGGTGTCATTAGGCAGTGCACCAAAAGGAATAGACATGCCGGATTTCTTTTGCGCAGTATTGCGACTGGTTTCATCAAATTCGAAAGCATCCAGTTTTCCAAAGGAAGTCAGCAATTCCAGATTGCCACCTGTACCGCAACCTGCCTCTAAAATTTTCGGGTCATTCGGTAAATTGCAATACTTTGAAATCAGACGTGCAATTATTTGCCGCCGCGCCGCAAACCACCAATGTTTCTCTTCCTGTGAACCCATACGGGCATAAGCGTCAACATCCATTATTTTTCATCATCCATGCCAAAAGTTGAGCGCACAATAAAAGACGGCCGATTGCGCACCTCGGTATAAATGCGGCCAATATATTCCCCCAAGACCCCCAAAGACATCAGGTTCAAGCCGCCAAAAGCCAAGATCATCACAATCGTCGAACTGTAGCCCGGCACATCGCGCCCTAAGGCGAATGTATATATGATTACATATAGCACATAAGTAAAAGCTAACAGGGACAACAAAAACCCGATGTAGCTCCACATACGCAAAGGTAAGGTGCTGGCAGAAAATATCCCGTCCAGGGCCAGGTTCCACAGTTTCCAGAAAGACCATTTTCCTTCGCCTTGGCTGCGTTGCGGGCGATCAAACTCCACTTCTTCTGATTGAAACCCGACCCAAGCGAAAATCTCTTTATTGAACCGCTTTTGATCACCGATTTGTTTAACCGCATCCACAACCTGACGATCCATAAGTCGATAATCACCAACATTTTCAGGAATTGGTCTTTCGGAGAACATGTTAAACACCTTGTAAAAGGCACCGGCAGTAAACCTTTTCCACCAGCTATCTTCAGTATGCGAAGTCCGTTTTGCATTCACAATCATCGCACCCGCCAACCAGCGTTCAATCATCAAACCGATAACCTCTGGTGCATCTTGCAGATCAACATCCATCGGGATCACCGCATCGCTTTGTGCGTATGTGATGCCGGCAAACAATGCTTTTTCTTTGCCAAAATTCCGTGATAAATTAACAAGTTGGATATCATATACATCCGACTTTGCATGGCACACAATAAACTCACTGGCATCATGGCTGCCGTCATTCACAAAAAGCAGCGTAAACGATAAATCTGTTTTTAACTGTTTTTTGATTTTGGGTATTTCTGCAGCCATTGCATCAAAATACAAAGGTAAAGCCGCTTCTTCATTGAATATAGGAACAACAATTGTAATGCGTTTGGAGTGCGTGCCTGTTTTAGATGCCATTTTATTATGAACTCTTTTTATTTATACCTGAACATATAGGACAAAAGTCGAATTGCTACTTTTTTGTTATATTTTAAGCCAGATATCAACTAAGCTACTTTCAACCACAACAACAAGGAATGGGATCAGATATGACTAATAATAACGTACACTGGGTACTTGCGGCTAACATCAATGACGGCAAAAGTGATGTTTTCAAAGCTTTGATGACTGAAATGGTCGATGCCACGAAAGCCGATGAACCGGGTGCGATGAACTATGAATGGTTTATCAGCGACGACGCCAAACAATGCCACATATATGAGCGCTACACAGATAGTGCCGCCACAATGACCCACCTTGGCAATTTCGGCGCGAAATTCGCAGAACGGTTTTTGGGCATGGTGTCACCAACCAGATTAACCGTATACGGCGACCCAAGTGCTGAAGCACGCGCAGCATTGGCCGGACTTGGTGCCGTACATATGGAACAGATAGGCGGCTTTGCCCGCTAACACTTGCACATAATGTAAAACTCGGTTTGGGTGTGCTTATTGGTGAACTACCGGAGTAAATCATGCCCGCCCAAACAAACCCCCAGCCAGAGTATGGACCCCCATGGGTCGGCATTGCATGGATGGTTCTAACCGGGCTTTTGTTTGTGCTAGTGATCGGGGTTGTACGCTACATCGGCTCTAACATTCCGGCCCCCGAGGCCGCTTTTATCCGTTATATCATCGGCCTCTTATTCATGCTGCCATTTTTGCGCAGCGCCTTCAAAAAGGGTATCAGTGGCAAATCACTTGGAATTTATTCCCTGCGTGGCATAACCCACGCAGTTGGTGTGATGCTGTGGTTCTACGCCATGGCCAATATTCCGATAGCCGAGGTCACAGCCATTGGTTACACCTCACCGATCTACATAACCATTGGGGCGGCGGTATTTTTCGGCGAACGCATGGCAACACGGCGTATCTTCGCGGTAATTGCCGCCTTTATCGGTGCCATGATCATCCTGCGCCCCGGCATTCAGGAAATATCGTACGGTCAGTTGGCACAAGTACTGTCCGCCCCACTGTTCGCTATATCTTACCTGACTGCCAAAAGCCTAAGCAAAGACGAAAGCCCGACAGTGATCGTCGGCATGTTGTCCCTCTTCGTAACCATCGGTCTGGCCCCCTTTGCCTATGCGGTCTGGCAAACCCCGACATTAACCGAAGTGATGTGGCTGGGGCTGGTCGCGGTATTTGCCACTGCGGGGCATTTCACCATGACCAAAGCCCTGCACGCGGCCCCGTTAATGGTCACGCAACCGGTCACATTCCTGCAACTTGTCTGGGCTACAACCCTTGGTGCATTGGTGTTTGGTGAGGCGGTGGACTTTTGGGTCTTGTTCGGCGGCGGCGTGATTATTGCTGCAGTCAGCTTTATTTCTTACCGTGAATGGGTGCTAGCAAAACAGATACGCACCCCGCCTGCGGTGGCTACGAAATAACATTGCTAAGAAACTATTAACCAAACATATGTATGGCCCCGCTAGCTGGATAAGAATGGCGGGGCGTAGGCTGTTCCCATTTTGCATAGGCCTACTTAACAACAGTCAAAACGGGCTCTGGCAGAGTTCTACCAGTAGCAAGTGGCGCTCTATAGGGTGCATCCAGTGCCGTGAATGATTCCACCTCTTTCAGCAACCATTCCCGAAACACCGCGACTTTATTTCGGCGCAATTTTTGCGGATCGCATGTGATTGTATAAATAAGTTCTGGCAAGGTTGCGGTATCGAAAAGCTTAACCAAACTGCCATTGTTCAGCTCTTCTGTAATAAGGGTAATGTGGCCCAATGTAATCCCTTGCCCTAGCTTGGCCGCTTGAAGTGTTAATAAAGCATTTTCCAAACGCGGACCTTTGGTTTTGGGCGTATTCGTAAAACCCGCAACACAAAACCATTCATCCCATCCGTCGTGGTCAAATTCCCTTAATATCGGATAGTTTAGTATATCTTCATATTGAAGGATTTGCGCCCCATCTTTCAACAAATCAGGACTGCATACCGGCATACGGGGCGATACCATAAATATGTCTTCGCTGGCACTAAGCGGCGTTTTGTATGCACAATTTATCCGTATGTCAAAAGGTTGGCTATCTAGGCCCTCAACCTTATCAGTTGTCACCACATTTAACTCAATATCAGGAAAAACTTGATTGAACATACGAATGCGCGGCAAAAGCCAGAGTGCCGCAAACGACGGAGATGCATGAACATACAAAGGGCCCTGAACTGCATCACGGCTTAACTGTAGTGTTGCTGTCTCAAGTGTGTCCATCAACATTGAAACCTGTGCATGATATTTAGCCCCTTGGCGTGTCAGGGTAACGCATTTTGAACTGCGTAAAAGCAGTTGCACACCAATAAAGGTTTCCAAAGCTTTGACCTGATGGCTGATCGCAGATTGTGTCAGGCACAGCTCATCTGCAGCAGTGCTAAAGCTTAGGTGTCGTGCGGTCGCTTCAAAGGCCCGCAGGGACGAAAAAGAAGGCAGTTGTCGGCTCATAGCCTATGAATCCAATTCATAGTTAAGTGAATATTGATCATTTGCAGCGTATTTTTAGCAATTCTATACTGAATTCATCACGAAAATCAAATTTTATGGAGAGCACTTATGATTGGGGATGCGAAACGATACTTGAAACGAAACGGTTTTATGGGTGGCTTGCTTATGGGCTTTGCCTGTGCAGGTGCCATGGTTTGGGCCAACGCACCCGCACCTACGGAACACCAAGGCCTAAGCGTCGAAACCTTGGGGAAAATATCCGAAGAGTCTTTAACTGCGCAGGTTAATCTTGATGGGCATATCCTATTGTTGCGTGCCATCACAATTGCACCGGGCGGGCAGATTGCCAAACATAGCCATGCAAAAGTGCCTGGTTTGGTTAAGGTTATTAGCGGCGAGTGGACCGAAGGTCGCGAAAGTGGTGAGCAGGTATTCGCCAGCAGCACGTCACCCGCAATTCTTGAAGACAGTGAAACAACCCATTGGTTTTATAACCGCGGGACTGAACCGGCTACTGCGATTGTATGTGATATCAAGCCAGCCGGCTGACCGCGAGGGGATGGTGTCAAAACGTATGCGTACGCCACCAGAGGTAGCAACAAAATAACACAGTGCACGCACAGCTAAGAAATTCTAAACCCTCCAGTGCGAATACTGCCCCTGACGTCAAAAGTAATTAACAGGTTTTCAAAGGGCGCATAACACCGCCAAATGCGAAGACCACCAGACTTAACAGTTAAGTAAGGCGTTTCGACAAAAGTTCGAAACACCGTAGGTGCAAGGGTATTTCCTTGTTCGGACACATAGCTACATCGGCAGGCCGTTTAGGCCCCACCCCAAACCACCGGAAACCAGTCTTCACGCAACCTCTGCCCTGCAATCATATCGTGCCCAGGATAAGGCGGCGATGTCCGCCCTGTGCGTTCCACATATCGCACATCATCGCCCACCCAGCGCAATGATAACGCGCGTCTGCGATCACCCTTGGGGTTACCGCGCGCACCATGCACCGTGCGATAATCAAACAACACCGCATCCCCCGGTTCCATTTCCCATTCCACAATCCGGTTATGCGCTGGGTCTGCATCGGGGTCAGGTACAGGTGACCAGTCTTCATCACTGTCATAAAAATCACTATTGTCAGCCCAACTAACGGGCCGCACCATTTTCTGCCATTTATGCGAGCCTGCCAACAGGCGCAAACTCGCGTCCCTAACAGGGTCAAGCGGCATCCACATGCTGACGGTTTGCTGGCCTTCAACAAAGTAATATGGCCCGTCTTGATGCCAAGGGGTGGGCTTTGGCGTACCGCTTTCCTTGACCAACACATGATCATGAAAAAACTGCGCAGTAAGTGATTGCATCGCCCGCGCCGCTATTTCCGCCGCAGGGCTTTCACGCACAATGCGTTCAAATTCGGGGATGCGTTGCCAATTGCAATAATCGTCAAAAAACCGCCCCTGCCCTGCACCTATCGCATTTTCGGAAGCATATTCGCTGGGATGTGCCATATTGCGTTCCACACCGGCCCGCATCACATCGACCCAATCTGATAGCGCGCCTTTTAACAGCACAACCCCGTCACGCTGAAATTCTTGTATTTGGGCATCCGTTATCATGGTTTGTCTCCTGCATTGCGCGGCACAATTATGTAAGATTATTGTAAGCTTAATAACCTAATTTTATAATATAGGAGCAGATTTTCACAATGGATACCAGCCCACATTTTCATAACGGTGAATTGGATGCACAGGAACGTTTCGGCGACCCTGAAATTTGGGATCAGGCCCGCCAAACTCAATTACTCTGGCGCAGTATCCCCGAAGTATTCCATGATCGGCTGGAAACCGCACCGTTCTTTTTTCTGGCCACCAGCGACGCCAAAGGCAACTGTGATTGCTCATTCAAGGGGGGGGCGGGGCTGGGTTGATAAAAGTGATTTCGCAGACACAAATTGCCTTTCCTGATTTTGACGGCAACGGGGCGTTTATGAGCATCGGAAATATCCTGCTAAACCCACATGTAGGATTACTGTTTATCGATTTTACCGATGGTGCAAGATTACGGGTGAATGGCAGTGCTACCATTCATGAAATAGGTGACATGCTGAATTTATTCCCAAAAGCAGACAGGGTGATTGTGGTTGATATTGAACAGGTCGTCCCGAATTGCGCCAAACACATCCCGAAACTTACCTTTGCAGAACAAACAACCGACAAAGGAAATATCTTATGAACCCCTATAAAATAGCCGTAAATCTTGAATGGACAAATGCCTGCAATGCAAGCTGTTCAATGTGTCCGCGCAGTATGATCAAACATACCGAAAACATGACGCCGTACTGTTTTAGCAAAGTGTTGGAGCGCCTTGATCCGGACGAGGTTTTCCGTGTGGTTCTGGCAGGTTACGGCGAACCGACAATCCATCCGAAATACGACGAATACATAGAAATGGTACGCAATCACCCCGTGCGCTTTGATATGGTTAGTAACGGTCACGCTATGGGTGAAGAAAAGTTGCGTAAAATGGACGGTGCAATTGATCTGCTGATCGTTTCTTTTTCCAGTATCGTGAAGAACGTCTATGATAAGGTATATGTGCGCCTGAACCAGAAACAGGTGATGGAAAACATCCTGAAAGCCCGTGACACTTTAAAACAAACCAATCTTGCGATTAGCTTGACCCCGACCACGGAATGCTTTGAAACCCTGCCCGAGACCATTGAATGGTTTCAAAGCAATGGCATCACCCAGCTGACCATGTCCCCAACATTATATAACCGTGCAGGATCGCTGGAGGCGGAAGAGCAAGCGCGTAAGTTTCTGCGTGGGTTGATCAGCCAATATAGTCTGCGCAGCCAGGAATTGGAATTTATCCGGTCCCTTTGGGATAATATGAAACAGATGTATCACAATAAATACAAATGCATCCCACGCAATGTGGTTATGCCAATCGCGGCAAACGGTGATTACCAATATTGTTTCAATGATATAGGTCGGGCGCATAACCTTGGTAATGTTGATGATATGTCACTGCAACAGGCACTTCGGATGCGAGAAACTCTTGGGCCGGACCCTAAAACTTGCGCGGATTGCAACAGTGCAACCCACTATAGAACAGGCGAAATTCTAAAAGTTGTAAAACATCATTTTGCACAAAAGGCAAAGGTGGCTTCGTAAATTTGGCGGTAAAACTATTTACACGAAAATATGGTAGTGGGTCACTTTGAAATAAAGCTTAAACCACATGTAGATATTTCGGTCGCACCGCTGGAGCCTGATTGGCATAGGCTGCCGTAATCAGATCTGCAAGCCGATCGATTAAAACCGCATTGGCTGACCCGCCCTTTTGCATGGTTATCTGGAATTCCGGCAGTGCGGGCAAACCCGCTTCGTCCGGTACCTTAACCCAATCAGCGGATTCCGTGCCGCACAGACAAGCGTGCACCGCAAAATCAGCACTGACGCTGGCAGCCACGGTCGTTGACTGATGCGTATCCACCACCAGTTCCCATGCGATACCCGCCTTGTCCAATGCCTCAACGGCAAAGTGGCGAAACAGGCAGTTGTTTTCATAGGCCAATGCAAGGGGCTGTTTTTTCCACACTCGACCGTCCTCGGCACAAAACCAGTTCAGACAGGCGGTGCCGATACTTACAGCACCTACCGGGCATTGTGCTTCGGTTCCAAGTATCAGATCAGCCTTGCCCTGTTCCAGTTTCCGTTTCAGATCCAGCGTATATGATGACAAAAGCTGTACCTTGACCCGTGGGAATTCCACCGCAAAGCGTTTCAGAACCTTGGGAATATGCGGGTATACAATATCGTGCGGCACGCCCAGCACAATCTCGTCTTCAAAATCATCCGAGGTCAACCGCCCCCATGCCTCGTCATTAATTGCCAGCAGGCGTTTGGCATAACTGAGCAGTAACTCACCGTGTTGCGTGAGGGCAATTCCACGCCCTGACCGATCCAGCAGTGCCAACCCCATCGATTCTTCCAAGCGTTTTAATTGCATAGAGACCGCTGACTGCGTCAGGTGTAGCTGACCTGCGGCTTTGGTAACCCCACCAGTTTCGGCAACAGTCATAAAAGAACGTAGGGCGGTTAAATCCAGATTTCTTGGCATATCACAATCCTTGATGTATTTATTCACAATCATTCGTTTTACAAATGTAATGCAATTTGGCATACACATCAAGAGAATTGATGAAAGAACATGATCACATAACAAAACGGACAGGATCACATCATGACATATTACACAGACACAGGTATCAACCTAGCGATCCAGCGCCCATCTATCATTGCACGCATCACTGCGGCACTTGAATTGCGTAAACAACGCAAAGCTTTGTATTCTTTGACAGATGCGCAACTTATCGACATCGGGCTGACACGTAAAGAAGTCGCAACAGAATACGCTAAATCTTTCTGGGCAGATATCGCTTAATAGCACTTATCCCATCAGGCGCGCCGCCCTCTTCCCTTGTGGCGCGCCTTTTTACATGTAAATGCGCGGAATTACGCACAATTACATGCGTATATACCTTGAAAATCCCTGCAAAATGACCATATTCAGTTATGAAGGTTCCGCGAATTTGCGGACACGTTGGTATTTATCAAGGAGATAACACATGGCTGAATACGAAACAGTCCGTCGCGCGGGTACAGCTGCCCAAGCTGCGGCAATCGATGTGGGCCTTCGCGCCCATATGAACAAGGTTTACGGGCTGATGTCCGTAGCCATGCTTTTGACCGGTCTGGTGGCTTATGTAGTCGGCACGGATCTGGCAGCAGCACGTGTGGGGCAAGACACCATGTTCTTGTCACCCAGCATACTTGAAACCATGTTTACCAGCCCGGTGCGCTACATCATCATGTTCGCCCCGCTTGCTATGGTTTTTGCCTTTAGTGCAGGGATCAACCGCATGTCTGAAAGCTCTGCGCGTATGGTATTCTTCGCCTTTGCCGGCCTGATGGGTCTGTCGATCTCTTGGATCTTCGCCATCTACACAAGCATGTCCATCGCCACCACATTCTTTGTGACAGCAATAGCTTTTGCCGGTCTTTCACTTTGGGGTTACACCACCAAGAAAGACATTTCAGGCTGGGGCAGCTTCTTGATCATGGGTGTGATTGGTCTGATCGTGGCCTCTGTGGTTAATATCTGGTTGCAATCCAGTGCCATCCAGTTTGCCGTGTCCGGCATCGGGGTTCTGATCTTCGCAGGCCTGACCGCTTACGACACACAGAAAATCAAAACCACATACATTCAAATGGCCGCTGGCGGTCAAACTGAATGGTTGGGTAAAGCTGCGATTATGGGTGCATTGAGCCTATACTTGGATTTCATCAACATGTTTATGTTCCTGCTGCAATTCTTGGGCAACCGCAACTAAACACCAGAATACATTTAAGTTATCAGCCGGGGCCATGTGGCCTCGGCTTTTTTTTAAGGACACCACATGACAGACTTTCCACTACAGATCACCGCATGGAGCAGCCTGATTCTGGGCACCCTATTACTGGTTATGGCTTTTAGGGTTTCATCGGATCGCCGCAGCAAAAGTATTTCATTGGGGGATCAGGGGGACAAAATCATCCTGAAGAAAATTCGTGGTCACTGTAATGCCGTCGAACAAATCCCCATGGCCCTAATCCTGTTGGGTCTGGTTGAGTATCTGCAAGGCGGCACATACGCGCTGATCATTGCCACAATCCTGATTGCAGGCCGCCTGATGCACGCCACTTATTTCAGCTTTGACGGCACCCATTGGCGGCTTCGTATGTATGGCATGTTGCTGACCTATACTGCGTATTTATTTGCGCTCTTGGCCCTGCTACGTGCGCTCGCGTTTTAGGCACATACCCCCAAACAGCAAAAAGGCGACCGATAGGCCGCCCTTTACGTAGAAGTTGTGAAAATCAAACTATTTGATTTTACCTTCTTTATAAGGAACGTGTTTGCGTACAACTGGGTCATATTTGTTGACCAGCATTTTTTCAGTCATTGTACGTGCGTTTTTCTGGGTCACGTAAAAGTGGCCCGTACCCGCAGTCGAGTTTAGGCGGATTTTAATGGTTGTTGGCTTCGCCATGGTTTTTCTCCGAGCTACAGGTTGCCCTGCTAATATCTATGAATTGGCCTTCTACTCGGTCTGTGCCGCGAGTCAAGTACCACATGGGAAATTATCCGCTTTGTAGCACAGCTAATCCAAATAAGCGTCAGACCTTAGCCCAGCCCGTTCCATATGGATCGGTAACACCTTACCATATAACTGTTTAGTGCGCTCAGGCGCACCTACCATACCGGGCTGGTCCACATAAGAAAAAATCGCAACATAGCGCGGGCGCGACCCTTCTAACGGGGCAACACGGTGTAATGAGTAGCGACCGCGAAACAATTGCAAATCACCCGGTTCCAAATTCAGGCTGGTCACTTTATCGGATGTGCCTGCCAGAACCTGTGCCACTTCATCAAAATTCTCGCCATCTGTGCGAATGTTTGGCGCATATTCAAACGCCCCGCCGCTTGTCGCGTTTTGGATTGCAAGCGTCACAGTGAAATTATTGGTGTCGAAGTGCCACGGAAACCCATTACCCTCTTGCGCCATATTCACAATCACATCGGCCAAGGGATCTGCGTAACGGTAAAACTGTTCTTCCTGCAAACAGTTCTGAATAAAACAATCAAAGCCTTTCGTGTCATGGATCAGTCGCAACGGGCCATTGGGGCGAAAATTATCAGCCGAAATGAATGCGTTCGAGCGTTCAAAGAACTGACGCACTGGATGATCTACCGCTAGGCTTGGGTCGTCTTTGCTGAAATAGGGATTGGTGCGGTTAAATGATTTATGTCCTTGCCTACTGACCGTGTCTGCCTCTTTACACAGGGCCTTTACCCCTGCCTGGGTCAAAAACCCTTTCAAAACCGAGCAACCATCCGTTGCCAGATCATTACGCACTTGCTTCAACAACGCATGATAGGCTTTCGATGCGCTTTGATGAATCGGGTATTGATCCAGATTAATCAGGTGGGATTGCGTGGGCATGAGCAAACTCCGTTTCAGAACATATCATACCAAAAGTCTGAAACGTAATTACCGCGCAATCTGTAACGGCGGCGACATAATCGCCTGTTCGCGACGAAACGAATTTATGCCATCTTTGCGCCATCATGGTTGATCATAATCTCGCGTAACGCATCAGGCACTGGCACAGTCGTTGACCCTTGCGCATTAACCATCACCATGACCGTATCACCAATGACGCGGAATTCACCGTCACACCAGACCGCATAATCAATGTTAAAGCTGGTGCGCCCAAGCTTTGAGACCCGACATACCGTGATATAGTCCTCATCCTGAAACATCGGTGCGTTAAACGCGATACTGGCCGTGCGTACCACAGTTTTGATTGAAGCATTTTCTTCAAAATCAATCCCAAGGCCCCTGATATAAAGTACCCGCAGATCTTCAAACCACGCATGATATACCTTGTTATTCACATGGTTCAGCGTATCCAGATCACCGTAGCGCACGAAACCAGCCAAGCCACAAGTCCAGCCGCCTTCAATGCCAAGTTGTGCAATCTGGTCTTTGTTCAATGTCTTGCTCATGCCAAGCCCCCCGCAACCAAACGCGATGCCAAATTGGCGTAAACCTCTGCAAGCGGATGATCAGTGGCCGCAATTGGCGTACCACCATCGCCAGCAAGGCGGATCTCCAGATCAAGCGGAATTTCACCCAAGAACGGCAGACCCAGACGTTCGGCATCCGCTTTCGCACCGCCATGGCCAAAGATATGTGCCTCATGGCCGCAATTCGGGCAGTGATAACTGGACATGTTCTCGATCATACCCAAAACTGGCGTGCTGGTTTTTTCAAACATATTGATGGCTTTGCGCGCGTCCAGCAGGGCCACGTCTTGCGGGGTGGATACGATAATGACGCCTGTGACTTTCGATTTTTGCGCCAAAGTGATCTGCACGTCGCCCGTGCCAGGTGGCAGATCGACGATCAATACGTCCAACTCACCCCATGCAACCTGCCCCAACATCTGTTGTAGGGCACCCATTAACATCGGGCCGCGCCAGACCACGGCCTCATCCTCTTTAAGCATCAGGCCAATGGACATGAAGGTGACACCATGGGCTTGCAGAGGAATGATGGTTTTGCCGTCGGGTGAAGCAGGGCGTTTCGATTGCCCCATCATGCGCGGCTGGCTAGGGCCGTAAATATCCGCGTCCAACAGGCCAACACGTCGACCCTGTTTGGCTAGGGCCACTGCCAGATTGCTAGACACAGTGGATTTACCAACTCCGCCCTTGCCAGAGGCAATTGCCAAAATGCGCGCAACACCCGGAACCGGGGCCTTGTCAGCGGCAGGTTTCGGGTGGCCGCCAAGTTTCAAATTGGGTGGCGGGGCTTTTGGGGCGGCACTATGGGCTGTCAGCATCACAGAAGCCTTTGTGACACCGTTCAAAGCCAGAACCGCCGTTTCAGCTGCATCACGTACCGGACCCAGCTTGGGGCCGTCTTCTGCGGCCACTTCCAGCACGAACTGCACAGTGCCACCATCAACCACCAAAGCGCGGATTAAATCAGCGGACACGATATCGCGCCCATCGGGCAGCTTTACCGCCCGCAGGCAGTCTAATATATCATCAGATTTTAGGATCATTTGTTGCAGCCTTCTCTTTGTACTTGCGCATCTCTATAGATCACCTTTAAATTTAGCATAATCTGGTGAAGAGCAAGAGTAATCGGGAAAGAATAAGCATAATGACGATACTTGGACAAGCCGCTGAACTGGTTGTCTCTGCGGATGCCGAATTGATTGGCATTGTTGGCCTGTCTTTACGGGTCAGTCTGAGTGCCACATTGATAGCTTCGCTGTTTGCGATACCTTTGGGTGCCGCGCTTGCTATTTGGCAATTTCCGTTGCGCCAAGTCTTGATCGTCATATCCACTTCACTGATGGCCCTGCCCCCTGTTGTCGTTGGCCTGATCATCTATTTGTTGTTGTCACGCGCCGGCCCTTTGGGCCATTACGGCATATTGTTCACACCCACTGCGATGATCATCGCGCAATCTGTGCTGATCTTCCCAATCGTGCTGGCCCTGACCCGTGAAGCTATCTTGCCGCTGAACCGCGATTACAAAAACCTGCTGGACGCATGGGATGTCAGCCCGGTCCAACGATTGAAAACCCTGATCTGGGACGCACGTTTTGCAGTTGTCACCGGACTTTTAGCCGGTTTCGGGCGCGCATTGGCCGAAGTGGGTGCTGTGATCATCGTCGGCGGTAATATCGCAGGCTTTACCCGTGTAATGACCACCACGATTGCGCTGGAGACCTCGAAAGGCAACCTGCAACTAGCCTTGGCCCTTGGTATCGTGTTGTTAAGTATTGCGGTGCTGATCAATGCAGTGATTCACTGGGTCGGTAACTTCGGGCGCAAATATCAGGTGACACGCTGATGACCGGGCTGAAGCTTGCAAATGTATCTTATAGTGTCGCGGGCACACGCCTGTTGCATAACGTTAGCTTTGCGCAACGCAAAAAAGGTATTAACGCAATCCTTGGCCCCAATGGTGCAGGTAAAAGCCTATTATTATCTTTGATCCATGGCATGCTCAGGCCGGAAACCGGACAGGTGACATGGGATGGCATTCAGGCCCAGAAAACCAAATTATTGCGCGGTTTTGTGTTTCAGACCCCGATTGTTTTGCGCCGCTCGGTGCGGGCCAATCTGGCCTATCCGTTGAAAGTCAGTGGCAAAAGCAATACGGCGGCAATCGATAGCATGCTGGAACTGTCGCATCTTACGGCCCTTGCCGATCAACCGGCCGCCAGCCTATCAGGGGGCGAGGCCCAGCGTATGGCAATTGCGCGGGCCCTGATCACCGACCCTGAGGTTTTATTGCTGGATGAGCCTTGTTCCAACCTTGACCCCGCCTCAACCAAACTGATCGAGACGATGATCCGCCGGTTTGTTGCGGGTGGTGGCTGCGTATTTATCACAACTCACGACCTTGCACAGGCCAAACGATTGGCGGATGTCGTGCTGTTTCTGGGGGCTGGGCAATTACTGGAACATAAGCAGGCCAATGAATTCTTTAACGCCCCTAAAACGACCGAGGCCAAAGCCTATCTTAACGGAGACTTGTGATGCGCTTTATTCTGGTCTTACTGATGCTTATCGCATCAAGCACCGCACAGGCAGGCGAACGGTTCATCACCCTTGCCTCCACCACATCAACCCAAAATTCTGGCCTCTATGATTATTTGTTGCCGATTTTCACCGCAAAAACCGGGATCACCGTACGGGTCATATCTGTGGGTACCGGGCAAGCGATTAAAATTGCCATGAACGGTGACGCGGATGTGCTTTTGGTACACCACCGCCCTTCTGAGAACGCCTTTGTTGCGAACGGCTACGGGATAGAGCGGCGTGATGTGATGTATAATGATTTCGTCTTCATCGGGCCAAAGACAGACCCTGTTAAAATCGCCCAATTCAGCAAAGCCCGCGATGGCGTAAAAGCCATCCATAAAGCCAGGGCTTTGTTTATTTCACGCGGCGACGAAAGCGGCACACATAAACGCGAAACTGCACTTTGGACCATGGCCAATCTTTCGCCCTCAGGCGACTGGTACAAAGAGATCGGGGCCGGTATGGGGGCGGCATTGAATATGGCAGCCTCTGTGGAAGCTTATACACTATCAGATCGCGGCACCTGGTTGTCTTTTGGCAACAAGGGTAATTTGGCGATGCTGCTGTCAGGCGATGATACGCTCTATAATCCATACGGGATCATCCTGGTGAACCCAAAAAAGCACCCGCATGCAAAAATCAAGATGGCGCGGATATTTTCAAACTGGATGGTGTCGGATGAAGGGCAACAGGCCATCGGGGCGTTCACTGTGCAAAATACACAACTATTTTGCCCCAATGCCGATCCTGTCCACAACCGTGACGTAATTTGCCCCGCATCTGTGCCGCAAAAATAACCACTGCAAGCTATGCGGTTTGCACATATCGGAAATGCAATCTTGGCTCTTCTACCAACGCGCTAAATAGCCTAGATTACTTGTGAGCGAAGGGTTATTTCCTCCCATTTAACCCTTCAGCCACTGGGCCACATTCCATCCTCCCTTGGAAGTAGGCCCAAGGATATAAACGGCGTCGCATCCTCCCCTTTGTGACGCCGTTTTTTTATGTTTATTCATAACCTTATAAACTGATACTCATGCAAAAAATGCATATCCGAAATGCAATATTATCGGTTTATAATTTTTGCGCGGCAACATAGGTAAGCCTTAACAAAGACGTAAAGTAAGGAATGCAATATGGCGTATTTATCAAACACAGTTCACACACCTACAGCAGGTATAATAATCACTGCTATTGAAGGTTTGTTCATGGATATCAAAAATTACCGTTTGTATCTTAAAACGGTTTCAGAGTTGCAAAACCTGTCAAATGCTACATTAATCGATCTGGGCCTAAGTCGCGCAGGCATTAAGGCTTCTGCAAAAGAAGCCGTTTACGGTTAATAGAATACCGATCCATTCCTCCCTATGGAATCGTGTTGTATAAACGGTGTCGCCCTCTCCCTGCGGCACCGTTTTTTTTGTTTTAAACTCATATCTGAAACAATCGTATTTATGAGTAAGCTGTTTAAAACGGCACTTCATCGTGCAGGGTCACGAAACTGGCTAAAATCTTTTTCGCACCACCTCCGTCAAACACAATTGACAATTTGTCGCTTTCCACACCAATCACGGAACCAGTACCATATTTCGGATGCGAGACGCGATCTCCGATAGCAAAATCAGGCAGTTCTTCGGCGTCTATAATCACACGTTTGGGTTTGGGGGCTATTGAAGGGGTGTATTGCGCATTGCGCGCCTGCATCCGCTTCCAGCCAGGTGAGCTGTAAGCATCTGCCCGCGCGGCTTTATCAGCCATGTCAGACGACATCACATTGCCCCCGCCATGCAGGCCGGGCGGGGTTAACACCTCAACATGTTCCACCGGCAACTCATCAATGAACCGCGACGGGATAGAGGATTGCCATTGGCCGTACACCCGCCGATTAGTGGCAAAACTGATGGTGCAAAATTCTTCGGCCCGCGTGATGCCTACATAGGCCAGACGGCGTTCTTCTTCGACACCCTTTTGCCCTGCCTCATCCATAGAGCGCTGCGACGGGAACAGGCCGTCTTCCCAACCGGGCAAGAAAACGGCGGGAAATTCCAGCCCTTTGGCCGCATGCAGGGTCATGATGGTAACCTTGGGGGTATTTTCTTCCTGCTCGTTTTCCATGATCAGGCTGACATGTTCCAAAAACCCTTGCAGGTTTTCAAATGCTTCCAGGGCTTTGACCAGCTCTTTGAGGTTTTCCAACCGCCCTGGCCCCTCGGGCGTTTTATCGTTGCGCCAGTGATCGGTGTAACCGCTTTCTTCCAATATAGTCTCGGCGATCGCGATATGGCTTGTCGTGCCATCCTGGATCGTCGCTGACCAGCGGTCAAAACCTTCAACCAACTGACGCAAAGCATTACGGGCCTTTGTAGCTAAGCCACCCGCAGCCACCAAAATCCGCGCGCCTTCCAGTAAAGACACACCGTTTTCGCGTGCAGTCTGGTTAATCAATTGCTGGGCTTTGTCACCAATGCCGCGTTTAGGGGTGTTCACAATCCGCTCAAACGCCAACCCGTCTTCATTGGATACAGCCACACGAAAATAAGCCATCGCATCGCGGATTTCCATGCGTTCATAAAACCGCGGGCCACCGATCACACGGTATGGCAAACCGATGGTCAGGAAACGATCTTCAAAGGCGCGCATCTGGTGGCTGGCACGCACCAAAATCGCCATATCATCCAGTGACATCGGGTCATGCCCACGGGTACCACGCTGGAAGTTCTCAACCTCTTCACCGATCCAGCGGGCCTCTTCCTCACCGTCCCAATGGCCGATCAGGCGCACTTGGTCGCCTTCTTTTTTATCGGTCCACAAGGTTTTACCCAGACGGTTTTGATTGCCGTTGATCACACCGGATGCGGCCCCAAGAATATGATGGGTCGAGCGGTAATTCTGTTCCAACCGCACGACATGTGCACCTGGAAAGTCTTTTTCAAAGCGCAGGATATTACCCACTTCAGCCCCGCGCCAACCATAGATCGACTGGTCATCGTCACCGACACAACAGATGTTTTTATGCGTCGACGCCAGCAGACGCAGCCACAAGTATTGCGCCACGTTGGTGTCTTGATACTCATCAACCAGAATATAGCGAAACCAGCTTTGGTATTTGCGCAATATATCAGGATGGGCCTGAAAGATGGTGACCACATGCAGCAGAAGGTCACCGAAATCGGTGGCGTTCAGGGTTTTCAGCCGTTCTTGATACAGCTTGTAGAGATCAACACCCTTGTTGTTAAACGCAGCCGCATCCCCCACAGGCACCTTGTCAGGTGTCCAAGCACGGTTTTTCCAGTTATCGATGACGCCTGCCAGATGGCGCGCAGGCCAGCGTTTATCGTCAATATTATCCGCCCGGATCAACTGTTTTAACAAGCGCAGCTGATCATCAGTATCCAAAATAGTGAAGTTGGATTTCAGCCCTACAAGTTCCGCGTGGCGGCGCAGGATTTTAGCACAAAGAGAATGGAATGTGCCCAGCCACGGCATGCCTTCAACCGCCTCACCCAACATGCTGCCGACACGGTTTTTCATTTCGCGCGCGGCTTTGTTGGTAAAAGTCACGGCCAGAATTTCGTTGGGGCGCACAGAGCCGGTGTTCAACAAATGCACAATCCGTGTGGTCAGGGCTTTGGTTTTACCGGTGCCCGCACCTGCCAGCATCAACACAGGGCCATTCAGAGTTTCCACTGCCTGACGTTGCTCAGGGTTCAACCCGTCCAGATAAGGGGCCGTGCGCGCGCCCATCGCCATTTGCGATAGACTGCGGCTTTCCGCCTGCTCAAAAGCGTCTGTTTCGTTCCAATCAATCATAAGCACACCCTAGACTGATTATATCAAAAACAAAAGCGTTGTTCACAAAATGTTCTTACGCAAAGAAAATAAATAAACCGCCGTTTTTACCCTTGCGGCGGCTTTGGTTCGGTGTATAAACCGCCCTTATGGACGCGGGCGTAGCTCAGGGGTAGAGCATAACCTTGCCAAGGTTAGGGTCGAGAGTTCGAATCTCTTCGCCCGCTCCAAATAAAATCAAAGGGTTACAGTAAAAACTGTAGCCCTTGTTTCGTTTTAAAGCAATGTTGTTCACAGTGATTTGTGTGAACGCCCCTGTGGCAAGGTGCTCAAAGCAGGGCTTTGGCAAATATGACTCTACCCCCTTAGAAACGCCGCATATATTTCAGACGAACAGAATAAATGAGAATGACGGAAGAATTTTCTTCTTAAAAATATGAGAGATGGCATTACAAAACTAACTGGCCCTAACCTCTCCGAGATGAATGGCTGCTTTGAGCCCTTAGTGACCAATGTAACCATTGCAGTATTCTGCAACTATGGGCGGAGAGTGGACATTCGCTGCGGATGCGAAGGTAAGAACCGATTTTCGGAAAGCAGACATTCGTTTCAACTGCGGACAGATTGGCCAACCAACGACAACTATGCGGACAAAGTTAGCATTCGCTGCGTCAGCGCCAACGACCGCAATTGACGTTTCATATGTGCTGGGAACTCCCGTGCGACGGCGCATCCCAAGGTTCGTTGACAAAAATGATAGTGTTGGTCTTCTATCGCCCAACCTGGGGAGGGTGCTTCAATGTTTTTAACCAATACCCTCTGCTAGAAGGTCAAAAACCACGCGAATTCGTAGATTTGTCTTTAGCTCGCGGTGAGCCACAAGCCATGTCTCGATACTGATAGGCTCAAACGCCGAAGAAGGGTTTTCGAGTTCTGGATAATCCGCCCCGATTTCGATCGGGAGAATACCTATCCCAAAACCTTGACGGACAAGTTCGAGCGTTAGCGTCGCACTCGACGTCGAAAAATTGAAATTTGCGGTCGTCAGGTTCAGGCCACGTGACGCCATCAAACCAAGCCGCAGTTCTGGCTGGTCGAAACCAACAAACGTTAACTTGTTCAGATCAGCGAGCGTCTTTGGCCGACCAACTTCGTCAAGGTACTCTTTTGAAGCGAAAAGATGTGCTCTTGTGTCCCGAAGCCGCTTTGCAAACAGGGTCTCGTCTTTGGGTCTACTATGACGGACTGCGATGTCCGCCTCACGCCGCCGCAAATCGCTCAACTCATTTGATGCTATAATCTCGATCTGAAGATCTGGCGCGGTTTTGCGTAGATTCTTTAGGACAGGCGGTAGAAAATACGTTGCCATCAGGTTTGTGGCCGAAATCAACACATGTCCGGTCACAGCTTGGGATTGGCCCGTTGCAG
>CAXMSA010000015.1:0-31646 GCA_964195605.1 uncultured Amylibacter sp.
GATTGGCCAAGTTATACCGCTATCGACTATGTTGATGCGGATGCTGCGCGTGAAATGAACTGGGTGGTGGCTTTAATCGAACAAATCCGCTCGGTTCGGGTTGAAATGCACGTCAATGCTGGCGCTAAAATCCCGATGATCCAGCTGGAACTGGATGATCTGGGCAAGGGCGCGTTGCAACGCAACCTGCCGATGATCATGCGCCTTGCACGGGTGACGGAAATCTCTGAGGCGACAGATGTGCCAAAAGGGGCGGTTACGCTGGCAGTTGAGGGCGGCACGTTCTGTCTGCCTTTGGCCGATGTCATTGATGTGGAAGCCGAAAAAGCCCGCCTGACCAAAACAATTGAAAAGCTGGAAAAAGAGCTGAACATGATCAAGGGCAAACTGGCTAACGAAAAATTCGTCGCCAACGCGCCTGAAGCTGTGGTCACTGAGAACCGCACCCGTGTAGATGTCGGTGGCGAAGAGTTGAAAACCCTGCAAGCGGCTTATGATAGGGTTGCAGCCTTAGGCTAATCCGTTCTTCCAATTGGCCATAAATATCCTCGGGCCGAAGGCCAAAAAGAATATTGCGCTCTGCATTATTATTAATTTGCGCTTTGCGCAGGGAGGATATTTTAACCATTTGGAAAGCATATACGGACATAATGATAAAACGGTACAGGCGGGGACGCCGATGACCGTCCATTTGGAAGACGCCTTGATGTATTGATTTACATCGGGGCGTTTTTTTGTGTTAACTCACCTCAGCGAAAACAATGGAATTTAACTGATGAACAACCCAAAACTACGCGGCCCGCGCTATACTGGTCTGGTTACACGTCTGTCGGATGCGGCACCTTTTGTTGATCCTGAAACCCAAGAACGTGATCAGGGGCATCCGTTTGCTGCCCGTTTGGGGGCCAATGAAAACGTGTTTGGTCCGTCACCCAAAGCGGTTGCCGCAATGCAGGCCGCGGATGCTGACACCTGGATGTATGGCACCACGAACAGCTATGATCTGCAAAACGCATTGGCCGCATTTTACCGCGTAGGCACGGATAATATCATTGTTGGTGAAGGTATTGACGGGTTGTTGGGTTATTTGGTGCGCTTGCTGGTGGGACCGGGCGATAAGGTCGTGACCTCACATGGGGCATATCCGACGTTCAATTACCATGTGGCGGGTTACGGCGGGGATATTGTGACGGTGCCGTTTAACGGCAATTACGAAGACCCTGCCGCTTTGGTGGCAAAGGCTGCCGAAGTGGACGCGAAATTGATTTATCTGGCCAATCCGGACAACCCGATGGGAACCATACATGACGCGCGCGTCATTCAGGCCGCGATTGATGCGGTCCCGGACGGTACTGTGCTGATATTGGATGAGGCTTATGTGGAGTTTGCCGCCAAAGGCATCGCCGCACCGTTTGACATCAACGACCCACGTGTGATCCGTATGCGCACGTTTTCAAAGGCTTACGGGCTGGCAGGTGTGCGGGTGGGTTATGCAATCGGGCATGCGGGCCTGATTAAAAGTTTCGATAAAATTCGCAATCATTTCGGGCTAAGCCGCTCGGGGCAAATCGGGGCAATGGCGGCATTTCAGGATCAGGCTTACCTGGCGCAAACCGTGGCCAATGTTGCCGCTGCACGGGAACGGATTTCAAAGATCGCGCTTGCAAACGGCTTGCAACCGATCCAGTCAGCGACAAATTTTGTTACCATTGATTGCGGCCGCGACGCAGATTTTGCCAAGGCCGTAGTCGATGATTTATCCACCCGTGGCATTTTCATCCGCAGACCGTTTGTGGCACCCTTTACCCGCTGCATTCGGGTCTCCGCCGGGCGGGTACAGGATTTGGATATGTTCGAAGCGGCGTTACCACTGGCGTTAAAAGCCTGTGGTTAACCTTTTGCAATTACCTGACTAGCCGCATCTAACGCGCCATTTCCATGTGGAATATCAAGCGTTTTCAAAGCACTATCAATAGTTCCCAAGATACCCATCACCATGGGTACATTCAAATGCCCCATATGCCCGATCCTGAAATTATTGTGCCACTCTTCTGATCCCTGCACCGCAGCGGCCAAGCCGATACCAAGGGTCAAGCCCGCGGTTTTTTCGCACCATTCACGAATGCGCGTGCCATTGCCATTGCTGGTCAATATACAAGTGACCGCACGTGATCGGCTGGCAGGATCAGGCACGTTTAGCTTCAGATCACCATCCGCGCCCCATGCATCAACCGCGGCCCAGATTGCGCGGGCGAACAATTCTTGCCGCGCCCATGCCGCCTCGACGCCTTCTTCATGTACCAGCATGTTCAGGGCTTCGCGCAGGCCAAACAAATGATGCGTGGGTGAGGTGCCTGCGAAATTTTGGTAAATGCCTTCAGGGTTAAACCGTGGCACCCAATCCCAGTAACTTGTCGCCAAATCTGCGGTTTTGCGGGCTTCTATGGCACGTTCATTGGCAAACAGAAACGACAGGCCGGGCGGGGTCATCAGGCCTTTTTGGCAACCCGAGACCATCAGATCAACGCCCCATGCATCCATCTCGAAGCGTTCACAGCCCAAGCTGGCAATACAATCGACCATAAACAGGGCGGGGTGTCCGCTTGCGTCTATGGCTTTACGCAAGGCAGGAATATCGTTCTTAACAGATGAAGCGGTGTCAGTCTGGGTGACAAACACTGCCTTATATTCATGGGCGGTATCTGCCCGCAAAGCCTGTTCCAGTTTTGCAGGATTAGCAGGGGCAGACATGCCGAAATTGATCACTGTGGGGTCAATACCCGTGGTACGGCCCCATTCGCCCCAGCCAATAGCAAAGCGACCTGTGCCCAGCACCAGTATCTTGTCACCACGGCTAAGTGTGTTGGTGATCGCCGCTTCCCATGCGCCGTGACCGTTGGCAATATAAATCGCCACTTGGGCATTGGTGCGGGCCACGGTTTGCAGATCGGGGTAAAGCGAAAGTGCTAGATCAACCAAGGCCCCTTCATAGATGTTGGGCGACGGTTGGTGCATGGCGTTCAACACCCGGTCAGGGATGATAGAGGGGCCGGGAATGGCCATAAGATGGCGACCATAGTTCAATGACATATTTGAATTCCTATTCGTGTTATGGATTGGTATGCCAAAGTGGAAAATCCGTCAATCAAACAGTTCATTGGACACTGGCGTGTTAGGTGATAAACACAATTTTAGAATAGACTAAGGATGCCAGACGCGGATGAAGAAAATAGGCGCAAAACAAATGACCGCGCGTGAAGCTTATGGGCGATTGTGGCATGGCTGGGTTAAGCAACATTGGCCTGCGCTGATAATATCGGCATTTTTGATGGTGATTATTGCTTTAGCAACAGCAGGTTATGCAAAATTTATGGAATATGCCATCGGTGGGCTGGAAGCCCGTGATGCGGATGTTATTTTCTGGGCACCTGTTGCCATTATCGGGCTGACCATGACTCGCAGTATTTGCCATTATATGAATGTTTTGTTGCAAAACCGTATCCTGAGCCGTGTTCAGGCGGATATGCAACGCGAAATGTATGAAACTTTGGTGGATATGGATTTGGCCCAATTGCTGGCAGAAGCCCCCGCATCCATTGCTGCCAGGTTTTCTGCTGATATTGAGCTGGTACGTGCAGCGACAATTGCGGTGTTCGGCTCATTACGCGATGTGCTGACCCTTGTTGCAACGGTTGCGGTTATGTTGTCCATAGACTGGGCTATGACACTTGCTTTGATGGCTATTTTTGCTTTGATTTTTGCCCCTATTGGCTTGGCGGGATCACGTATTCGCAGTGTCTCTAAGGATATTCAGCAAGAGATTGCCCAGATGACTTCTTCCGTGAATGAAGGTCTGGCGGGTATTCGTATGGTACGTACTTATCAGCTGGAAAATACTTTAAAACAAGCGACAACCAAAAATTTTGAACGCCTGTTTCATCTGCGTTTGGCAATTGTGAAGTGGCAAGCAGGCCTGTCCCCGATTGTAGAGGCTTTGTCGGGCATTGCAGTGGGTGCGACCCTGTTTCTGGTGGGTATGCGCATTCAGACCGGGGCCATAGATATTGCCGGGATGATCGGGCTGATTACCGCCTTGGGCGTATTGACCAACCCTGGTCGCAAACTGACGCAGGCTTTTGCGGTCGGTGCCCAGGGCATTTCGGCATTAGAGCGGGTTTACGGATTTTTTGACACTAAAAATACGGTTGTTGGCGGGGTCGACCAGGTTACAGGTGGCAGGGCTAAAGGCAAGATTAGCTTTGATCACGTGGATTTCACTTACCCCGATGGTTATGTGGCGTTGAAGGATATTAATCTGACGATTGATGCTGGAAAAACCTATGCATTCGTCGGGCGCTCCGGTGCAGGTAAAACCACTGTTTTCAACTTGCTACCGCGTTTGTTCGATACTTCAAAAGGCACAATTAAGCTGGATGGCAAAGACATCAAAACCCTGACATTAAAATCTTTGCGTGACCAGATATCACTGGTCAGTCAGGACAGTATCCTGTTGTCAGGTAGTGTGATCCAGAACATTGGATTTGGCCGTAAAGGTGCTGATGATAATGCTTGTATCAAGGCTGCAAAAGCGGCGGCGGCACATGGGTTTATCAGCAAACTTTCAAAGGGTTATGACACTGTCATCGAGCCGTCCAAAGCCACATTTTCAGGTGGCGAGCGGCAACGCTTGTCGATTGCACGTGCAATTGTGCGCGATGCACCGATCCTGCTGCTAGATGAGCCGACTTCGGCATTGGATGCAGAATCAGAGGCCTCTATCAAGGCCGCTCTTGATGCCTTGTCCAAAGGCCGCACCACATTGGTGATTGCGCATCGTTTATCCACGATCCTGCACGCCGATCAGATCGTGGTGATGGATGCGGGTAAAATTGTGGCGCAAGGCACCCATGACGAACTGCTAACACAAGGCGGGCTATATGCCGACCTGTTCAACCTGCAATTTGATATGCGTCCCGTAGAAGGTAGCCTAAGCCAGCGTGGCCATAAAACCCGCAAGCCTGCGGTTGGGGCTGTGGAACGTATCTTTCGGATGCTGGGGTTCTAGCGCTCATAGCGTTTGGCCAGGTTCTCAGGCGAGACGCCCAGAAAATACAGGGCCAATGTGCCAAGGTTTTTGCGTGATCGGGTGAACCAGCCGTCTTTCAGGTAACGCGCACCTCCCGTTGTAGCGGTGATTGGCAGGGCGGTTAAGTGCCCGCTTAGCTTACGCACAAGGGCCACATCCTCCATCAAGGGCATGTCAGTATAGCCACCTGCTTTGGCGTATAATAGTTTGGAAACCAACAAGGTTTGATCGCCGTAGGGCAGCCCGAACAGTTTTGCGCGCAAATTGGCCATTAGGGCAATCCAGCGCGGGGCAAACCCATCGTAATCGAAAGCCAACCTGCAATAAGCCGCTTTAGGGCTGCTATTAAGATGCGCGCCCATCTCGGCCACCCAATTATCCGATAAAATCGTATCCGCATGGATGAACAACAACCAGCGGCCTTTGGCGATATCGGCCCCTGCCTTTAGTTGTGAACCGCGACCTTTGCTGGCTTTAACCATCACCGCGCCCAGATCATTTGCGATCTCGTTTATAGTGTCCGTAGAACCGCCATCGGCGAAAATGACTTCGCAGATCAGTGATTTTTCCATGCCTTGATAGAGGCAGGTCAGAGTCGGCCCGATACTATCGGCTGTGTTCAATGTGGGGATGATAACCGAGATCGGTGCGGGCATTTGGGGCTCAATATGGATTGTGTTGCGCCAGTTTAAAGCATAAGCAAAAAGAAAGCGATTAAGGAATAAAGCAATGGGCGAACAGGTAAGCGACAGAACTGTACTGCGAATTTCAGGCGGGGATGCGCGCAAGTTCTTACAGGATTTGGTGACCAATAATCTGGATGACACTGGGCTGGTCTATGCAGCTTTGTTAACGCCACAAGGCAAGTACATGTTTGATTTTTTCATTCTAAGACAATATGATAGATGGCTTTTGGACGTAAATTCTGAACTTGCAGTGACCTTGGTGAGACGTCTGAGCATGTACCGATTGCGTGCTGATGTAGTGATCGAAGACAGTGGTTTAGGGGTGCAGCGCGGCTTGGGCGACATACCACAAGGTGGCTTTGCCGATCCGCGCCATATGGCACTTGGTTGGCGCTTATACGGGGCGGATCAGGGTGATCATGCCAGTGTTAACTGGGATGCGATCCGTGTTGAACATTGTATCCCTGAAACCGGGATAGAGCTAATTGTGGATGAAACCTATATTCTTGAGGCAGGATTTGAACGCCTGAACGGTGTGGATTTCAAAAAGGGCTGTTATGTGGGGCAGGAAATTTCTGCACGGATGAAACACAAAACCACACTGCGCAAAGGTCTGGTGACAGTTAATGTCACAGGCAAGGCCGCGGTCGGCACCCCAATCACAGCCGATGGCAAACCTGCGGGGGTGCTTTATACCCAAGCGGGTGGCCAAGGCATTGCTTATTTGCGGTTTGATCGGGCCAAAGGTGATTTGCTGGCAGGGGACGCTGCCATTCAGTTAATTCCGTAAAGCCTTGCTGTTCTTAGGTGTTGCGGACGATTTTTACGAATTGATCGAAAACCTGTCCGTTGGTCGCGATAACAGAGCCGTCTTCCATACAATCGCCATCTTTGAAAACCGAAGAGATCAGACCACCTGCCTCTGTGACCAGCAATAGGCCAGCGGCGATGTCCCATACCTTTAAGCGGCGTTCCCAATAACCGTCATAACGGCCAGCGGCAATGTAAGCTAAATCAAGCGAGGCAGCCCCCCAGCGGCGTACACCGGCACAAGCGGGCAATATGCGCGCCAAATCTTGCAAAGTATCAGGCAGATCACTACGGCCACCAAAAGGCAGGCCTGTGGCGAAGATCATTTCGATCATACGGCTCCGGCCTGACACACGTATGCGTTTGTCATTCAGCCAAGCTCCGCCACCTTTTTCTGCGATGAACATTTCTTCGCCAATTGGGTTGAATACCACAGCGGCCACGATTTGGCCTTTGTGTTCAAGGGCGATGGAAATAGCCCAATGCGGCAAGCCGTGTAAAAAGTTGGTGGTGCCGTCCAATGGGTCAACAATCCAGCGGCGTGTGGGGTCAGCGCCTTTTATTTCCGCACCTTCCTCGCCACAAAAGCCGTAATTAGGACGCGTTTCCAACAGCTCTTCTTTCAGAATTTCTTCGGCTTTCAAATCGGCGCGGCTTACAAAATCACCAGGGCCTTTGGATGATACCTGCAGGTTCTCAACTTCTTTGAAATCGCGCATTAACGAGCGGCTAGCTTTGCGAGCGGCTTTGATCATCACATTGATATTGGCGGACCATTGCGACATGGGAATTACGTCCTTTTGTTCGGGTTGGCACCCTTTGGCCTAGTTTCAGGGCAAGGTCAACGTCTAGCCTGATCTTTGGTGAATTGAATGAAGTCCTTAATATAACCCAGCTCAATGTCGGCATCGCGCACAGCAGCATAAAGCCTGCGTGACAGGCCGTTTTTGGTAATCCGTTTGCTGACGAAATCATGGCCGTATTGTTCATTGGCCACTACCCAGTCGGGCAAGACGGACACGCCGCGATTTGAGGCTACCAATAGCATGATCACGGCGGTCAGTTCTATCTGGCGTAGGGTTTTGGGTTCAATTTTGGCGGGCGTCAGCAGCTCGGTATAGACATCCAGACGGGTTTTATCTTCGGGATACGTGATCAGGGTTTGATCGCGCAGGTCTTCGGCCACGATATAGTCTTTTTGCGCCAATGGGTGTTCGGTGGCGCAAATGAAAGTGGGTTCATAATCGAAAAGCGGGATGAAGGTGATGCCGTTAATCGCCTCGGGGTCATCCGATATGGCGACATCGACCTCTTCACGTAGCAAAGCGGGCAGGGCGTCAAACGCAAGGCTGGGGCGGATATCCACGTCAACCTGACCCCATGACTTACGAAACTGTTCCAGCACCGGAAACAACCAGTCGAAACAGGCGTGGCATTCGATGGCGATATGAAGACGGCCAGCTTTGCCTGCTATTACATCGGTGAAGTCAATCTCAAGTGCATGCACCCGTGGTAGTATTTCTTCTGCCAGTTTCAACAGCTTATGGCCTGCTTTTGATAATTTCAGGGGTTTGGAACGGCGCAGGAATAATTCCATGCCAACTTGTCCCTCTAAAGCTTTGACCTGATGCGACAGGGCCGATTGGGTGATGTTTAAAACATCGGCTGCACGGGCCAAACCACCTTGGTCGTGGATGGCTTTTATGGTGCGAAGGTGGCGGAATTCCAGATACATGGCTGACCTCATTATTAGTAATTTGCATGTTTTATATTATAAATATGAATTTGCTTCAATATCTTATTCGTGTGAAAACCACTTTAACAAAAAGGAATTATGCCATGTCTATCATTCGCGAAACTTTCGGACTTTCATTCGAGTTTTTCCCCCCGAACTCTTTAGAAGCCAGTTTCAAGCTGTGGAATGCAATTGATACACTGGCAGGGTTTGCACCAGAGTTTATCTCTGTGACTTATGGTGCAGGCGGATCAACGCGCGAACTGACCAAGTCAGCGGTTGCGGTGATCCGCGATAATTACGGGCTGGAAGTGGCGGGGCATCTGACCTGTGTAAACGCATCGCGCGATGAGGTTTTAGAGGTAGCGCGGGGGTATGCTGCCAGTGGTGCCAAGCAAATCGTGGCTTTGCGTGGTGACGCACCCAAAGGGGCTGACAGCTTTTCGGCCCATCCTGACGGGTTTGCCAGCAGCATTGAATTGATCGCGGCGCTGGCTGCGATGAATACTTTTAAAATTCGTGTCGGGGCATACCCGCATAAACATCCTGAAGCCGCAGATGATCTGGCCGATATTGAATATCTGAAACGCAAATTTGATGCCGGTGCGGATAGTGCTATCACCCAGTTCTTTTTTGAATCCGAGGATTTTTTGCGGTTCCGTGACCGTTGCGATAAAGCAGGGATTACCAATAAAATCACCCCCGGTATCCTGCCAATAGAAAACTGGAAGAAGACCAAGACTTTCTCTGCCCGCTGCGGCACCTCAACACCCGATTGGATGGACAAGGCTTACCGCAATACCAATGATGCGCAAGAGGCACGACTGTTATCGACGGCAATTTGCACCGAGATATGTGATGACCTGTTGTGTGAAGGCGTGGAAGATCTGCATTTCTATACGCTGAACGACCCGACATTGACCCAAGACGTGTGCCGCGCGTTGGGCCGCAAACTGATTGCGCCTGCATTGCATAAAGTGGCTTAATCACAAAGTTTTCCCCGTCACCAGGTATAGCGACGGGGTTTTACGTATCATTATGCATGTCGGTTATAAGGCCGCACAAAAGTTTCATCTTCTTATCGAAACGCAATGCGCGAGCGGTGTTAACCCAAAACGAACTTGATGGGGGCCAGCATCATGACATGGATTGCCAAGTAAACTGTTATGACAAAACTAACCATCCAGATAGCGTGGGCTTATGCGCGTTCCACATATTCCATGGTTTCTGTGTTTACCACGACAGCCTCGTCTTGCCCGACGAAGGGGGGAATCATGATGCGCACACCATTATCAAGAACGGCTGGCTTAAAGCTGTTTGCGGCAGTTTGGCCTTTCACCGCAGGCTCGGTCTCAGTGACGACACAGGTCACTTTTTGCGGGACTTCGGCACTTAAAGCCTCAGACTCGTGATATTCAATCTTGATGGTCATACCATCTTGCAAAAACGGCCGGCGTTCACCCAGAATGTCTGATGGTAGCTCAATCTGATCATAGGTTTCCATATCCATGAACACCAGCATACCGTCATTTTCGTAAAGGAATTGTTGATCTTTTTGGTCTAAACGAACCTTTTCAACCTTATCAGCAGAGCGAAAGCGTTCATTGAGTTTTGAATTGGTGCGCAGGTTCTTCATCTCAACTTGGGCAAAAGCGCCACCTTTGCCGGGCTTTACATGATCGACCTTCACGGCGATCCACAGACTGTCATTATGTTCCAGTATATATCCCGGGCGGATTTCGTTCCCATTGATCTTTGGCATATTTTCGCTGCTCGCTATTGAAAAGGTTGAAAAATTATTCAGACGGTGTATAGAGTGGCTTCCTGCTATAAGCAAGCCGATGTGGGATCGGTTCGGAGCTGTCAGGTAGATATGCACTAGACGCATAGCTGCCATTCCATATCAGCAATACCGAATCGCCACAAAATCGCCATATTGGCCCGAACCGGTAAAAAGAAGAAAAGATCAAGTCGATAATGTTTGATACAATAGATAATTCTGCTTTCGTCAATGACCAAGGGAAACGCTCTTCCAAGTTGTTTGCCGCTGTGGTTCTGGCCGCATTGGATGACGCCATTGCAGATGATAAAAAATATGGCAACGGCGTAGAAAGCATCGCCCGTTGGGCCCGCTCACGCGATGGTCGCGAAGTTTTAATGTGCGCTGGCATCGAGCCAACAGAGCGTTGCGTTAAAGGTATGATGGAATTCGTTTCACGCGGTGTACGTACATCCGTGGCACTGTCACGCGAAGAAAGCGAACGCCAGGCGGCAGCAAAAGAAGCGGCATAGAAAACCGAATACCCTCCAATTAAATAGGCGCACCTTCGGGGGCGCCTTTTTTATTGTCTTCGTATTATGGGAACCTTGTTATGCTACTGAAAGATATTACCGCCAAAGCCGCTTTTACTGGGTTCCTGACCACATTCGTGGGCTTTGCCGCATCATTCGCTGTGGTGATGCAGGGGCTATATGCGGTGGGGGCAACGGATGCACAGGTCATTTCAGGTTTGATGATGCTTTGCCTGTTCAAGGGCATTTGTGAAATCTATTTGTCGTTAAAACTTAAGATGCCGATCACCATTGCATGGTCAACACCGGGGGCGGCGTTATTGGCGTCAACAGGCGTGATAGCGGGCGGGTTTCCTGCGGCTGTCGGGGCCTTTGCTATCACGGCGGGGTTGATCATCCTTGCAGGCCTGTGGAAACCATTGGAAAGGCTTGTCGCGGGCATTCCGCTATCCTTGGCTAACGCGATGCTGGCAGGGGTGCTGCTGCCTTTGTGCCTTGCCCCGTTCACTGCAATCACGGATTTCCCGTTTTATGGGCTGTTGATCCTGTTCGCGTGGTTGATCGTCGGGCAGTTAAGCAAGTTATGGGCGGTGCCTGCGGCTTTGACAGTTTTTGCGGTTATCTTGTTTTGGGGGATTGGTGTTACGGATGCGCAATGGCAATCGGTGAGGGAGGCCGCATTTATTCTGCCTGAGTTAGTTCACCCTGTCTGGAACTGGCAGGCCACTGTTGGTATCGCCTTACCGCTGTTTGTGGTCACAATGGCATCGCAAAATATTACCGGTTACGGCGTGTTGCGCGCTTACGGCTATGCCGCCAAAGCGGGTGAGTTGTTTTGGGTCACGGGTCTGGGGTCGCTTCTTGCGGCCCCCTTTGGCGGTCATGGTATCAATCTGGCGGCAATTACGGCGGCAATGTGCGCCAGTGATGAAGCGGGGCCCGATCCTGCGAAACGATACTGGGCGTCTGTTTTATCAGGTGTGTTCTACCTTGTCTTGGCCACAGTGGTGGGGGCTGCTATCGCCTTTGTCGCCCTTGCGCCTGTCGCCCTTATCAAAGCTGTTGCCGGCCTTGCCCTGATAGGTGCCTTTGTTGGCGCCTTGAAAGGGGCAGTTGACGATGCGGGTGAACGTGAAGCCGCAGGTCTGACCTTCCTTATTACCGCATCGGGTATCAGCCTGTTAGGTGTTTCTGCTCCGTTCTGGGGATTGATTGCGGGCATTGTTATGCTGGCAGGGCTGAAATGGCGCAATAAATCTGGGCCTTAACCTTATTTTCGTGGCTTAACCCGTCGTGTCGCTTCTGCGACTGTGGGGTCTTCCGGCCATGGGTGACGCGGGTAGCGGCCGCGCATGTCTTTGCGCACATCCGCATAGGAACTGATCCAAAAATTAGGTAAATCGGCTGTGGTTTGCACTGGGCGGCGTGCGGGGGACAGGAGTTCTATCAGCAAGGGAATACGATTTGGGCCGACGCAGGGGTGTTTGGTTAAGCCGAACAGTTCTTGCAGGCGCACCGATACGCTGGGTTGATCGCCGCTGTAATCGACGGGTAGCGTGGTGCCTGTGGGGGCTTTGATGCTGGCGGGGGCGAGGGTATCAAGCGATTGCTGTGCCTCCCAGTCTAGGATCGCCCGCAAGATTACCGCCATATCCAGCCGTTTTAGATCGTCGGGCTTTTTCATGCCTGAAAGATGCGGTTGCAGCCAGCTTTCCAAACTCTCTAGCAAAGCGTCATCCGACAGGTCAGGCATGTCGCCGCCTTTGTCGCGCAACCAGATCACCCTTGCGCGGTAAAGGTCGGCAGGTTTTGACCAAGGTAAGATGCTCAACCCCAGATCACGAATGCCTGCTACCATGCCTGTTGCCAGCGCATCACGTGGACAGTCTTTCCAGATCTGGTCGCTTAGTATCAAAGCCTGAAAGCGTTTTTGCAACCGTGCATCCACCCGCCGTTCGCGTTTATTCCACAGGCAGATGGTAACCTCTTTGATTTGGTCGCCATAAAGCGCTGTCAGCTCGACCTCGGACAGGGTGACACCCATGCGGATGCGCGCGTCTTTGGCGTCACCATCCAGATCGGTGGCGACAATCAGACGGCTGGCGCCAAGCGTATCGCCATCTTCCAGATAGGCGCCTTTGCCACCTGACAGCAGGTAACGCGGCGCATCTCCTGTACGGTGCAAGCCAATGCGATCAGGATAGGCTAACGCAGCCATGGCCCCTAGGGATAGGGTTTCGCGGCCTTGCGGGCGCAAGCGTTTGGCTTCTTGTTTAATGCTGTCAACGACCGCGCGATTGGCCCGGTAGGGGCGTGTGTTATGAAACTTGCCCAGATCATGCAGGGCTTCCCAGCGTAGGGTCAGATCGGCAGGCAGATTGCGACCTTCACGAAGCAAAGGGTCTCGGGCCTCTAACAGGGCGGCCAGTAGCCCCGCACCTTGCCCTGCTTGCAACAGAACATGCGCCAGACGTGCATGCGTTGGCAGCTTGGCCAGTTTACGGCCATAATCGGTGATGCGCATCTCTGGGTTCAAAGCACCCAACATGCAAAGCAGGTCTTGGGCGGCGGTATAATCCGCTGTGCGCGGCTGGCTGAGAAACGGCATCTCATCAGGGTCGATCACACCCCAGACCGCCAGTTCCAGCACCAGTCCAGTCAGGTCGGTTGAGCGGATTTCAGGTTCGGGGAAGGGGGTCATGCCGCCGTTTTCGCCCTTGGCCCACATTTTGTAACAATCGCCTGCCGCAACCCGTCCGGCACGGCCTTCGCGCTGGGTGGCCTCGGCTTTGGTCACGCGCTCGGTGACCAGCCGTGACATACCGGAGTTGCCGTCGAAGCGCGCCCGTCTGGCACGGCCTGCATCGACCACCACGCGGATGTCAGGGATGGTTAACGAGGTTTCAGCGATGGAGGTCGCCAAAACCACCTTGCGGCACTGTGTGGGTGGTACAATCGCGGCACGCTGGTCTTTGAAGGGCATCGCACCATAAAGCGGGCGAATGGCCACATCTGGGCCAAGGGATTTGCTCAAAAGTTGCTGTACACGGTTAATTTCACCGGCTCCGGGCAAAAACACCAACACCCCGCCTGTGGTTTCGCAAACCGCCTGGCTGACAAGTGCCGCCGCCGCATCTTCAAAACGCGGCCCCTTGCGGCCTGCCTGCGCCCAGGGGCGGGGCAAGAAATGTTGTTCAACGGGATAGGATTTACCTTGCGAGGTCACAATCGGGGCATCCCCCATCAAAGCGGCCACGGGGGCTGCATCCAATGTGGCGGACATCACGATCATGCATAGGTCATCGCGTAAAGCTGCGCGAATTTCCAAAGATAAGGCCAGCCCAAGGTCTGCCTGCAAGCTGCGTTCGTGAAACTCGTCAAAAATGATGCATGAAATGCCGGGCAGTTCGGGGTCATTTTGGATCATGCGGGTCAGAATGCCCTCGGTTACCACCTCGATACGGGTGTTTGCGCTGGCTTTGCTGTCGCCGCGCATCCGGTAACCTATGGTTTGCCCGATAGGTTCACCTAGAACCTCGGCCATGCGTTCAGCCGCGGCACGGGTGGCCAGACGGCGGGGTTCCAGCATCAGGATTTTACCGGTGTATAACTTGTTTTCCAGCAAAAATAGCGGCACACGTGTGGTTTTACCCGCTCCTGGTGGGGCTTGCAGAACCGCTTGGTTGTGGTTGCTCAGCGCCGACAGAAGCTCTGGCAATACGGCCTCTATGGGAAGCGGCGCATTCATGTATTGCTATTTTCGAATGGCCCGAATTTTGCCAAAGGTGGCCGCAGAGGTGAATTCTTTGAAGCGATATAGTCCGTCATCCTGCTGCTCATAATACATGGTGAAGGGAAAGTTGACCCCTTTTGTCATCTGATGCGCTGAAAAACCTGCAACACGCTTGTAACTGCCAGTGCAGGTGGCGGTTTTGGCTGATATTTTCGGTTTGCCAATGCTGATCTGGGACTGTCTACGCCCGTCAAACATTTTATGGGTGGTGTTGCACAAGTCTTTGGCCGCGACGGTTTTAAACGTCAGATAGGCCGACGTTAGCAAATCTTTTGTGCCGACCTGTTTAGACGGGGTGATATCATAATCGCGCCTTGCCCGTTCCGGCGAATACCTGTCCACAACAGGACGGTTGTTCTTCCAGTGCATGTTAACAATCGAATTGCGTGATCCGGTGCGGGCATGGCCATCATATTTGCGGGTATAAAACCGGCCTTTTCTGTTTTTGCCCGAAGCCGAACCCGAATAACCAACATCTTTTATGGTTCTTAACAGAAAAGACGGGGCCAAAACCCCTCTAACCGCATAGGCCGAGGCGGTTTCATTACCGTTCACGATAATCGTACCCGCCTTGATGCCATAAGCATAAAGTTTCAGCGTAATGTTTTCTGCCTGTGCGCTGATCGGTAGGGTAAGCCCAGTTATCAAAGCCAGTGTCTGCACGATAGGTTTCATCGGTATCTCCGAATTCTATTCATGATATAAACCTATGGGTTTGTAGATAGAATTATAAGATGGGGTACTTCACGCAATCTGACAACATTGTAATCTTTCGGCTCTATTTGCGGTTCGGCTTTTTATAATGTTGTTATAATAGAGTTATAATATCACGTAAATACCTGTAAATATTAGTATTATCCCAATTACCTTTGAGATTAATTCACCAAACGGTAGTATTTTTTCTGCAAGCACATACAGAGCCAGGCCAACAATCCAATAGAGGTTCATAATGCCGCCAACAAACAAAAGCGCCATCAATGCCCAGCAGCAACCCAGACAGTAAACCCCGTGATGTGCGCCCATCTTAAAAGCACCAAATGCCCCCGGACGGTTGTTTTCCGACAGGAAATACGCAGGTGACCGGCATTGTTTCAAACAGGTGTTTTTCAGTTCTGAAAACTGGTAAAGACCAGCACATAACAGGGTGAGGCCTGCCAATAATCCCGAACTTACCGTCATCATCGTGCTTGAGATTAAGCCAAGTGTTTCCAGCCCCCAGTGCAAGCATGTAGCAATGATGCTGAACAATGCCCAAATCAACAAATACCCCGCAAGCAGAAGACCACTGTAGTAGGCTGCATTCAGCTTGTCTTTTCCGTGACGTTTCATGGCGGCGAACAATAAAAGCGTGGGTGCGGCACTGGGCGTCATCATTGCGATCATCATCATCCACCACATCAGGACAAGCAATACGGCGTAGGTCGCAGTCCAATCAGCAACCTGCCCCATTTGCATCGGCGCGCCAATGGAATTTGCCATGCCCGTCATGTCGAAGGCGGACATCTTCATGCCCACCCCCGTTATTGTGTAAATGCCCGCCAGTACAACAATAGCGGCCACAGCAAACATCACGATCATGCGATCCTTGCTGGCAAGGTGCTCGACCGCGCCTATATTGGTGTGCACTTGCGACACTGCGTTATGCCTACTGGCGAACAACCCCGGCACCGGTCAGATGCAAGCTGGCAAAATGAGCATGGGTGTCGCTGTTCTTATCCAACGAAATATCACCACCGGTAGTTTTTGTTCCACCTGACGCCATTTCAGCATGACCGAACTCAAAACCATTCGGCAGGTTGATGCCAATGCGGTGAGGATCTCCGGTAACGATGTTCGGGATCGGTTTCGCGTTGATTTCGAACACATCAGCAACTTCGGCATTTCCAATCCGATCAGCCTGGTTCACATCCATTGAAATAGACTTGTATAGCGTATCGTGCCGGTTCGGTGCCATAGCTGAAAAAACATACCACATAGTTGCCATTTCATCTGTATCCTGCCCTGTCAGAATAGCTTGTAGGGCAGCACGTTGATCATCATCGGCGTTTTCGTCGATGATCAACTGCATTTGGCCGTTACCCTCGTGAATTGCACCGGGCCACTTATAAACACCTGCTGCGCGCAAACCGTCCAGTTTTACATCGCCATAATGGCCTTTCTTGATGTCATAAACCACGGCGGCTTCACAAGTGCCGTCCGTAGGTAAAACGCCAAACTGGCACGGGCAACCGAAATTGCAATTACAATTGGCCAATTCTTCGCCTTGAATACTCCAATCAGTCATATTTTTCCCCTTAATATATAAATTAAAGACGAGTGCTTATCCCGTCATGAAACGGTTTCAGCCTGAAAAATATGCCTCGAGTAGGTGTGTTTTATTACTAGTATCAGCAAAAATGCAGTAGCTGATGTTTTTACCCTTAAGGAATAATTGCATTTCTACCCAGAATTGTCTAGCCATAGCGATGTCTTGCAATTCACCAGATGCTCAGGCATTGCACTATTCAACTCTGGATGTGGATAAAACACTCAAGCCATAACAGAATCCCTTGACGCCCTTTGATATCGGGCCTAAAGAGGCGGCTCGAAATTCAAGTTCCAAAGAGCGTAATGCGCTTTGAACAAATAGTAAGGATGCTAGACATGTCACGTGTTTGCGAATTAACAGGTAAAGGCCCAATGAGCGGCAACAATGTCAGCCACGCGAAAAACCGCACCAAGCGCCGTTTTTTGCCGAACCTGAACGAAGTAACGCTAGCCAGCGAATCACTGGGCCGTTCATTTAAGTTCCGCATTTCTGCCGCTGCATTGCGCACCATTGACCACCGCGGTGGTTTTGATGCGTTTCTGGCCAAAGCCAAAGACAGTGAATTGTCTTCAAACGCTTTGAAAGTCAAAAAAGACATCGCCAAAGCACAGGCTGAAGCAACAGCGTAAGCTGATCTGTTTTAAAGATTTTATGCGGCCTTAGGGGGTTCCCTTAGGGCCGCTTCTTTTTGTCGTGTTGTTGTTTATTTACGTGGCGTGTATGCGCAATTAAAACTTCTTAAACTGTACATATGGAATGACAAAATGGCTAAAAATTCAAAAGCTGGTATAATCGGTATTATTCTTGCGTCCCTTGTGGTGATCGCATCCCTGATCTTTTTAGGGTGTGTTTTGAAGCACAAATTCCATCATCAGGGCATGGACCACGGGGAACATCATACGATGGATCATTCATCTATGGATCACTCCGAGATGGGACATCATCAAAATGGCGTAGAACACACCGCACTGGAAGAGACCGGCGAAGGCATTGTGATTGCGCATAGTTATGCGCGTGCCAACGGGGCCTCTGCCAAAGCCGGGGCGGCCTTTATGGTGATTAAAAACTTCACAGATGAAGATGACCGTTTAATTACCACTGCGACTAATGTTGCCAAAAAAGCCGAGGTGCATACCCATACGATGGACGCAAACGGTATGGTTTCAATGGGCCCGCTTGAAGGTGGTTTGGTTGTGCCTGCGCATAGTCAGGTGGAACTGAAACGTGGCGGCGAGCATGTTATGATGATGGGCCTGATGCAGGCTTTGAATGACGGGGATACGGTGACACTGACTTTGATCTTTGAAAAAGCCGGTGAAATAACTGTGGAAATTCCGGTTGATTTGAAGCGTTAAGGACATCAGCAATGCCCGCTAAAATCATGTTTGTCTGTCTGGGCAACATCTGCCGCTCACCCACCGCCGAAGGCGTGTTGCGCGGGTTGGCGGCACAGGCAGGGCTGGATGTGTTTATCGACAGTTCGGGCACCAGCGGTTGGCACAATGGTGATCTGCCTGACGCTCGCGCAATGGCCGAGGCGAAAACGCGTGGTTATGATTTGTCAGCACAACGTTCTACCCAGCTAAAATCACAAGATTTTCACGATTTTGATCTTATTTTATGCATGGATAACAGTAATATAGCGAATGCAGAACAAATTCGCCCGGCAGGGGCAAAGGCGGTGGTGAAATTGTTTTTGGATTACGTGCCTAACCAACCTCTACGCGAAGTGCCAGACCCATATTATGAGCATAATTTTAAGGCGGTGTTTGATTTAATCGAAGATGCTGCGCGCGGACTTATTGTGGAATTATCTTAAGAAGCACACTGTTCAGCGGCACTTAGACCAAAGGCTTTATAACGCAGCCAGAACCGTTCTTTGGCGGCATTATCGGACTGGCGGGTATCTTGTGCCATTTGTGGGTCCGCAAAGAATTTCGCGGCCTGTTTCTGATCCTGATTTGAAAGCCGAACATCCGCCACTTGCTGAATGCACGAACAGGTCGTACGGCTGGCATTGCGGGGTGAATTATTGCAGGCCCGCTCAATGGTGCCTGCATATAACGGGGCTGCCGTGCATAGTGCAGCGCATGTCATTAAAATTGTTTTCATATCTGCCTCTTTCGCGAGATTTCCCGTCGTTGCGTGTTTTTGCCACGAAAGGCCACCTTCTGGCAAGGGGGCAGTTTTACACAGAGCCGTGTTCCAGCCAGTGCCGGTCATCCGCGCCCAGTAACTGATCCATGCGCATGGCGTATTTTTCCATATCCGCGTCTGTCAGGTGCTTTAACCACTTGCCTGCGGTGGCCGAACTGAAAAACTTCACATCATCCTTGAATGTCCCGGTGCCCGCAGACGGGGTGAAGCGGTCTGCATTCTTGCGCATCTCGTCAAAACCGGCACCTTTAACCAGTGCCGTCATCATAGTGTCGTCAAAATCACAATCCAAAGCCGCAGCAAAACCAGCCATTGCGCGCGGCAGGTCAGCCCGCATATCGGCATAATGGAACAGATGCACATTCGGCAAATCCTGCCATTTTTTGAAGGATTTGTAATGTTGGGTCATCGTGTCCAGCGTCAGATGATCGCAATCCCCCGCAGGGGCCGTATCATTGATGAACATCAATGCACCTTGGCGCGGGTCATCGGGAAACAGATGATCCAGCTCATCGCCATTCATATTCTCAACATGTTTGCGCATGGAAAAATGCACGTCCAGCGGATGGCGGTAGACGGCGATATAAGTCGCCTGTGGATTATAGGTGATGCCGTCAAAAGGCGAGTGCGATTTGATGCAACGGCGATGGGTCTGTGTGCTTAGATTTTCATTCACAACATCAATCGGATGGCTCTGAGACTCCAGCCAGGGCGATATCTTGCCCAGACTGCCCTCAAACGCCACCTTGCCCTGTAACATCATACAAATGATGTTCTGGCTCCATGTGGTGCCGCATTTGGGCGGGGTGCAGATAAACACATCGCCCGCACGCAGATCAAACCCGTCCCAACGGGTGCTGTCTGTGATTGGGCCGTGGTAGGTAGCGGTGCGTTTGGGGTGATTTGTCATGAATGAAGTGTCACCATGAATGGGGGCGATAGGCAAGTGAGTATCTGTCAACATTATGGCCGCGCCTGACCTTGGGTGGGTGCAAAGCGCCTTCCCGATGGGAAGGTCAGGCGCGGCCCGCGTCTATCGACGAGGGCTATGATCGGCGAAAGGGTGTGGTTTTACTTTATAAATCGCACTTGGCACCGGGTTTGGCACTTTTAAAAATGTAAAGTTAAACCCATTGACCACACTCCAAATCCATATCATATCCCCTTCCATGACTGATATATCCAAAATCCGCAACTTTTCCATTGTTGCCCACATCGACCACGGTAAATCCACGCTGGCTGACCGTTTGATCCAATCCACCGGCACTGTCGCCGAGCGGGATATGGAAGCGCAGATGCTTGACACGATGGACATCGAAAAAGAACGTGGCATTACCATTAAGGCCAACTCGGTGCGGATTGAGTATACCGCGAAAGACGGGCAGGATTATATCCTGAACCTGATCGATACGCCCGGCCACGTTGACTTCTCCTATGAGGTCAGCCGTTCCATGCGCGCGGTTGAAGGCTCGCTTTTGGTGGTGGATGCCTCACAAGGGGTGGAAGCGCAAACCTTGGCCAATGTCTATCAGGCAATAAATGCGGGTCATGAGATTGTCACGGTTTTGAACAAGATCGATCTGCCTGCGGCAGAGCCTGAACAGGTGGCCGAACAAATCGAAGACGTGATCGGGATTGATGCAAGTGACGCGGTGCTGATCTCGGCCAAGACCGGTATTGGCATTGAGGATGTGCTTGAAGCCATCGTCACCCGCCTGCCTGCGCCCAAAGGTGACAGGGATGCACCATTAAAAGCCATGCTGGTCGACAGTTGGTATGATGCCTACCTTGGCGTTGTTGTGCTGGTGCGTGTCATCGACGGGGTGCTGAAAAAGGGCGACAAAATCCATATGATGAACACGGGTGCGACGTACCCGGTTGAACGTGTTGGCGTGTTCCGCCCGCAAATGGATCCTATTGATGAACTTGGCCCCGGCGAAATGGGGTTTTTGACGGCCAGCATCAAACAGGTGCGCGATACGGCTGTGGGCGATACGATTACCCACGAAAAGCCACGTTGCAAAGAAGCCTTGCCAGGCTTTGCACCCAGCCAACCTGTGGTGTTCTGTGGGCTGTTCCCTGTGGACAACGCCGATTTTGAAGACCTGCGTGAGGCGATCAGCAAGCTTAGCCTGAATGACGCCAGTTTCAGCCACGAAATGGAAACCTCGGCCGCTTTGGGCTTTGGCTTTCGCTGCGGCTTTCTGGGCCTGTTGCACCTTGAAGTGGTCCGCGACCGTCTGGAACGCGAATATGATATTGATCTGATCACCACGGCACCATCTGTGATTTATCACGTGCATATGCGCGATGGTGAGGTGCAAGAGCTGCACAACCCCGCCGATATGCCTGATATGACCCATGTGGATCATATTGCCGAGCCGCGTATCAAGGCTACAATTCTGGTGCCGGACGATTATCTGGGCGATGTGCTGAAGCTGTGTCAGGACCGCCGCGGTATCCAGCTTGACCTGACCTATGCGGGTAGCCGCGCGATGGTTGTCTACGATCTGCCGCTGAATGAGGTGGTGTTTGACTTTTATGATCGCCTGAAATCAGTGACTAAAGGTTATGCCTCGTTTGATTACCAAATGGACGACTACCGTCAGGATTTTCTGGTCAAGATGCAAATTCTGGTCAATGACGAACCGGTGGATGCGCTTTCCACAATGGTGCATCGTGACCGCGCCGAAGTGCGGGGCCGAGCGATGGTTGAAAAGCTAAAAGATCTGATCCCGCGCCACATGTTCAAAATACCGATCCAAGCTGCCATCGGAGGGCGCATTATCGCGCGTGAAACGTTGGCCGCGATGCGCAAAGATGTAACTGCAAAATGTTATGGCGGCGACATCAGCCGTAAGAAAAAGCTGCTGGACAAGCAGAAAAAAGGCAAGAAAAAGATGCGCCAGTTCGGTAAGGTGGAAATCCCGCAACAGGCGTTTATTTCTGCGCTGAAGATGGATGACTAGGGCCGCAGGAATTTATCCCTTTGCGGCTTCTACCCGATCCATCTTTTCCATCAGACGGTCCAACAGGGGTTGGTTGATAAGTTCTAGCGATGGGTTTTGCTGATTGTGGACAGGGCGCCGTTTTGTTGACGATATATGGCGTCGGAAAATATTCACAATACCGGGGTCTTGTGAATGGTAATCTATTTCGCTCTTGGTCGTGCGATAGGCAGGCAGCTGCATGATATGCTCATTCTGTTATAAGTTATGCCTTAATATGTAGGGCACAAAAAGAGCAGAGATATATCTTTTTTAAGGATTCTTTGCGGCATTTTTGTGAAAAACAAATTTCAGAGCCTTTTGACGGTGTTGATTTTTGGAATGACTTTACATGAGAATAGTACACTTCTGGTCTCATGTAATATGAAGAGTGTTACACTTGGGTAACCCTAGGCTTTAATATATTCCGTCTGTAGAATTACGTGGCCACTTTCAGTTTCATAGCAGGTGTGGCCTCAATGATGCCTATGTTGGGGTTGGCCCATTACCCATACGACGCCCTCCCAATAAACACCAAATTGTGCATACAACCGTACACATTAAAGGCTTGTCCGAATCCTTAACATCCCATACGCTGATGCACGGAAACATCGGGAGACACTGGCGACACGTCAGGGCCGAAGGAGCAACCGCCTCGGAAACTCTCAGGCACAACGGACCGTTGTTTTTCACAACTCTGGAGAGTGATGCGTTATGCATCCGCCGACGGGATAGCGATCTCAGGCAAGTAGGACAGAGGGGGCACTAATGTGCTGGGATGATCCCGGCCAATACCAAAGGGGTAGGTGCCATGACTGACTTATTACAAACACCACTATATGATTTACACGTGTCTATGGGGGGCAAAATGGTGCCTTTTGCGGGCTTTAACATGCCCGTGCAATATCCCATGGGCGTGATGAAAGAGCATAATCATACGCGCACATTATCGGGGCTGTTTGATGTCAGCCACATGGGGCAAGTGATATTGCGCGCCAAGTCTGGCGATACGCGGGACGCGGCCCTTGCACTGGAAACACTGGTGCCAATGAGCATTGCCGGTGTCGCTGAAAACCGCCAGCGCTATGCGTTTTTTACCAATGAAAGCGGTGGTATACTAGACGATCTTATGGTGGCTAATCGCGGCGATCATCTGTTTCTGGTGGTTAATGCCGCCTGTAAAGACGCCGACATTGCCCATATGCGTGCGCATCTTGCGGATGCCTGTGACATTGAAGTGATCGAAGACCGCGCCTTGCTGGCTTTGCAGGGTCCCGCGTCCGAAATTGCGTTAGCACGCCTGTCTGTTGATGTCAGTGCAATGCGATTTATGGATGTTGTCACGACGGAAATTCTGGGGGCCGAATGCTGGGTCTCACGCTCTGGTTACACTGGTGAAGACGGTTATGAAATTTCGGTACCAAATAACAAGGCGGTGGCCTTGGCAGAAGCGTTACTGGATATGGAAGAGGTGGCACCCATCGGTTTGGGTGCGCGTGACAGCTTGCGGCTGGAAGCCGGGCTTTGCCTTTATGGCAATGACATTGACACTGGCACCACCCCGGTTGAGGCGGCTTTGCTTTGGGCTATTCAAAAAGTGCGCCGTGCAGATGGTGAGCGCGCAGGTGGTTTCCCGGGCGCGGATGTCATTCTTGGCCAGATGGAAAACGGGGTCGGGCGCAAACGGGTTGGTATTCAACCAATGGGTCGCGCGCCAATGCGCGGCGAAACGGTTCTGTTTGCCGATGAAACATCGACTGACCCTATTGGCACCATCACCTCGGGTGGTTTTGGCCCTACGGTGCAAGCCCCCGTTGCAATGGGTTATGTTTCCATTGAACAGGCCGTCATTGGCACAGAGATATTTGCAGAGGTGCGCGGGAAACGCATGCCCGCAACAGTGGCGGCAATGCCGTTCACACCCGCTAATTTTAAACGATAATCCAACAGGAGAGAAAACATGAAATTTACAGAAGAACACGAATGGCTACGCGCTGAAGGTGACATCGTTGTTGTGGGCATTACAGCACATGCGGCCGAAGCCCTGGGCGAGATCGTTTTTGTCGAGTTGCCAGAGGCAGACACTGAAGTGGCTAAAGACGACGATGTTGTGGTGATTGAAAGCGTCAAAGCCGCATCTGATATTCTGGCACCATTGGACGGTGAAATTGTTGAAGTGAACGAAGCTTTGGTCGAAAACCCCGGCATGATCAATGATGACCCGCAAGAAGGTGCGTGGATTTTCAAGATGAAGTTGGCAAATCCGTCTGATATGGATGCGTTGATGGATGAAGACGCCTATAAAGCCCATATCGCTTAAATTCAATACTGTGGGTTGTTTTTAAAAGATAACCTGCAGCACTGAACGCTCTGTTTTTACGCCTATAACCATCGCCACAGCGAATAAGAATTTCTGGACGATACGATAGCAGGATTGCCACATGCCCTATAAGTTGACCGACTACAAACCTTACGACTTTGCCAACCGTCGCCATATCGGCCCTTCCGTGGCTGAAATTGATGCTATGTTGAAAGTTGTGGGCGCGACCTCATTGGACGATCTAATAGACCAGACCGTGCCGAAAAACATTCGCCAGAAACAGCCACTGAACTGGCCGCCAATGTCTGAACGCGAAATGTTGGCTTATATGCGTGATGTGTCGGAAATGAACTTTGTGGCAACGTCGATGATCGGACAAGGTTATCACGGCACGGTCACACCACCCGCGATTTTGCGCAATATTTTTGAAAACCCTGCTTGGTACACGGCTTATACGCCGTATCAGCCGGAGATCAGTCAGGGGCGCTTGGAAGCATTGTTGAACTTTCAGACTATGATCACAGATCTGACCGGTATGGAAATTGCCAACGCATCACTTCTGGATGAAGCCACGGCTTGTGCCGAAGCGATGACAATGGGGCAGCGTATTGCAAAGTCCAAATGCAAGGCGTTTTTTGTAGATGAAAACTGTCATCCACAAAATATCGCCGTGATCAAAACCCGTGCCAAACCGTTGGGTATTGAGGTGATTGTGGCCTCACCTGATGATCTGGATGCAACGGCAGTATTTGGGGCAGTTTTCCAGTATCCTGGTACATATGGCCATGTACGTGATTTCACTGACCTCATTGCAGTTTTGCATGAAAACAAAGCAGTAGGCATTATTTCAGCCGACCCATTGTCACTGACATTACTGAAAGAGCCAGGTGCTATGGGGGCTGATATTGCGGTGGGTTCGACCCAGCGTTTTGGTGTGCCAATGGGCTACGGCGGGCCGCATGCGGCTTATATGTCCACCAAGGAAATCCATAAACGCGCGATGCCCGGGCGTTTGATCGGGGTTTCTGTGGATGCGCGCGGCAATCAGGCGTATCGCCTTGCATTACAAACACGCGAACAGCATATCCGCCGTGAAAAAGCCACGTCGAACGTGTGTACAGCACAGGCTTTGCTGGCGGTAATGGCCTCTATGTACGGGCTCTTTCACGGGCCTGAGGGCCTAAAAGCCATTGCCCAGCGTATCCATATGATGACAGCACGTCTGGCAGCCGGTATTGAAAAACTGGGCTTTACGATTGAACCGGATAAGTTCTTTGACACCATCACTATTGATGTGGGCTCATTACAATCTGTGGTGATCCGCTCAGCGCGGATTGAGGATATTAACCTGCGTGCGGTGGGTGAAACCAAGGTCGGGATAACAGTGGACGAGTCAACTGCCGAAAAGACCCTTGTGGGTGTCTGGCGAGCTTTCGGGCTGGCGGTAGAAGAACATCCACTGGATGCTGAATACCGTCTGCCAATTGGCATGGAACGCAAAACCGATTACATGACCCACCCGATTTTCCACATGAACCGGTCCGAGGCCGAGATGACCCGCTATATGCGCCGTCTGGCCGACCGCGATCTGGCGCTTGACCGCGCGATGATCCCGCTAGGCTCTTGCACCATGAAGTTGAATGCGGCGGCCGAAATGATGCCGGTGTCATGGAGCGGCTTTGCCAATATGCACCCTTATGCTCCGCTGGATCAAACCGCCGGTTATAAGTTTCTGCTGAAAGATTTCTCTGATAAATTGTGCGAAATTACCGGTTATGATGCGATCTCGATGCAACCCAACTCAGGCGCGCAGGGCGAATATGCCGGGCTTTTGACGATTGCGGCTTATCATAAATCGCGCGGCGAAGAGCAACGCAATATCTGCCTGATCCCGACTTCTGCACATGGCACCAACCCTGCGTCTGCGCATATGGTAAATTATAAGGTTGTGGTGGTGAAATCGTCAGAAAACGGCGACATTGATATTGAAGATTTCCGCGCCAAGGCGGAACTGCACGCGGACAATCTAGCTGCCTGCATGATCACCTATCCGTCCACCCACGGTGTGTTTGAGGAAGGCGTTCGCGAGGTTTGTCAAATCGTGCATGACCGCGGCGGTCAGGTTTATATGGACGGGGCCAATATGAACGCCATGGTCGGTATTTCGCAACCGGGTGACATTGGCGGTGACGTATCGCATTTGAACCTGCACAAAACCTTTTGCATCCCGCATGGTGGCGGTGGCCCGGGTATGGGGCCAATCGGTGTAAAAGAACATCTTATCAAGTTCCTGCCGGGTCACTTCCACACCGGTGGCACCGAAGGCGCGGTTTCTGCGGCACCATTTGGTTCGCCCAGTATTCTGCCGATCTCTTGGGCCTATTGCCTGATGATGGGTGGCGACGGCATGACACAAGCGACCAAATCCGCGATCCTGAACGCCAACTATATCGCCACACGCCTGCAAGGCGCATATGAGGTATTGTACCGCGGCCCGAACGGGCGCGTGGCACATGAATGTATCATTGATACAAGACCCCTAGAGGTCAGTTGCGGGGTGACCGTTGACGATATTGCCAAGCGGTTGATTGACTGCGGTTTTCACGCACCAACCATGTCGTTCCCGGTGCCGGGCACGTTGATGGTTGAACCAACAGAGAGCGAACCCAAGGCCGAACTGGACCGTTTTTGTGACGCCATGCTGGCGATCCGCGACGAAGCGCAGGCGATTGAGGATGGCAAGTGGCCACAAGATAACAACCCTCTGTGCAATGCACCCCACACCATGCGCGATCTGGTGAGCGACTGGGACAGGCCCTATAGCCGCGAACAGGGCTGCTTTCCACCCGGCTCATTCAAGGTCGATAAATACTGGGTGCCGGTGAACCGTGTGGACAACGCATATGGTGATCGTAATCTGATCTGTTCATGTCCGCCGTTGGAAGATTACATGGACGACGATGAGTAAAGGCTGAATTGGCAATCCCGCAGGGATGTGGGGTTGCCTTTGTGGTTTGGGGGCAAAGCGACCCTTACCAATTTTTGTCGCAGGCCGCATTGATGCGAATTTCGAGCCTGATATTTGGGATACTACGCTATGGGGCGCGGCAGATGAAAGTGGTCGCCGAGAGTGGCATTCTTAATTGTGACGGGCCGAACGTGTGATGTATTGCGGTCAACATAGCATCAACAACTGTGTCGGGATTGACACCGCCGCGTTCGCGGATTTCGTCAATCAGCGGGTTACCATAGACTAACGCAGTTGCAAAAGCTTCTGGATTATCAATGGTTTTGCTTAATTGAATTGTCTCGTGTTCAACATCTTGCCAGCCCGCTGCTGCAAGATCAGCCCTCACATCCGCTGGATCCCCATAGTGGAAGGGAACTTTATAAAACCCAGGGGGGTCGTTGGGAAAGAATTTTGCGGACACGTCATGTGCCATTTGTGAAAATGGGTTTTCGGACATAGCACCCCAGACGTTGAATATATAAGTCCCGCCGGAACGCAATACTCGGGCCGCTTCGCGATACGACGCTGGTTTATCTGGAAAAAACATCACCCCAAATTGGCAAGTCATTAGATCAAACGTGGAATTTTCAAAGGGTAATTCCATTGCGTTTGCAACGGCGAACTCTACGTTGTCAGCCTCTGTGAATTTAGCTTTAGCAACATCAAGCATCGGAGGGTTTAGGTCTGTTACCACTAGGCGGGTCTCAGACGGTAATGCATTCCGAAGTCGACGACTTAGAATGCCAGTTCCTGCTGCAAGCTCAACAACGTTTGATGCCGCCAATTCAGTGCAGCGTTCGGCAAGTCGGTCTGCATAATCGACAAAAATATTGGGGCCAAGACCCGTTTCGTAATGGGTTGGAATGTCTCCAACGAAACTGGCTGAATTGCTTGGCATAATAAATCCCTCCGAATTATTAGCTGGCTTTGGTTTGCAGAAATCATAACATCTGCGATGAGGTGAGTCGAGTATGGAGGAATTGTGAACCATAGACATCAACTCATATACGCTTAATTGACCATGCAAGCTTATTATGAAAGGCGGTTTTAGGTAAAAGTAAATCAATGTGATGATAGATATAGAACCCTAAAAATGCTTCACGCGATAGGCCTATGCTGACACTGCCATGCCACACTGTTTGACTTCCGCCCGGATCAGGGCTTGGAACAATCCCGCACCTTGCCTATAAGGCCCTTGTAAGCAAACTTTAGGCGAACTTCATGCGCACAGCGAAAATCAGCCGGGATACGGCGGAAACCAAGATCAGTGTCGAAATCAATCTTGATGGTACTGGCATCTATGACAATGAAACCGGTGTGGGCTTTTTTGACCATATGCTGGACCAGCTGTCGCGCCATGCGTTGATTGACATGAAAATCCGCGCATCGGGCGATTTGCACATTGATGATCACCACACAGTGGAAGATGTAGGTATTGCGCTGGGCAAGGCCTTAACTGCTGCTGTGGGCGACAAAAAGGGCATTAACCGTTACGGCGCGTGCCTTTTGCCGATGGATGATGCGCTGGTGCGTAGTGCGCTGGATATTTCTGGGCGGCCTTATCTGGTTTGGAACGTTGAAATGCCGACGGCCAAGATCGGCGCGTTTGATACTGAACTGGTACGCGAGTTTTTCACAGCTTTTGCGATGCAAGGCGGGTTGACGCTGCATGTCGAGGCTTTGGACGGCTTTAACAGCCACCACATTGCCGAAGCCGCGTTCAAATCCGTGGCGCGCGCCTTGCGTGTGGCGTTAGAGGTTGATCCGCGCAAAGCCGATGCGATCCCGTCTACCAAAGGTACCTTGTCCGAATGACCACAGTTATTGTCGATTACAACTCTGGTAATCTGCGCTCTGCCGAAAAAAGTTTCCACCGTATGGCGGTGGAACTGGATGCGGGTGAAATCATCGTCTCGGCTGATCCCGATGTGGTACGCAAAGCTGACCGCGTGGTGCTGCCCGGTGTGGGTGCATTTGCCGATTGTCGTCGTGAATGAGGTGCGATTGACGGGCTTTTTGGGGCCTGCGCTGAACAGGTTAAATCAGGCAAGCCCTTTATGGGGATTTGTGTCGGTATGCAGATGATGGCGACATGGGGGCGTGAGCATGGCGACCACAAGGGCTTTGACTGGATTAAGGGCGAGGTGGTGAAGCTTGCGCCCAGTGATAAGAACCTGAAAATCCCACATATGGGCTGGAACGCGCTGGATAACATCACATCGCACCCGGTTTTTGATGGAATTTCGAAGGGTGATCACGTGTATTTTGTGCATAGTTACCACTTATTGCCGGAAAATACCGATGATCTACTGGCAACAGTGGATTACGGCGGCGCGATTACCGCGGCTGTCGGGCACGATAATATTATCGGCACGCAATTTCACCCAGAAAAAAGCCAGTTAACCGGTTTGCGATTGATTGGTAATTTTCTGAAATGGAAACCGTAGGATAGAAATGCATGGATTATAATAGGCTTCTCGATGATATTTATCATGACATTGGCCTGAGTGAGGATCGCGGTAAGGTTGCGAATTATATCCCCGAACTGGCCCATATTGACCCTAACCAGTTCGGTATATCCCTATGACTGGCAGATGGCAGGAGCTATAATGCCGGTGATGCGCAGGTGCCGTTCTGGATCCTGCAGCTTAAGCAGAAACAGAGCAGGCCGTGCAATCCGTTTGTGAATACAGGTGCAATTGTACCCACAGACACCATCCTTGCGGGTAATTCCCCCAAAGAAGTGCTGGGCGAAATGTTGCATTTTGTGCATTTTGCGGCTGACGATGACAATATTACTTTGACCGTGCGGTTGCCCAATCGGAACGGGACACCGGCTATCGTAATTTCGCGTTTCGCGTCGACCTGCCGGGAAAAAGCGGTGCTGGCGGCGGAATTTTAACAATTATCCCCGGCATCGGTTCTGCCGCGTTCTGGGCACCAGGTTTGAACACATATGGCAACTCGAAGCTGGGCACCGAAGCGAAGGAGCAGCTTGCCCGAGTAACTTCCTAGTCAACTTTTGGATAAATAAAACCAAACAACCGGCTGGCGATTGATCGGCAATATTTTGCAGTAGAAACAATCGCTTAATTAACGCGTGTCCATTTGCCGCCGTCACGACAGATAAAGGCAATACAGCCTTTTACGCCCAGATTATTACCGTTGAGCTGCATTTTTGATTTGTAGGTTTTATCGCGGTCAGGAGACCAAATTTTACCGCCGCCGTAAGCGCCGCTACCTTCATTTTCCATATCCCAAACGATGTTTTTGCCGATGTTATCTTGTGTGCCCTGGCTGCCGTCTGAATTAAAAGACTTCACCAGTTTCCCGCAGATTTTAGAACCGCATTGTGCCACAGCTATGTGGCCATAGTTGCCGTTGTCATCAACAGATGTTTCCCAAGTGCCAAACACAGCATCGGCTGCCATGACAGGTGTCGTAATAAGAACCGCAGCAGCGATCATAGCTAATTTTCTCATGAATAATCCTCCTATTCGGGGGTAACTTGCATAATTAGGCCTTATGCCGTCAAGAGAAACGTTAGGTTACATCGCCGCTTTGCAAAACCTTGCCTATCGGGTATCACGCAGGCGACTCTATTCATACAGGCAAAAACCCATGATCCTATACCCGGCAATTGATTTAAAAGACGGTAATTGTGTGCGGCTTTATAAAGGCGAGATGGGTCAGGCCACGGTATTCAATGATAACCCTGCGGCACAAGCTTTGGCTTTTACAAAGGCTGGATGCGAATGGCTGCATCTGGTTGATCTTAATGGGGCTTTTGCTGGCGAGCCGGTGAACGCAGCCCCAGTTGAGGCGATCTTGAAAGCGGTTGATGTGCCGGCACAGTTAGGCGGCGGTATCCGTGATCTGGCTACGATTGAAGATTGGCTTGAAAAAGGCTTGCAACGGGTGATTTTGGGCACGGTTGCTGTGGAAAACCCTGATCTGGTGCGTGAAGCTGCCCGCAGGTTCGAGGGTCATGTGGCTGTGGGCATTGACGCGCGAAACGGCATGGTCGCCACACGTGGCTGGGCTGAAGAAACCGACGTGAACGTCACTGACCTTGCGCGTCGTTTTGAGGACGCGGGCGTGGCCGCGATCATCTACACCGATATTAACCGCGACGGGGCCATGCAAGGGCCTAATGTGGAAGCAACGGCGGCCTTGGCCCATGCTGTTTCGATCCCTGTGATTGCGTCGGGCGGGGTGTCATCGATGGACGATTTGCGCGCGTTGAAAAACTGCGGTGCGCCGCTGGATGGTGCTATTTCAGGACGGGCCTTGTATGATGGTATGATAAATGTGCCAGAGGCTGCGGCACTTTTGAAAGGCTAAACATGCTTAAAACCCGTATCATCCCCTGTTTGGACGTCAAAGATGGCCGTGTGGTCAAGGGCGTTAACTTTGTTGATCTGATCGACGCAGGCGACCCTGTGGAAAGTGCCAAGGCCTA
>CAXMSA010000016.1:0-16674 GCA_964195605.1 uncultured Amylibacter sp.
GGCCTGTCGCCCTTTGCGATGATTTGCGCGATGCATTAGATGCAGGAGTGCGTAAGGTTGTGCAATGGGCTTACCCGCACGGGGTGATTAAAGTCAGGTTTGATGCGACACCGTTTGATCCGTTTTTCAACGTTAATCGCCCTGAAGATTATGAAACCGCAAAGCGGTTATTGAAGGAACATGCGTTATGAAATTATTCGGTGTTGTCGGCTGGAAGAATTCCGGAAAAACCACACTTGTGGCGCGGTTGGTAACAGAGTTGCGGTCGCGGGGTTTTTCTGTGTCTACAATGAAACATGCGCACCATGCGTTTGATTTGGATCAGCCGGGGCGTGACAGTTTCAAACACCGTGAAGCGGGCGCACATGAAGTATTGATCAGTTCCGGTAATCGCTGGGCATTGATGCATGAATTGCAAGGCGAAGATGAATATAAACTCGACGTACTTCTAACTAAAATGTCACCCGTTGATATTGTGATTATCGAAGGTTTCAAACGTGAACCCCATGCCAAGATCGAATGCCACCGCGCCAGCTCTGAAATGCCGTTGGTATCCGCGGCGAACAAAACCATCATGGCCGTTGCCAGTGATGTAGACGTGGATACCGGCGGTCTGAAAACTTTGGATTTAAACGATGTCAGTGCAATTGCCGATTTTGTCATTGCACAAACCGGCCTTGCTACATGAGCGTTCCACCTTTAAAAAACAACTGTTTTGCAATGCCTGCGGGCGTTGAATGGACACCTGTTGACGCGGCTTTAAAGCAGATCAAAAAAGGCCTGCACCCGATTGTAGCTACAGAAATCATTCCATTGGAAGCGGCATCGGGCCGTATCGTGTCAACGTCCGTGACTGCCCGACGCAGCAACCCGCCATTGGCAAATTCAGCGGTGGATGGGTATGGGTTTAGCTTTAGCGATCTGCCTGTAAAAGGCATCATTACGTTGCCCTTACAAAGCGGGGTTTCTGCGGCAGGCAAACCTTTTGCCGAGCAGGTTGATGTCGGTCATGCTTTGCGCATTCTAACCGGTGCGATCATACCTAATGGTGTTGATACGGTGGTTTTGGAAGAGGATGTTGTGATCAACGGGGGGGAAATAGCGTTTCGTCCGGGTTTGAAAAAAGGTGCTAATTTACGTGCTGCGGCTGAAGATGTTGCCGCTGCGGAAAATATTTTTGAGGCGGGGCATGTTTTACGCCCGCAAGACCTAGCGCTTTTAGCGGCCACGGCTGTGCATCAGGTGACAGTTTATAGACGCCTGAAAGTGGCGGTAATCTCAACCGGAACAGAGCTGGTTAAAGTGGGTGATACTGCGCGGGACGATCAGATATTTGACGCCAATAAACCGATGCTGTTGAACATGATCAGCACTTGGGGCTTTGAAGCGGTGGACGGCGGTCATTTTATCGATGACCCTGATTTAATTCGTGCAGGTTTCAATAATGCAGCACTAAATGCCGACGCCATATTCGTGTCGGGTGGGGCATCCGCAGGTGACGAGGATTACGTATCCAAACTGCTGAAAGAAGAAGGTGCATTGCACACATGGCGCGTGGCGGTAAAACCGGGGCGCCCGATTGCTATGGCACTTTGGAATGGCACACCAACGTTTGGCTTTCCCGGGAACCCCGTCGCGGCTTTTGTCTGCGCTTTGATTTTTGGGCTTCCGGCATTGAAAAAACTGGCGGGGCAAAATGTAAAAAATGTGCAATCATTTCAGGTACATGCGGCGTTTGAAAAATCCAAAAAAGCCGGACGACGGGAATATTTGCGCGCACGATTAGACGCCAACGGTCAAGCGCAAGTGTTCAAGTCAGAAGGCTCGGGGCGTATATCGGGTCTGGCATGGTCGGATGGGTTGGTGGAATTGCCCGATGCTGCTGCAGAAATTAAAATCGGCGATATGGTCACTTACATTCCATACGCTTCCTTTGGAATTTAACGCGCGTCAAACGCACCTGAAACGCGGCCCAATAGCATAAACGCTATGGCACTGCGGGTTTTACCCATTTCAGTTAATTCCCCATCTTCAGCTGTGATCTCAAACTCTGAGATAATGTTGTCGAACTGGGTCAGAAACCGAAGCGCCTTTTCACGAAAAGCCGTGTCATTTTTCAACCGTGTTCTGGATAATGTCAGGGCTGTACGATCCCTTACCATCCCTAATGCCGCAACATCTTTGCCGCGTGCACCTTTGGCAAAGCTGCGCCAGGCCGAGGCTTCGGGCTGTTCAATCCGCAAATCATCCATGTATATACCATCTTCGGACAGCATGGTCAGAACATCTTGGGCGGATTGTAATAATTTTGATGTTGTGCGATCGCTGAAAGCACGTTGCAATATACGAAAACCCTCAGTATCTTTCGCGTTGTCAGGAAAGTTTAGGGCCTTAATCAATTCCCGAATGGTAATGGGGGTATCTAGCTTACGCGTGTGACTTGGCAAAGGTAAATCCGCTTGCGCTTCATTGGTTAAGATAAACGGCTTATTCGGCAAGGCGGTTGTATTACGCGGGGCGGTTATCTTCCCCTGACTTTCAGATATAGTTTTTGCCACATCCGCCACGTCAGAACTGGTTTTTTTCATATGCGCTGTGATTTGTGCCAACTGGCTTTGTATCCAGCGGTCACGGGTTTCACTTTCTTCAACGATCTGAATTTTAAGCATCTCATCCATACGCTCAATCGATTTTCGCAAAACCTTTGTTTCGTGGTGCATTCCAGATAAGGACCGTGATAAAAGGGCTGCGATCCAGATCAGGATAAGTGGTAGGAATAAGCCAACTGCAACAAGGGCGCTGAGGCTTTGATCGTAGCTAATTTGGCGTGCCACATCGGGATATAGATAATAGATTGTGGCAATGCCGCCGACCCAAATTAGCGTCAGGAAAATGGCAATGATAAGAGCAGCTTTTTCGCTGCTTTTATCAATGTGGTCTTGCCGGTTCATATCGTTAGATCCTTATAAGATACAAAGGCGGATTATAGAAACGCAACGCTGACAATCTCATAATATTTAGTACCACCTGGTGTGCGCACTTCTACACTGTCACCTTCTTCTTTGCCAATCAATGCCCGTGCAATGGGTGAGTTCAGATTTAACAGACCTTTTTCGATATTTGCTTCAGGCTCACCAACGATTTGAAAGGTTTTCTCGGCGTCGGTATCTTCATCAGCAATCGTGACCGTTGCCCCGAATTTAATGGCCCCGGACAATCTGCTGATATCAATAATTTGCGCAAGGCTGATAATACCTTCCAGCTCTTTGATGCGACCTTCAATATGGCTTTGTTGTTCACGTGCCGCATGGTATTCCGCATTTTCCGATAAATCACCATGCTCGCGGGCCTCTGCAATGGCGCGGATAACGGCTGGGCGATCCGTTGATTTCAATAGTTTTAACTCAGCATCGGCGGCATTAAAGCCGTTTGCTGTCATTGGTATTTTGTCCATTACGCCCTACTGTGTCTTTGCGATTCAAAAATATACATTAAATTTGCTTTACGTTCTGCGCAAGAGAAAGGTTTACCTGTCATATTTGTTAAAAAACCGACGTAATAACAGATATTACGTCGCGTTCATAATTCCCCTCTTGGCAAGCATTTGCTAGGCCCATAAAGTAAGTTAGCATGTTTTGCGACAGATATTTTTGAGGGAACACCAAATGGCTGATATTGAACGCGAGTCTATGGAATACGATGTGGTGATTGTTGGTGCAGGGCCCGCGGGTCTGTCCGCTGCAATTCGTTTAAAACAGCTGGATGCGGATTTAGAAGTTGTGGTGCTGGAAAAAGGTTCTGAAGTGGGTGCCCATATCCTGTCCGGCGCGGTTCTGGATCCTGTCGGACTTGACGCATTGATCCCTGACTGGAAGGAAAAAGGCGCGCCAATATCTGTGGAAGTCAAAGAAGACAACTTCCTGATGCTGTCTGAAAAAGGCGGCTTTAAAATTCCCAACTTCCCGATGCCGCCGCTAATGAACAATCACGGTAATTATATCGTCTCCATGGCTAATGTGTGCCGCTGGATGGCGGAACAAGCTGAAGAGATGGGCGTTGAAATTTTCCCGGGCATGTCCTGTTCTGAATTGGTCTACGGTGAAAACGGTGAAGTTAAAGGTGTTGTTGCCGGTGAATTCGGGCTTCAAAAAGATGGTTCACAAGGCCCGTCATATGAACCGGGCATGGTGCTTTATGGCAAGTATGTATTCCTATCGGAAGGTGTGCGGGGGTCACTGTCCAAGCAAGTGATTGCAAAATATGACCTTGCCAAAGATGCCGATGTGCCAAAATTCGGGCTTGGGATGAAAGAAATTTGGGATATTGATCCTGCCAAACATAAAGAGGGCACTGTGACCCACACAATGGGTTGGCCGCTGGGCAGCAATGCGGGTGGCGGATCATTTATTTACCACGCTGAAAACAATCAAGTGTTTATCGGTTTTGTGGTGCATCTGAATTACAAGAACCCGCATGTGTTTCCATACATGGAGTTCCAGCGTTTCAAACATCATCCGAAAATTGCGGAATTACTGGAAGGCGGCAAACGTGTGGCATATGGTGCGCGCGCAATCACCGAAGGCGGCTGGCAATCCGTGCCAAAAGTCGTGTTCCCGGGCGGTGCCCTATTGGGTTGTTCGGCAGGTCTGGTTAACGTGCCGCGCATCAAAGGTAATCACAACGCAATGCTATCGGGGAAAGCTGCGGCCGAAGCTGCAGTGGAGGCGATCAAGGCGGGGCGTAGTAGTGATGAACTGACAGCTTATGAAACCGATCTGCGCTCTGGGCCGGTTGCCACTGATCTGAAACGTGTGCGCAATGTGAAACCACTCTGGTCTAAATTTGGCCTGATCGCCTCTTTGGCTTTGGGTGGATTTGATATGTGGGTATCATATCTGACTGGTTGGAACCCGTTTGGAACAATCAAACACGGTAAAAATGATGCGCAAGCAACAGGTAAAGCGGCAGATTACGCGCCGATTGAATATCCGAAGCCTGACGGTAAGCTCAGCTTTGACCGTCTGACCAATGTCAGCTTTTCAGCCACTAACCACGAGGAAGAACAGCCCTGCCACTTGCAACTGGCAGATGCCAGTATTCCGGTTGATGTCAATCTGCCTGAATTTGCAGAACCAGCGCAACGCTACTGTCCGGCGGGGGTTTATGAAATAATCCGCGATGATGACGGGTCGAACCCGCGTTTCCAGATCAATGCGCAAAACTGTGTGCATTGTAAAACCTGCGATATCAAAGACCCCAGCCAGAATATCACATGGGCTACACCGCAGGGCGGTGAAGGGCCAAATTACCCAAATATGTAAGCTTGGTTGAATTATCTTTGCCGCAGAGTTAGGCTTGCGTTCTGCTATATGAACAGGAATAGGCCTAATGCTAAAAAAACCCATATTTAACCTTGTTTTGGCCGCAAGCCTGTACATAAGCCCGGTCGCAAGTTTCGCCGAAGGTTTGGCAGGGGCTTATCTGGCTGCCAATCATGCAAATGCGGTAAATGATTATGCCGCAGCTGCCGCATTCTATTCAAAAGCATTGTTACAAGACCCCGATGATGCATTTATTTTGCAAAACGCCATTTTGTCTTACGTCATCACTGGCGAAATAGATGGGGCAATTAAGCTTTCAAAAGAAATCACCAACTTGGAATTTGGCAGTCAGTTGTCAGATTTGATTTTACTGTCATCGGCGGTTCAAAAAGGCGAATTCAAAGACGGGCTAGTGCTATTGGAAAAAACCAAAGATCGCTTAAGCCCGCTTTTGTACGGCCTGCTTAAAGGTTGGTTGCAGGTTGGGTCGGGCGATATGTCTGCGGCTGCACAACAATTTGATAGCATGGACAAGCCAGATGCTTTGCGTGTGTTTGCGCAGTATCACAAAGCTTTAGCTATCGCGATGGCAGGTGATTTTGAACGGGCCGATAAAATCATGCAGGGCGAGGCGGGGAACCCGCTACATATAAACCGTGGCAGCTTGCTTGCACATGCACAAATTCTGACACAGCTGGGCAAGTTTGACGAGGCCGAAAAACTAATCGCTACAAGCGTGTCAGGTACCTCTGACCAGCAGTTGCTTGTTTTACTTGCAAAAATACAATCCAAAGAAGTTCTTTCCTTTGATTTTATTCGCTCGGCCAAAGATGGTGCGTCGGAAACATTCCTAACGCTTGCCAGCGTTCTAAGTAGTGAAGAAAATGAACGGTTTTCCCTGATCTATGCGCGCATTGCCGAACATATGCGCCCGGATAACATTCAAGCGTTACTGCTTTTATCAGACTTACTTAAAGATCAGGAACAGTATGATCTGGCAACTGAGCTATTAGCAAAAGTGCCGGTAGACCATCCATTGTACCTGAACGCGGAAATTGGCCGTGCGGATACACTTGTGGATGCAGGTAAACCACAAGCAGCGATTGCGGTCTTGCAAAGATTGGTGGGTTCTCACCCGGAAAATTCACGGCTTAGTATGATATTGGGTGATGTTTACAGTGGCGAAAAACAATACCGGGAAGCGAATAAAGCGTACAGTGTATCTATTGATTTGATGGAAAAAGAAAATGGCGCACAATGGTTTTTATATTATGCACGCGGCGTATCTTATGAACGTTTGAGTGAATGGGAAAAGGCGGAAGTGGATTTTCGCAAAGCATTGGCACTATCTCCGGACCAGCCCTCAACATTAAACTATCTAGGTTATTCATTGGTTGAAAAAGGTATCAAGCTGGATGAAGCGCAGGATTTAATCGAACGCGCGGTCAAGGGCCGCCCGAATGACGGGTTCATCACAGATAGCCTTGGCTGGTTGCTATACCGTATTGGCAAGTTCGATGAGGCGGTTGCCCCAATGGAACGGGCCGCTGAATTAATGCCAACAGACCCAGTTATCAATGACCATCTGGGCGATGTGTACTGGAAAGTTGGCCGCAATCGTGAGGCGCGGTTTCAATGGAGTCGCGCACTTTCGTTCGAGCCCGAAGAAAAAGATGCAGTACGTATTCGGCATAAACTTGATGTGGGTCTGGATGCGGTTCTAACGGCTGAAGAGGCCATCGGCAAAAATGCAAATTAACGAGCTTGCTCGGGCGAAAATAAACCTTTGTCTACATGTAACAGGGCAACGTGATGATGGTTATCATCTGTTGGATAGCATCGTTGTATTTGCTGACATTGGCGATCAAATCACAGTAGTGCCAAGCGACGTGTTTTCCTTGATAATCAATGGCCCTTTTGCATCTGACTTATGTGCAGGGGAAGATAATCTTGTTATAAAAGCGGCGCGACTCTACGCAAAAAACTGCAAAGGGGCCGCGATTACTTTAACAAAAAACCTGCCTGTTGCCTCTGGCATCGGCGGCGGTTCCGCAGATGCGGCCGCCACTTTGCGTGCAATGTCGCGCCTGACAGGTGCCGCATTGCCGCAAGATGCCGGGCTTTCGCTGGGGGCAGATGTGCCTGTTTGTTTGCAAAGCACCCCTTGCCGTATGGAAGGTATAGGAGAGTTGATAAAGCCAATTAAGGATATGGCGGATATTGCAGCCGTGCTGGTATGCCCAAATGTCAGCGTTGCGACATCATCTGTATTTCAGGCGATAAAGAGCAAAGATAACCCCCCCATTTCGCAACACTCAGACGGTCAGGATTTATCTGCTTTTTTGCATCAACAACGCAATGATCTGGAAAAGCCATCGATTGCATTAATGCATGAGATTGGCCAATGCCTAGACCAGATTAAACAAACGGGCGCATCTTTGGCGCGTATGTCCGGTTCAGGTGCCACATGTTTTGGTTTGTTTGAAAGTGGTATTGCGGCACAAAACGCAGCACAATCACTGTCTAACTCTTGCCCCGACTGGTGGGTGAAGCCCTGTATTTTAGGTGGTTAAACTGCGCGGTTAACCACAAAATCTGCCAGATCTCTCATAAGATCGCGCATTTCAGATTTTGGTAAGATATCCAAGGCGGATTTGGCAGCGTTACCCCAGTAAAGCGCGGCATCATGGGTTTCTTTCAGGGTGTTATGCTTTTCTAGTAACTCTTTCGCATGCTCAAGATCGCCTTCCCTTTGATCACCTTTGGCAATTACACGATCCCAAAATTTGCGTTCATCGGCATTGGCTTTTGCAATGGCTTTTATAACAGGCAAAGTCAGTTTGCATTCACGAAAATCATCGCCAGTGTTCTTGCCCAATGCAAGCTTGTCGCCATCATAATCAAGTAGGTCATCAACGATTTGAAAACTGATACCTAAAGCGTCTCCGTAAGTGTGCAAAGCGGTACTAATATCATCAGGCGCAGATGCAATCACCCCGCCTACCTCTGTCGCCGCTGAAAAAAGAGCGGCGGTTTTGCCGCGGATAACCTGAAAATAAGTTTCTTCGGTTGTGTTAATATCCCGCGCCGCTGTCAGTTGCAGAACTTCGCCTTCGGCAATGGTTGCAGAGGCGTTTGCAAGAATATCTAAAACCCGTAAAGATCCGGTTTCCACCATCAGTTGAAAAGAGCGCGAAAACAGATAGTCGCCAACTAAAACAGATGATTTATTGTCCCAAAGAAGGTTGGCGGTTTTTTGTCCACGCCGTAAATCACTTTCATCAACGACATCGTCATGCAGCAATGTTGCTGTGTGAATAAACTCTACGGTCGCGGCTAAATGAATATGATAAGGGCCATCATAACCACATGTTTTCGCGCTTGCCAGTGTCAGTAATGGGCGTAGGCGTTTGCCGCCTGCCTCTACAAGATACGCGGTTATTTCGGGGATGCGGGGCGCATGTTCAGATGTCATACGCTGTTTGATCAGCGTATTCACTTCATGCATGTCATTGGCTAGCAATTCGCTGAGATGTTCAAAAGGGTTCTTCACGTAGTATTCCTTCAATGCAGTCATTAGCACACTCGACAAACTTGTCCACAACAGGATAAGAAAATCCTATGAAAGAACTATTTAGAACCACTGACCCAACCCTAATTCCCTTTGCAACAGCAATCTTGCGCGCCGAGGAGATAAGCTGTTTTGATTTGGATGTCCATATGAGCATTCTTGAAGGCTCAATTGGTGTTATGCCAAGGCGCCTGATGGTGGCCGACCGCGATTATTTTATGGCGCGTACGATTTTACGTGATAACGATGTGGAAACCTCTGAAAAACCATGACACATGTGGGTGAGAATATAACTTGCGATGCATTTTTGGGCGGTGCGCTCAATATCTTGCAACCAAAAAACGGGTACCGTGCTGCGACCGACCCTGTGTTTCTAGCCGCAAGTATCTCTGCGCAAGCGGGGCAAAGCGTTTTGGAACTTGGCTGTGGTGTTGGTGTGGCAATGCTATGCTTGGGAAACCGCATTCCGGGGTTGGCGATAACGGGCATGGAAATCCAACCGGAATATGCAGAGTTGGCCAGGAGAAACGCGCAAGAAAATGGCATAGACACAAACATTATCACAGGGGATTTGATGCAAATGCCGCGTGATCTTTTGGATCAGAACTTTGATCACGTGATATTCAATCCGCCATTCTATGATAGCTCTTGTGTGTCTGCCCCGCAAGACGCGGGTAAATCGCAAGCACATGTGATGGAACTCTGTATTGAAGACTGGATTTATGCGGCCTTAAAGCGCTTGAAACCAAAGGGGAGGTTAAGCTTTATTCACCGCACAGAAATATTACCGCAGGCTCTTGCTTGTTTGGCGGGGGTGGCTGGTGACATTATGATTAAACCATTAACACCACGACAGGATAAACCTGCAAAACGCATTATCCTTTCATGTCGCAAAGGAACAAAAGGGCCGCCTGTGTTGTTACACCCGCTGGTGGTTCATAAAAACAACGCACATTCCAATGATGCCGGTGTGTACTCTGACATTGCGCAAGGTATTTTGCGAAATGGCCGGGCCTTGGGCTTGTAACCTTTCTTTAATGGCTTTCCAAAATATTCAAACGTGACACGACTCAATTTTTGTGGTCGACTGTGGATACATATTCAACAAGGAGGTGCTATATGACCCTGGGTTCCCACATCACCGAACTCAAGAAAAAACACAATCAACTTTCCGTTCAAGTGGAAAAAATACAAAGCCACCCGAGTGCGGATGCCTTAAAGATAGCTTCTTTGAAAAAACAAAAGCTTAAGATTAAAGAAGAAATCGCACGTCTCTCGCTATAGCATTTTCAACCTTACCCCTGTTTGCATATAACGTCGGCAATTGGCTGCGCTGAACAAGGGCGGGGTTAATGTCAGGGCGGCCTGTTAGAAAACCTTGTAAACAATCAAAACCCAAGTCTTGCAGGAAGGACATTTCTTCTTGTGTTTCAACGCATTCGGCCAATGATAACATATCGAACTGGTTGGCGATAGCGACCAAAGCAGCTGTCAGAACTTGGTTGTCAGCATCCTCATTTATATTGCGAATGAATTGCCCATCAATTTTGACAATATCAAAATGGAATTGCTTTAAAAAACGAAATGCGGTGTAGCCTGCGCCAAAATCATCAAGTGCAAATGAAATGCCGCGTTTATGAAGGTTGGCCATGAAGACCTTAACCAGCTCAGGCATCATCATCGCACTGTCTTCGGTGATTTCCAAGATTAAGCGTTTTGCAATCGTCTGATCCATCGACAAGCCTTTTTCAAGCGTCTCCATCCACCGTGGATAACCGATACTGCGTGCAGACATATTTATCGCAAGACGAAGGGTTGAGCATTCTGCCAACGCATTCAGACCGAGTTCTAGTGCCAGACAATCAATGATGCGCCCGACTTCCAGAGCTTCCACAATGGTAATGAAATCTTTGGCAGGAATGATGCCTTTGGCATCATCCATGATACGAATAAGCCCTTCATAAAAAACCGGTTTCAAGGGATTTTTTGCATGAACAATCGGCTGATAAGCCAATAAAACATGTTTGCTTGCGATAGCACGAGTTACCGTATCGATGATCGGTTCATAGCGCTTTTGTATCGCGTAATCTAACGGGCTGTTTGGGTCTTTTGGATTATAAAACGCGTTCGTTTTTGACACTTAACATGCTCCGATATGATCTGGTTACACTTGTTATGCCCCAGCCTTCCCTAATTTGAAGTTAAATGTTCCAATTTTGTTCTAATTTTAGTAAACTGCTAAATGACAATTCAACCTATTGAAAATATGAGGATTATTATGTGTGAACGTTGTGCTTGGGTCGGAAACGAGACAATTTATATAAAATACCATGATGAAGAATGGGGGGTTCCGGAATGGGATGCGCGGGCTTTATGGGAAAAACTGGTGTTGGACGGGTTTCAAGCGGGGCTGAGTTGGTTGACAATACTTAAGAAACGCGACGGGTTTCGGGCAGCGTTTACCGAATTTGATCCACATAAGGTGGCTGAATTTAATGAAACGGATGTTAACCGACTGCTAGGGGATGCGGGTATAGTGCGGCATCGTGGTAAGATAGAGGCGGCGATTAGAGGCGCGCGGGCCTGGCAGAAAATTGATGCGGACCTTGGGTTTGATAACTATCTTTGGGGGTTTGTCGACGGCAAACCGTTGCAGAATAATTGCAAGACATCCGCGGATGTGCCTGCGTTTACCGATCTGTCGACGCAAATATCCAAAGACTTGAAAAAACGTGGATTCAATTTTTGCGGCCCGACGATTGTCTATGCGTTCATGCAGGCGATGGGCATGGTCAATGATCATACGGTCAGCTGCTTTCGCCATGCCGAGGTGCAGGGGGCGGCGCGTTAAGGTTTGGGATCAAGGGCAAGAACCTGCGTATGGAAAGTGTATGGACCCTGTATGGCATGCGTATGGCACGCTTACGGGGTAGGGCGCGTTATGGTATTATGCCTTCGGCGAGGATATTTGGGCCAATTGGAAGGGCGGATACAAACTATGGCGTACAAAAGGTCTTGTCTTTTTGCGCTCGCTTAAGCGGCCGTTCCCTTTAGGCGGAGAAATGAATGATGCACTACTCTTGCCTTATGGACAGGTTGGTTTGCACCTAGAGAGCGTACTTTCAGAGAATTCTCTCTGATGATTGCTATGGGGACAAAGTTACGTTTGCGATTTGGCCGAAGTGCAAGATACGAGACGCCGAAAAATTATTGTGATAGGATTGTCACAGGGCCAGAACTATTTGTGGCTGCAATTCTAATTCAGGCACCCAGTTCGTGCGATTGTTGCCAATAGCATTGGAATAAATCAAAGAAGATTTGGAGGTGGCAAAAATGTTGCAGTTTTGCCGTTTTGTGTGCATGCGATTTATCATGGCAATCGTCACGTTGCTTATGGTGACCTTGACCATCTTCACTTTGATGGAGCTTAGTCCGGTGCAATACGGTGAGCGCTGCCGGACTTTCATTAACTTTAACTCAGCCATTATTCCTGTGGAAGAACCCGTCTTCATTCGCTGGGTGTACTGGGTGAAGGACGTATTTGTGCATGGCGATTTTGGCTACTCTTGCGTCTTGCGGACACCGATTAATTTATTGCTAGGAACAAAATTCTGGATTTCGCTCGGGCTTTGCCTGTCGTCATTGTTATTGGCATACCTCATTGCCATACCCGTAGGTATCTATTCAGCCACAGTCAACAAACGCTCACTGAATGGAATCCTCAGGGTTTTTTCCTATCTTGGACTGGCGATACCGAACTTCCTGTTTGCGCTAATTATCATACTGGTGTGGTCAAATCTATATGGGGAAACGATCACGGGGTTGTTCAGTCGGGAGTATCATGACGCCGTCTGGTCTTATGACAAGTTCGTTGACTTTCTGGCACATGCCTGGATACCGGTGATCGTTCTTGGGTGGTCGGCGACCGCAATCGCGTTGCAGACCGTGCGTGCCCTGATATCAGATGAATACAAAAAGCCTTATGTTACCGCCGCACGGGCGCGGGGACTGTCTGGACAGCCGTTAATCTGGCGTTACCCGGCGCGTCATGCCTTCGGCCCAATCATTAATTCCTTGGGTTTCGACCTCAATCGCGTATTCAACGAATTGCCGATAGTTGCCTTGATTTTGACGTTAACCGAAGCTGGTGCACTGTTGGTGGATTCACTTCTGCGATCGAACGATCAAGCACTTGCCTCAGCGATCCTGTTTTTGTTAGCCGCGTCGATTATTAGCCTGAACTTTCTAACCGACATTATATTGGCGATACTCGATCCACGGTTTCGTCGCAGTCTTTTTGGGTCTATCTGATAACTGTTCGACTGATCAATGTGCCATGACAATACCAAGGCAAACCTGTCCGTCGATGAAGGCAAAACCTTTCGGTATTTTACACAGGCCGCATAACCGTACACAAAAACAATGTGCTGCCCGCCCCCAAGCGGTAGCGCAGGGGGCCGCGCCCAACGGGAACAAGGCATCTTTGATGCTGTCAGTGACTGGCGGGAGGGTTTGTTGCAATTTAGGGGGTGCGGGCGAACCATGCCTCGACGCGGGTCTTCAGGGCCTGCCAGATGGCGGGTGCGCCGCGCTCTACCTTTATCCCGACACGGGATTTTACCTGTTCAAGGGTAACGTTGTAATCCAGCCAATGCTGTCCGTCGGTTTCAAGGTTTGAGATAATCGGTTGGGCACGGTCAAGGGATTTAGCGAAAATCGCGTCATTGGTTTCGGCGGCTTCAAATTCATCCCAAAGGCTGCGCAAGCCCTCTGCCTGATCTTGCGGCAACAGGCCAAAGATACGATCAGCGGCGCGTTGTTCTTTTTCGGCCTGTTCTACAGGATCATATTGCCCGTGAATAGGCGCATCGCCGGCATCGATTTCGACCAGATCATGGATCAGCAGCATCTTGATGACGCGGTCAATGTTAACGGGGGTGGCGGCGTGCTCTGCCAGAATAAGCGCATATAGGGCGACGTGCCAGCTGTGTTCGCCGGAATTTTCACGCCGCGAGTTGTCACATAATGATGTGGCGCGCAGGATGGATTTCAGTTTATCGGCTTCGGTCAGGAAAGCGATCTGGGATAAGATACGTGTGGGATGTGTCATATATTTTCAGATGACACAGTTTTCATGTGATTACTATTGCTGAAAACAGGTCTTAGCTTTCGGTTTCCACCTCTGGCTTTGGCAGCAGGGCTTTTAGCAATGCCACCGCTTCATCTGAATGCCAATCGGCATCCCCTGGCATACGGGCGATTTCTTTACCTTCAGTGTTCAAAATGATGGTTGTCGGCAGGCCGAATATGCCGTTGGCGCGGGAAAATTTTTGTTTTGGGTCGCGTAGGATGGGTAGGTGTTTAATATTGTTATCAGCAAAGAACTTTTTAATGGCAGCAACTGGGTTGCGGCCCATGGCAATTGTTACAACAGCAAAGTCATCGCCGCCAAGGTCAGCCTGTAATGCGTCGATAGAAGGCATTTCAGCACGGCACGGTGGGCACCATGTGGCCCATATGTTGAGCAGTACAACCTTGCCTTTATAAACGTCGAGATTGGTTTTCTTGCCGTTCACATCCAGAAAACCCACGCGCGCCATGTCTTTCGGTTCTGCATGAAACGCAAGCTTTTGCATATCACCTGTGCGTAACGCTTCAATTTCCAATAAATTAAGCGGTTCAGCCAACACAGGATTTGCGCCCAGCGTTATGGCGGCGTATAGCATAGCGAACAGAAACTTAGCGGTCATATCAGGCCCTTTAAACTTTGGTTACTTACATGTCGGACAAAAAACAGTCGAATGCAATGTGGGGCGGGCGTTTTGCCAGCGGCCCAGACGCGATTATGGAGGCGATTAATGCCTCGATCGATTTCGATAAGCGCATGGCGCGTCAAGATATCGAAGGGTCGCGCGCACATGCAGCGATGTTAGCCCAACAGGGTATCATCACTCATAGCGATGCGGATGCCATTCGGGAAGGCCTGCTCACGGTTTTGTCAGAAATTGAAGCAGGGACGTTTCAGTTTTCCAAAGCGTTGGAAGATATTCACATGAATGTTGAGGCGCGGTTGAAGGAATTGGTGGGCGAACCTGCGGGGCGGTTGCACACAGGCCGGTCGCGCAATGATCAGGTGGCACTGGACTTTAAACTCTGGGTGCGCGATCAGATGGACGCGGTCATTGTCGGGCTTGAGGCCTTGATGAAAGCTTTGCTGGTGCAGGCAGAGGCCGGTGCTGATGTGGTAATGCCGGGGTTCACGCATTTGCAGGTCGCCCAACCGGTGACATGGGGCCATCATATGATGGCCTATGTGGAAATGTTTGCCCGTGACCGTTCACGGATGCAAGATGCACGGGTGCGGATGAACGAAAGCCCGCTTGGGGCGGCTGCTTTGGCAGGTACGGGCTTTCCAATAGACCGTTATATGACGGCAAGTGCTTTGGGCTTTGACCGCCCATCGGCAAATTCACTGGATGCGGTTTCAGACCGGGATTTTGCCTTGGAATTCCTGTCAGCATCTTCAATTTGTGCGACACATCTTAGCCGTTTTGCCGAAGAACTGGTGATCTGGTCTTCAGCGCAGTTCAAGTTTGTCACTCTGTCAGATCGGTTCAGCACCGGCTCATCCATTATGCCGCAAAAGAAAAATCCTGACGCGGCGGAATTGATCCGTGCCAAGGTCGGGCGGATCAACGGATCACTGGTGGCTTTGCTGACGATCATGAAGGGCCTGCCATTGGCTTACTCAAAGGACATGCAGGAAGATAAAGAACAGGTGTTCGATGCCGCTGACAGTCTAATGCTGGCGCTGGCGGCGATGACAGGTATGGTCGGTGATATGGCCGCTAACAAAGACAGTCTGGAAGTGGCGGCTGCAACAGGTTTTTCCACCGCCACGGATTTGGCCGACTGGCTGGTGCGCGAATTGGGCATGCCGTTTCGTGATGCACATCATGTGACGGGTGCTTTGGTGAAAATGGCTGAAGATGGCGGGATTGATCTGCCTGATCTGACACTTGATCAGATGCAGTCAGTTTGTACGGATATAACGGACGATGTGTTTGGGGTGTTGGGGGTTCATAATTCGGTTGCCTCACGGCTAAGTTATGGCGGCACCGCACCGAAACGGGTGCGCGAACAGGTGGCGCGCTGGATGAAGGAGATCGGGTGATGGTTTTACGGTTGTTTATTGTGATAGCTTTGGGCTTTGGTGTGGTGTCTTGCGGCGTAAAAGGTGATCCTTTGCCGCGTGTAACCACAGGGTCATAACCAGATGTTGCGCGATATTTATTTAGGCTTGGCTATTATCGGTGCGGTTCAACCCGCGCGGTATTTCATGCGGTGGTTTGAGACCAATGGTTATGATCTAAGGCTGATGCTTGAAGCTTGGCATGTGAATGCGGCAACCACAGGGCTGGTTTGGGAAGTGATCATTGCATCGATCGCGCTAGCGGTTTGGATATTGGCCGAGGTTTATGTGCGCAAAGACTATTGGGTTGCGCCTGTCTGTATTGCCGCTACATTTTGCATTGGCGTGTCATGTGGCCTGCCATTATATTTGTATCTGCGCGCACGGCCAATTCTGTAGGGAACTCATGGATCATTTTATTTACAAAGACGGCGTCTTGCACGCCGAAGATGTTTCTGTTGCTGAAATAGCGGCCAGCGTTGGCACGCCGTTTTATGTGTATTCTGAAGCCACGTTGGCACGGCATTTTCGGGTGTTTGATGAGGCACTGGACGGTATGGATCATCTGGTCTGTTATGCGGTGAAGGCAA
>CAXMSA010000016.1:16684-31087 GCA_964195605.1 uncultured Amylibacter sp.
TGTGCTTAAAATCTTGGGGGATTTGGGCGCGGGTATGGATGTGGTCTCGGTCGGGGAATATCTGCGGGCGAAAGCGGCAGGGGTTCCCGGGGATCGGATTGTATTTTCAGGCATTGGTAAGACGCGCGATGAAATGCGTACCGTGTTGCAGGGCGGCATTCGGCAGTTCAATGTCGAAAGTGAGCCGGAATTGGCGGTTCTTAACGCGGTTGCGATGGAATTGGGTGTGGTCGCCCCCATTACATTGCGGGTGAACCCTAATGTGGATGCCAAGACACATGCGAAGATTGCGACGGGGAAGTCGGATAACAAGTTTGGGATACCGATTGCACAGTCGCGCCGTGTTTACGCGGTTGCGGGTGAAATGGCGGGCATTGATGTGATCGGTGTGGATGTACACATCGGCAGCCAACTGATTGACCTTGAGCCTTTTCGGCATGCGTTTTTGAAAGTGCGTGAGTTAACCGAACAGTTGCGCGAAGACGGTCACAACATCCGCCGTCTGGATTTGGGCGGTGGTTTGGGTATTCCTTATGCACGTTCCAATGAGGCCCCGCCTTTACCGATGGATTACGGGCAGGTTATTCGTGAAACTGTCGGTGATATGGGTCTTGAGATTGAAATAGAACCGGGCCGTTTGGTGGCGGGGAACGCGGGGATTATGGTAACTTCGGTGATTTATAACAAAGCCGGCGAGGGGCGTGATTTTCTGATTGTCGACGCGGCAATGAACGATCTTATCCGCCCAGCGATGTATGATGCGCACCACGATATTATCCCGGTGCTTGAACCTGCGATTGGTGTTGAATTAAATACTGTGGATATTGTTGGACCGGTTTGTGAAACCGGTGATACATTTGCTAAACACCGCGATATGCCGCCTGTCGCAGATGGTGGCTTGGTAGCATTTCGGTCCGCAGGGGCTTATGGTGCAGTGATGGCGTCGGAATATAATACCCGTCCGATGATCCCGGAAGTTATGGTCAAGGGTGATCAATTTGCTGTCATTCGCCCGCGCCCGAGCTATGATGAGATGATAAATCGGGATACGGTTCCGACGTGGCTTTAACAAAAGGCAACTGATGGCGCGACCAAAGCGTAAGACAAAAAGACCCCTGACGGCATTGACTAGATCTTTGCGGGCAAAGATCGGTTTGTCTGGTGTCGCATTGAACCTAGAACGTTTGGTCCGTGCATATTGGCCTGCGGTAATGCTTGGTCTGACGATTTTAAGCTTGCTGATCTGGCAAACGCATCTGCTGCTGCCAACCCCCCTTGACCTTGGATTTTACGCGGCTTTAAGCGGGCTGTTTTTGTGGTATTTGTGGTGGGGTTTGCGCAGTTTTACACTTGCGACCCGCGATCAGGCGATTTTACGGCTTGATGCGAATGCAAAAGACAACCCTATTATCGCCCTTGTGGATCGCCCGTTAAGTGGTGCCGATGATGCGGATACGCTTGAATTATGGCAGTTGCATCAACAACGCATGGCGGCCGTTGCGCAAAAGGTGGATGTGCCAGCCCCGCATGTCAGATTGGCGCGGCGTGATCCGTGGGCGTTGCGGTTGATAGCACTGTTGTTCTTTGCCAGTGCAATCTTTTTCGGGCGTGCCAATACAGGACAATCCCTGACCGAAACCCTACAGGACTTGGCAAGCGGTACATCTGGAACAGTTGTCAGCTATGAAGCTTGGGCGGATCCTCCTGCTTACACCCGGGTTCCCTCGATTTATTTGAATACACTGGATGCGGGCAGGCTATTGGAATTGCCAGTCGGAACCGAATTAACTTTGCGCAGTTACGGCGCTTTTGAATTGGAGATTGTTAGCGATGTAGCCACGCTGACCGAGGATCAGAAAATCCTGACGGAAGAACGCAGTTTCAAAGTGGCACAATCCGGTACTGTGGCCCTGAAAAAAGGCTTTCGAACCGTTGCGCAGTGGCAGATTAAGGTAATCCCTGACACCCCGCCAACAGTTGAACTGATCGGGGAAATTACCCGCACGGTTCAGGGCTCTGTTCAAATGCCTTATGCGGCAAAGGATGATTACGGGGTCACAGGTGGCACTGTGTTAATTTCGCTTGATATGAAGGCATTGGTGCGCCGTTACGGTTTGGCCTTAGCACCTGAAAGTACGGCACCCATCGCTTTTGAATTACCAATGCCATTTAATGCGGACACGAAAGATTTTAGTGAAACCGTGGTCGAAGACCTTTCAAAGCATCCTTGGGCGGGTTTGCCTGTGAAAATTGATTTGCGTGTTGAAGATGCTGCGGGGAATACGGCTTCGATTGAACCGGTTTTCATGGCGATGCCGGGTAAACGGTTTTTTGATACGCTGGCGGCAGCCCTTGTGGAGCAGCGGCGGGATATATTGTGGAACAGGGACAACATTGACCGGGTTGGGATGATCTTGAGGACCCTGACGCATTTACCTGAAGACGGATTTCCGAACAAAAAAGCATATCTGATGGCGCGTTCGGTTATTAATCATATTGGCTATGTGGATGTGCGGCCAATAGATGATGCCACGGTGCAGGATATTTCTGAAACCCTATGGTGGGCGGCTTTGCTGATTGAAGATGGTGATCTATCTGATGCTGCCGCACGATTGAAACGGGCGCAGGAACGCTTGTCGGAAGCTATGAAAAACGGGGCGACCGATGATGAAATTGCTGAATTGATGGAAGAGCTGCGCAAAGCTACCGATGATTATATGCGCCAGTTGGCGGAAAATGCGAAACCGCAGGATGAGCAGGCGGATAATCAAAACACCCAACAAATCTCACCTGGTATGATCCAGGAAATGATGGACCGCATTCAAGAGCTGATGGAACAGGGGCGCATGGCTGAAGCGCAGGAATTACTGGATCAGTTGCAGCAGATGCTGGAAAATATGCAAGTGACGAAAGGTGGCTCTGGAAAAGGTGATCAACAGCAAGGTGAAGGCGAAGGTCTGCAAGATACATTGCGCGAGCAACAGGATTTAGCGGATCAAAATTTCCAAGAAATGCAAGAAGAATTCAACCGCAATCAGGAAACACAAAACCAGCAAGGCCAACAAGAGGGCCAGAAAAATGGAGAGGGGCAATCGGATGGCGAAAGTGATCTGGCCGGGCGCCAAGAAGCATTGCGCGGACTGATGCAACAACAACTGGATGGGTTAAGCCCTGATGATAGTGAAACGGGTCAATCGGCGCGGGAAGCTTTGCGTGAGGCTGAACGACAAATGGGGCAAGCGCGGGATAATCTGCAAGACGGGCGTGGCGCCGAGGCGCTGGATAATCAGGCCGATGCGGTGGAAGCTTTGCGTCAAGGGATGCAAAAACTGAATGAGGCCAACCAACAGGCAGGTGGCGGTCAACGCCGCGAAGGGCAGGACAATGGCGAAACCGCAGGGCCAGACGGGCAAGACCCGCTGGGCCGTTCAACCGCACGGCGCGGGGCTGCACAAAGCAATAAAACGCTTTTGCAATCAGATGAGCAATTACGCCGCTCAAAGGAAATACTGGATGAAATCCGCCGCAGATCAGGCGAACGCAACCGCCCAAAACTGGAATTGGATTATTTAGACCGCTTGCTGGATCGGTTTTGAAGTCTGACCTTAGTCAAGCATTCCTTTGATATATTCAATCAACGGACTGAACAGGCTGTTTAGTAATTCTACCAGTGTGGTTATGATGCTCAGAAAGCCTTCGGCCTGCGGTATATGCTTCAAGATCACAGCCTGGAACATATACAAGGCACCGATCAGAATATAAAACAGCAATGCGTATTTAAAGCCTTTCATGAAACCACCGCTAATTTTTTTAACTGACTTAACAGCTGTCGGGTGGTGATCATCGGGGCCTTGTTCAGCTTCACTGGCAATTTCCGAACTTAATTCATCCACGTCTTGGAACATGTCTTTGGGCGCTTCCGAACGCTTGTGTTCAGTGCGGGCAGGGTTTTCGGATGGTTGTTTGTCAGCGGCACCATATAAGTCAGCTGTATTGCCGGCATATGAATCTGTGTGTGCCGAAACTAAGCTGTCGGATGCTATGTCAGGGATATCTTGGCTTGCCACCAAGTCTTCAATTTCCCTATTAATTGTTTGGTTCAGTTCCACAATAGGTGCATCGCTTTCCTCAGGTGGAATATTTTGCATATACAGGGGGTTTGCAGGTGGCCGTGACTGTGGTGCTGCGTGTCCGGTGTTTGAGGGGGGGCGCGAAAACGGGTTTTCTCTAACGGGTGCTTGTGTCGTCTCGGGTTGTGGTGCCGGTTCGAGATCGGTAGTATCCATATCCGAAATGTCAGGGGTGCTCTCAACAGCGGTTTCTGGTGCTTCCAGATCCAGAATACGGCGGCGAATTTCATCCAGATCATCGCTTCCAGCTGCAGGAGGGACTTCTTCTACAGCTTCTTTTGTGGTTTCCTCAACTGGGTCTTCCACAGGCATGTATGATGGTTCTTCTACGGGTTCTTCCGTCGTTCCTTTTGTGGCTTCATCCTTTGTAGCCTCGGGAATATCCTCTGCTTCAACTTCAGGCGCATCTTCCACCATAGGTGTTGCAGGCTCTTCAACAGGTGTTGGTGCCGGTGTTTTTTCTTTTGGAGCAGGTTTTTCGGTTATAGCAGGCGGTTTCTCGCCGCTGGAATATTCCACCTCTGCATGCAAAATATCCAGAGCGTCTTGATCCAGTTTGCTAGAGGGTGTTGCCGGTTCCTGTTCAATTTGAAAATCATCCCGCGGATTTTCGGGTTCCATATCATTAGGATCCGGGGCTGTTGTTTTGCGTTTGCTGACAAATGCGGTTTTCAGCTTACCTTCAAGATCATTGAATAATTCAGCTGGTACATCACTGTCGGGGTCGCCTGTTCCCGAAGCGGTGTCAGTTTCTGACGAAAGCATCTGAATAGTGTCTTGAAACCAGTTATGGCCACAGTTTGCACATTGTACATCGCGCCCTTCAGCTGGGATGACATTTTCGTCGACTTCGTACTGCGCAACGCAGTTTGGGCATATTAGCCGCATATGATCCCCGTTCTTGCTGCTCGACCATTTGCTGATCGAATTTGTTCTTATAGTCTTGTAGCCATAAAAAACAGTTTTTCCAAGGCATCTGTTGGATTTGTTGTGATTGCAACAAGGAGCAAGGTAATAGATGATACGTAAGAGCAGAATCGAGGTGAACAGTGCTGCAATTACAAGACGCAGGCTTTAATTACAGTGGCCGGGATATTTTGACGGATATCAATTTAGACGTGGCACCTGGTAGTTTTTACTTTCTGACGGGCCCTTCCGGTTCTGGTAAAACCACATTTTTACGGCTTTGTTATCAGGCCTTGATGCCGACGCGTGGCACTTTGCGGATATTAGACCGCGATGTGCGCGGTTTAGAGCGCGAAGATATTGCGCAAATCCGGCAGCGTATCGGGGTTGTGCATCAGGATTGTAAGTTTGTTGATCACCTTTCAATGTATGAAAACATCCGCATGCCGTTGCAAGTTTCAGGGCGCTTAAACGAACTGGACGATACGGGTTTTCGCGACTTGGTAGGCTGGGTTGGCCTGTCTGCACATATGGATGCGCTGCCCCCTGAACTTTCCAGCGGGGAACGCCAGCGTGCAGCTTTGGCCCGTGCAGTTGTGATGTCACCGGATTTGATTTTGGCGGATGAACCCACAGGTAATCTGGATTGGGAAATGGCGCAGAAAATAATTAAGCTATTGATTGAATTAAATAAAATGGGGAAAACTGTCATTATTGCCACCCATGATCTACAACTGATTCGAACCACCAAATCACAGGTGAATGCACGAGTTTTAAGGATTGTTGGTGGCAAGGTACAATTGGCGGGGGCTGATCTATGAAGCTGCTCCGCGCATTTTTCAGCATTTTTCGTGATTTACTGACAGGGGAGGTATTGGCTGACAATGTTGTGCCGCCCTCTGGCTATACCGCAAGGCTGACCAGTTTTACTGCAGGTGCGATGGCATTTCTGGCGGTGTTTGCATTAGCCCTGTCATTGGCCACAGGCCGCTTAGCCGATCGGTGGTCAGATGAGTTGGCGCGGACTACAACCATCCGTATCTCAGCCCCCGAAGGCCAGATGCAGGCGCAGTTGGATGCGGTGTTAAATGTGCTTGAGACAACAACAGGTATAGCATCTTCTCGGGTCATGACAGATGATGAACAACGTCGCTTGCTGGAACCCTGGTTCGGGCCTGACCTGCCTTTGGAAAACCTGCCAATACCGCGTCTTGTCGAAGTGCTGGAAGCCGATAACGGCCCCGACATGGAAGGCTTGCGCCACCGCTTGAGTGCCGAAGCGCCAGGGGCGGTTCTGGATGATCACACCCGTTGGCGGCGCCCATTGGTGAATGCGGCCAACCGTTTACGGTTTTTAGGGGCAGTTGCGATACTGCTGATCGCAAGCTCAACGGCAGCGATGATCACGCTGGCCGCGCAATCCGCACTTGCTGCAAACGGGCAAGTCATATCGGTATTGCGCCTTGTGGGGGCACGTGACACTTATATCGCGCGTGCCTTTGTGCGCCGTTTTACTTTGCGTGCCTTGCTGGGTGCGTTACTGGGAACCGGACTGGGCATGTTGGCGATATTTTTCTTGCCGTCAGCGGCTGAGGAAGGTGCATTTTTAACCGGGCTTGGGTTTATGGGGTGGCACTGGATAATGCCACTTATGATCCCGCCGCTTGCGGCACTGGTCGCATTTTGGGCAACCCGCGCGGCTGCGTTCCGCGCTTTGGCAAGGATTTCTTAAATGGCTTTGATCCTACAATATATCAGGTCAATCCTGTTTATCTTTTTGATGTATCTATGGATGCTGATAATTGGCGTTGCCGGGGCTATCCCTGCGGGCTTGTCGCGCAACTGGGCATATAAAGTCATGAAACAGTTTTGTGCGGGGGTGTTATGGCTGGCACGGATTTTGTGCGGCATTACATATGAAACCCGCGGGACAGTGCCAATGGGTGACGTTGTGGTCGCGTCGAAACACCAGTCTTTTCTGGATGTTATTTTACATATGTACCTGTTACCGCGTCCAAACTATGTGATGAAACGCGAATTGAAATGGGCACCTATTCTGGGCTTTTATGCGATGCGTATCGGGGCTGCCCCGGTGAAACGTGGCGATAAGTCAAAAGCCGTGGGGCAAATGATGAAAGGGATAGAACGCAATAATGGTGAGGCTTCGCAGCTGGTGATTTATCCGCAAGGCACGCGTGTGCCACCTGGTACATACAAGCCCTATAAAATAGGGGCGGCGGTGATTTGCGAACGTATGGGCAAGCCTTGTATTCCAGTTGCCACCAACGCGGGCGTTTTGTGGCCCAAACGCGGGCTTTTGCGGCATCCGGGCGTTGTGGTGTTTGAGTATATGGACCCCATGCCTGATGGGTTGAAACTGGAAAAGTTCACCAAAGAACTTGAAGCGCGGATTGAACCTGCGTCTGAGCGATTGGCAGCAGAGGCGGGGTTTAAACCAAAAGCGTTAAGCGCATGACAATCATTACCAATCTTGCCGAACTTGATGCAATTTATGGCAAGCCTGGCAAGGCGGCTACGGTAAAGGTTGCCAAGCATATCACCCCCGAATACCGCGCTTGGATTGCGTCTAGCAGCTTTTGCGCGCTTGCGACAGTAGGCCCCGAAGGGGTCGATGCATCACCACGTGGTGACATTGGTGAGGTGGTGTTTGAGTTAGATGAACGGACATTGGCAATGCCCGACAGGCGCGGTAACAACCGCATGGACAGCCTGCGCAATATCGTGCGTGACGGACGAGTGGCACTGATGCTGCTGACCAAGGGGTCTGACACTGTGATACGGGTGAACGGGCGGGCAGAGGTTTCTGTCGCGCCTGATTTGTTGGAACGGTTTGCGGTGAAGGGAAAGCCACCCCGTTCGGTGATTATTATCCACGTTGAGGAGATATATTTTCAATGTGCGCGTGCCGTGATGCGTGCGGGGCTATGGGATGCGGATAACTGGCCGAACATCAGCGCATTACCGTCTGCGGGACAGATATTAAAGGCGCAAACGGCAGGTGAAATGGATGCTGTGGCTTATGATAAAGAATGGCCGGAGCGGGCCAAGAAATCTATGTGGTGATATAATATAAGAAATTTGGTGCTGTAAGCCCACCCGACATATATATTCGTTGAATTTATTCGGCGGTTTTCTTCGGTATCAGAAATTTAGCGGGCCGCATCCGCTCAGCCTCAATAAACATCGGGCCGACATTACGCCCATATGAAGTGACATCGTCAATGCGTTTCAGGTGGCGTTGTACGTTGGGTGTCATGCCAGCTTCTACGATCTTTGGGTATACGCTTGGGTCATCATAGATCGGCATGAGATAGATCAACGGGTCGCCCCGTTTCAATATCCAGTCACTGGATTTATCTTGCCACTCTAACACTGCGTTTAGAGGGCGGGGCCAATTTTGCAACGGAAACCGTCCGCAAATCAGTGAACCGGGCCAGTTGCGAAACCCAGGTGCATAAAATGGTGGCATAAGTTGCAAAGAGCAGGGTTCGTCTGAAATAAACACAAGGTTTAGCGCGATTTGGCAAGCCGGTGTTTCTGTATCACGTTGTGCAGTTGCTGCAACTGGGGTCACAAGCCCGCGAAACCCCGGGTCACTTATCCCGCCAGGCTCTGCAATGCGCATAAAACTTACTTGCCCATTCAGTGCGGTTCTGACGCGGATGCGTATATTGAAGGGGCTGCGGATCACGAAAACCCGGCTGGCGAGATCGCTGTCTTGCGTATATCCAGAGAATAGCGGGCTTAATGCGTCTGCTTCTGTTTCGTTAAGCGGTTTAGGCTTAAAATATGCTAGTGCTGCCTGCGGTGACGAATTGCGCCACCCTAACAGAACTTCGCGCGTCGCACTCATGCTTCTTCCGATGCAGTGGTCAGCAATTTTTTTGGGCGTCGATCATGTGCTGTTTGCCATAATTCTTCAATCTTATCTGTCAGATGATGCACACCGTCCATTCCTGCACGGTATTCTGCCAATTCATCGGTAAGAATGGCTTCAACCAGTTTTGGGCGTTTGTTCGGGTTGTTAAATTCGAACATCGCATAGGCTAGCGGCTCACCTTGGCGGATAATAAGATCTTCATCAAAATTATCCCATTCTATTGCCCGCTGGGCAGTTTTGGATAGCACGCAAGCCCAATGATTTTGACCGTCCTTCAATCACTCTGCGCGGCGGCTGAAATGCAAACCCGCCCTGATCTTCCGCAAGGCAGTATCCAATCTCGCATTGTTCAGCTTCTGCGTACATTTCCTGTACTTTTTATAAATTTATTTCAAAGGGCTATGCCATGTGAAATTGCGTATTATCAAGTTTTCAGCATTACGCCACAAGTGACTTACTGCCCATATCCAGAAATTTTTTGCGCCGATCCGCGATCAGTTTTTTGCTGGGTTTGCCTTTCAGGCTTTTCAGCATCTTGGTGATCTCTTTACGGACGGTTTCCATTGCTTGTGCCTGATCCCGTTGGGCACCGCCCATAGGTTCGGGAATAACCACATCCACCACACCTAGTTGTTTCAAATCCTGTGCGGTCAGGCGCAGTGCTTCTGCCGCTTCACGCATTTTTTCGGCGTCTTTCCATAGAATGGAGGCACAGCCTTCGGGTGAGATTACCGAATAGACCGAATGCTCCAACATCGCCAGCTTATCGCCTGAGGCAAAGGCCACTGCCCCGCCGGAACCGCCTTCGCCGATGATGATGGAAATTAGCGGCACACCGACTTGCAGGCATTTTTCAGTAGAGCGTGCAATCGCTTCGGCTTGCCCACGTTCTTCGGCACCACGACCCGGATAGGCACCCGGTGTGTCAATCAGGGCAATAATAGGCAGACCAAAACGGTCGGCCATATCCATCAGACGGATGGCTTTGCGGTAGCCTTCGGGGCGCGACATGCCGAAATTATGGTGCAGGCGGGATTTTGTATCGTTGCCTTTTTCATGGCCGATCACAATCACTGGTTGGTCATTGAACCGTGCCAAACCGCCCATGATAGCACTGTCGTCGGCAAAGTTACGATCACCTGCAAGCGGTGTGTATTCGGTAAAAATTGCGTTGATATAATCTGAACAATGCGGACGTTCTGCATGACGTGCGACTTGACATTTGCGCCATGGGGACAGGTCTTTGTACATTTTCACCAGCAGCTTTTGGGCCTTTGCATCAAGGGCTGCCGCTTCTTTTTCCACATCAACATCATCTTCGCTTTGTGATGCCATCGCCCGTAGTTCAACGGCTTTGCCTTCGATTTCGGCCAATGGTTTTTCAAATTCCAGATAATTCTTCATGGGACCGTCCTGATGTTACGCTTGCAGACCTTTATGGCGTTCCTGTGCGGGGGATGCAACGGTTTATGGGCTTATTGCAAATCACCAAATGCGGTTTGCATCCTTGCCACGGCATCTTCTACCACACTGCGCGGGCAGCCCAGATTGAAGCGCATGAAGTTGTCGCCGCCAGCGCCAAAGGTGGGGCCGTGGTTGGCGGCTATTTTGGCTACGTCTTGTACGCGGTCAGTAAACTCTTCGCGGGCCATGCCTGTGCCTGAAAAATCAACCCAAGCAAGGTATGTGGCTTCCAGTTTCATAGATTTCAGGCCGGGGATGGCGTTGATACCCTCGTCGAATATGCGCTTATTTTCAGCCAGATAGGCCACCAGTGCGTCAACCCATGCGTCGCCGCCATTATAAGCGGCCTCTGCTGCGATCAGGCCGGCGCTGTTCCCGGATATACCGAATGCGGCCATTGTGCCGGCAAACTTTTTGCGCAGGGCCGTATCTGCGATAATCACATTGCCAGCGTGCAGGCCCGCGAGATTGAAGGTCTTGCTTGTGGCGGTCATCATCACCAACCGATCAGAAATTTCAGGGGTGGCATTGGGCATCGGGATATGTTTGTGACCGGCATAGACCAGATCATGATGGATTTCGTCTGATACAAGGATCAGGTCGTGTTTCACACAAAAGTCTGCGACTTGTTGCAGTTCGGATTGTGTCCAGACCCGTCCGCTTGGATTGTGCGGTGAGCAAAAGATCAGCATGGTTTCACGGCCGGTCATTGCCGCTTCATAAGCATCAAAATCCAGTGTGTAATGGCCGTCATTATTGGCCAGAACGCATGCGGTCACTGTGCGCCCTGCGGCTTTAATAACACGCGCGAACGCGTGGTAGACGGGGGTGAACAGAACAATGGCATCACCGGGTTGGGTGAAGGCCTGCAAGCAAAGCCCGGTGCCGTTGACCAGCCCGTGGGTGGTGAAAATACCATCGGGATCAACTGTCCAGCCGTGGCGGCGCGACATCCAGCCGCAAATCGCTTGTTTGTAGGATTGGTCATCTGCGTAATAACCAAACACGCCGTGTTCTGTCATCGCGTTCAATGTATCAAGCACGCATTGCGGTGGTTTGAAATCCATGTCGGCCACCCACATGGGAATGCCATCATCGGGGCTGACGCCGTAAACGGTTTCCATCTTATCCCATTTGGACGAATGGGTGTTGCGGCGCTCGATAATCTGGTCAAAATTCATTGGGATCTCCTTTGCGGCGGAGATTACTGAATGCGCAGGTGGGGGCAAGTGTATTTTTGTACCCGTAAGGGTGATACAATGATGCACCTTGAACCCCAGCCCGCTTTCGCCTAAATCGCAGCTATGATACTACCGATCCTGATCCACCCCGACCCGCGCCTGAAAAAGCTGTGCAGCCCTATTGAAGCGGTTGATGATGATGCGCGCGCATTGGGACAAGCCATGCTTGCCACGATGTATGACGCACCCGGCGTTGGGCTGGCCGCACCGCAAGTGGGCAAACTGGAACGTTTGTTCGTGATGGATTGTGCGGATAAGGAAGAAGACCCTGCACCGATGGTGCTGATCAATCCGACAGTGATCTGGTCAAGCGAAGAGGAAAGCACCCATGAAGAGGGTTGTTTGTCTATTCCGGGCATGTATGAAGATGTGACCCGCCCTGCGGACGTGAAGGTCACGTATTGGGATCTGGATGGGAAAGAGTGCGAAGAGCAGTTCACCGGATTATGGTCACGTTGCGCCCAGCATGAAATAGATCACTTGGATGGTACGTTGTTTATTGATTATCTTAGCCGCATGAAACGCTCAATGATCACTAAGAAAATGCAAAAGTTGAAAAAAGAACAGGCAAGTGCTTGATGGCTGTGCGTCGGTTTATCCCGTATCCTGATACGCGGTTGCGCAAGGCTTGTACGCCCGTTGAGAACATTACTGATGAAGTGAAACAGGTTTGGCAAGACATGTTGGACAGCATGTACGCAATGCCAGGTGTTGGGCTGGGGGCAAACCAAATCGGCGAAAGCCTGCGGCTGGCGGTGGTGGATTGCTCGGACACTCATGATCAGCCTGTTCGCATGGCCAATCCGAAGGTGTTGCATGTCTCGGCCAAGTTGCGTGAACATGAAGAGGGTAGCCCTAATCTACCAAATGTCTGGGCTAAGATCGAACGCCCGCGTGCGATAACTGTTGAATATAAGGATGAGACCGGGGACGTGATCGAGCGTGATTTTGTCGGGCTTTGGGCGACATCGGTACAACACCAGATTGATCACTTGAACGGCAAGATGTTCTTTGACCACCTAAGTCCCGTGAAACGTAAAATGCTGCTGGCTAAGGCGGCAAAACTTGCCAAGCGGAAAGGCTAGGGTCATGCGTATAGTCTTTATGGGAACGCCCGATTTTGCTAAACCTGTGTTGGAAGCATTAGTGACCGCAGGGCATGAACTGGTGGCCATCTACAGCCAACCGCCACGCCCTGCAGGTCGTGGTAAAAAATACCGACCCTCCCCAGTACAGTCGTTAACGGAGAGTCTGGGTTTACCTGTGCGTCACCCGTTGAATTTTCAAGACCCCGCCGAGATAAAATCATTCGTTGATTTGGAGGCGGATATTGCTGTGGTAGTTGCCTATGGTTTGATCTTACCCCAAGCGGTACTGGATGCGCCAAAATTGGGCTGTCTGAACATTCACGCGTCGCTTCTGCCACGCTGGCGTGGGGCCGCACCTATTCACCGTGCTATTATGGCAGGCGATGGGCAAACTGGTGTGTGTATTATGCAGATGGAAAAGGGGCTGGATACCGGACCTGTGCTGTTGCGTGATGCGACCGATATTCTGGCGACAGATACCACTGCCCTGCTGCATGACCGTTTGTCTGGAATGGGCGCGCAACTGATTGTACGGGCTTTGGCTGATTTACCGGATTTAACGCCTGAAATACAAGTGGATGAGGGCGTGACTTATGCTGCGAAAATAGACAAGGCAGAGGCCGAGATTATTTGGTCAAAACCTGCCACAGAGGTGGATCGGTTGATCCGTGGCCTGTCACCGTTTCCGGGGGCATGGTTTAAGGTGGATGGCCAGCGGGTCAAAGTGTTGAATTGCGCGCTTGCGCAAGGGCAAGGGCCAGCGGGCACTGTTCTGGACGATGCTTTGAGCGTGGCTTGTGGGGATGGTGCGGTGCAATTGCTGCGTTTGCAACGGGCAGGTAAGGGCGCGTTGGCGGCTGCGGAGTTTTTGCGCGGGCAACCGTTGCCAAAGGGAAAAAAACTATAACCCCTTAAAATTCCTGAAAAACAGCTTATATATAAGACAAGAACAGGAGGTTTACATGCCATTTATTCTGACATTGATCGTGGGCGCCGCTGCCGGATTTCTGGCCGTGCGCTTTATGGGTTTGCAAGTGAACGCTTTGATTGCCATTGCGATCGGTGTGCTGGGCGCGATCTTTGGTAGCATCATCTTGCGCGGCCTGTTTATTCTGTTCGTGGGTGCCTCGAGCGTGCTGAGCATGTTTATCGGCGGCCTTTTAGGTGCCATAGCCTTGATCTGGGTTTACCGGCGGTTTTTTGGTGGTTAAATGCATATTTGAACGGTTGCTTTGTGCGTAGATAGATCAAGTAAAATGACGCTTGATCTCACAGTAATGTGATTGCTATTATCTCAGACAGCCTTGGAGACTCATATGCAAAAATTATTATTAATCGTCCTACTGTCATTATCATTAACTGCCTGCAAAGAAGATACCCCTGATACAGCGGATGCGGATGCCCCAGTGCGCGGCCTGAAAACGGTGCTGATTGAAGATGTGGAACGCGCAACTGTGCGGCGGTTTCCGTCGGTTTTGCAACCGGCCTCGGTTTCTGCTCTGTCCTTTGAGGTTGCCGGTAAGCTGAAAGAAATAACACTGAATGTCGGGCAACGGGTCATGAAAGGCGATGTGATTGCAGAGCTGGACCCCACAGTGCTGGAACTGAATGTGGAAAATGCCCGCGCTGGTTTGAATTCATCTTCAGCGAACGCAAAAAATGCTGCGGATAGT
>CAXMSA010000017.1:0-29566 GCA_964195605.1 uncultured Amylibacter sp.
CTATCAAAAAACCACGATCCTGGGTAAATTCTGTAATTTTTCAGTTTTAATGCAACCGCTCCAGCCAAGCGGACGGCGCTTTCTTCTGGCTTTTTCAACAGACAACTCTGGCAGGCAAGCCCATCTTCGAAATCCGAGCAGTGTGTTTTTTCCTGCCGCCAGAGGTTTACTTGCGGGCAGAAGGGGTAATAATTGTGCAAGGACAGCACTACAAAGGTTTCCGGCCAGCGTTTTTTAAGGGTTAGAACCTCGGCGGGCACCCCTTCTAGATTGTTGAAGTGAACCACATCAAATGGTCCGTGCGTTTCCATGAAATCAAAAAATGCCGCAGTAGTCTCCGGGTGGTCCACCTGTGCAGAGTTGCCAAACGAAAAATGTGAAGGGGACAGAACCCCGGAGTTAATGATCTCGAAACTGTGCGCACGGCCCTTGATCTTTCTATATTTGACTGGAGTCCACCGTGGTTTACTACCCAGAAGATCATAGGAAATTCCGGAGGAAAGAAACGACACTTTCACGTCTTGTTGCTGTTCCATTTTTTTTATTAGATTCCGCTGATAGATTGTGACCCCACCACCGCGGTTTTCAGGGTCCATATAGTCCACCCAATTATAATAAAGAACTTTCATATGACCCCAATTCATACAAAATTATCCATAGCCAGATGAATATGAACACCTGAACATACTTAGGAAGTTTCTTGGTCTTTTTCTTTGTCATTTGTCAGGTCTCCTTCCCCATAAACCTCAACAGTTTGACTCTGTAAAATCAGTCAGACAGCGACACTTTTTGGCTCGAATGTGACGGAAGTGGTTCGCAAAACGGTTCGCAAAATGGTTCATTAAACCCTTATATAATAAGAGCTTCCATAAAAACAAGATGATTTTGAGTAGAAAGTGGTGCCCAGAAGAGGACTCGAACCTCCACGTCCATACGGACACTAGCACCTGAAGCTAGCGCGTCTACCAATTCCGCCATCTGGGCACGTTATTGGTCTGCGTGGGATTTACAGGTGGACATCAGAACTGTCAACGACAACTACAGTAAGATGCAAAACAAACTTGTCCCTGCCCTTGGGAACGGGTATTCCAGTGTTAACTGCACTATTTGTTAAGGGATTCACATGTCAAACTCTCCTAAACTTGTCACTATATTTGGTGGTTCTGGTTTCGTTGGTCGCTATATTGCACGACGCATGGCTAAAGAGGGTTGGCGTGTACGTGTAGCTGTTCGCCGCCCGAATGAAGCGATCTTTGTAAAGCCTTATGGCACCGTTGGGCAGGTTGAACCGATTTTGGCCAATATCCGTGATGATGCATCAGTTCAGGCCGCCTGTGCAGGCGCCGATGCTGTGGTGAATTGTGTTGGCACGTTTGACAAAAGCGGGCGCAATGATTTTGAAGCGGTTAACGCAGAAGGCGCCGGGCGGATTGCACAAATGGCAAAAGCGGCAGGGGTTAATCGGTTGGTGCATATTTCTGCAATAGGGGCTGATGCGGATGCGCTTAGCACATATGCGAGAACGAAAGCGGCAGGTGAAGCTTTGGTTCGTAAAGCCTTTCCAGCCGCGGTCATTCTGCGACCGTCTGTTGTTTTTGGCACTGAAGATAACTTCTTTAACCGTTTTGCGGGGATGGCTAGCATAACCCCGATTATTCCGCTTGTTGGCGGCAATTCCAAGTTTCAACCTGTCTACGTCGATGACGTGGCAAAAGCTGCAGTTATGGGCGTTTTGGGTCAAGCCTCTGCCGGTGTATATGAACTTGGCGGGCCTGATACCGAAACATTTGCAGCATTGATTGACAACATGCTGGTACGTATCCGCCGTAAGCGCCTTAAAGCCAACATCCCGTTCTTTGCGGCATCCTTGCAAGCTAAAATGCTGGATCTAGTATTTGGCATAACAATGGGGCTGTTCAAAAATACTATCCTGACTGCAGATCAGGTAGAGCAGCTACGCAGTGACAATGTTGTGGCACCCCGTGCCAAAGGTTTTGCAAAGCTGGGCATTGCGCCTGTGGCAATGGATGCAGTGCTGGACAGTTACCTATACAGCTATCGCCCATACGGGCAGTATGCTGAGCTGACGGAGTCAGGTAAAAACCTGTCAACCTAAGCGTAGGCCACCCACAAAAGACCCAAACCAAGAATGATACGGTAAATCACGTAAGGTGTGTAACTGACACTTTTCAAAAGCCGCATCATTAAAGACAGTGCAATAAGGGCAGAAATAAAAGCAAAGGCCGCCGCAATTGCCCCGTCTTTTGCAGCTTGAATATCTGCGGTTGAAACAACCTCGGCCCCCAATAAAACGCCGGACGCAAAAATGGTCGGGATCGACATCAACATGGAAATGCGTGCAGCATCCTCACGGACATAACCCATTAACCGTGCACCTGTAATGGTAATACCAGAACGCGATGTGCCGGGGATTAAAGCTAGCACTTGCCATAGACCAAGCTTGATGGCTTCGAGGTAATTCCACTCGGGGATCTGTTTTTGCAGTGTTCCTTTTTGGTCGGCAAAATAAAGTACAATCCCAAAAATAAGCATGGTCCAGGCAATGACTTTGATTGACCGTAAAGCATCACTTAGCCCGGTTAATTTCAATATAAAGCCAACAAGAACCACGGGAATAGTAGCTATTGTCAAAAGCAAAGCAAGTCTGGCATTTTCAGTTGTAAATTGTCCGCGCAGAATATCACCACATCCGATGATCGCTTTACGTACATCTGTCCAAAAATACAGAACAACCGCGCCCAATGTACCGATATGAACGGCAACATCAATGATTTGCCCCTGATCCGGTAAACTTGTCAGATGTGGCAACAAAATCAGGTGACCTGAAGATGATACAGGCAGGAATTCTGTAATACCTTGAATTACGGCAAGAATAAAAAGGTGAAGAAGGGACATGATTCGGCCTGTATGAAGTTTTCAAGACTTTAGAATGAGTTGAAACAAAAGGGAATCTGCTTTAAAGGTAAATAATTATGACCTATTTTTGCTTTTTAAATTATATAGATACTTACTATTATTTAAAAACTTGTAATATAGGACAGTACTACTTACTTTTTTTTGTGACAAAATAATTATAATAAGTGGGTTCTGGATAAATGTGACTGTTAACTGAAAGATCACGTAATGGCTGAGAATAAAATGCTGAAATTTGTGCACGTAGAGCGTGATATGCCCGAAAAGCGCATGCCTAACTTACGCACAAAAGATTACGATGAGGTTTATCAGGAGTTTGCCGCCCAAAAAGCTGCAGAGCAGGCCTCACGTTGTTCGCAATGCGGCGTGCCTTATTGCCAGACCCATTGCCCGTTGCATAACAATATTCCCGATTGGCTGCGTATGACCGCCGAAGGCCGACTGCAAGAAGCTTATGCCTTGAGCCAAGCCACAAACACCTTTCCTGAAATCTGCGGGCGCATCTGCCCGCAAGATCGTTTGTGCGAGGGGAATTGTGTGATTGAACAGGCAGGGCATGGGACGGTTACAATTGGTAGTATCGAAAAATATATCACTGATACGGCCTGGGAAATGGGTTGGGTGAAACCCGCAGCGCCTACAAGCGAACGCATTGAAACTGTCGGGATCATCGGGGCTGGCCCCGCCGGCTTGGCCGCCGCTGATGTTTTGCGCCGTCACGGGGTTCAGGTAACGGTCTATGACCGCAATGACCGCGCGGGCGGCTTGTTGACCTACGGCATTCCTGGCTTCAAGTTGGAAAAAGATGTGGTGATGCGCCGCAACAAATTGTTGCAAGATGGCGGTGTGGTTTTTGAACTGAACACTGAGATCGGCAAAGACGTCAACTTTGCCGATTTACGCGCCAAACACGATGCAATCCTAATAGGAACAGGGGTTTACAAGTCGCGTGATCTGGCTGGTCCCGGGGCTGGTAACGCAGGAATTGTCAAAGCGATCGACTATCTGACCGCTTCTAACCGATTGAATTTTGGCGATACTGTACCCGAAATTGAAAGCGGCGCACTCTATGCCGAAGGTAAGAATGTCGTTGTGATCGGCGGCGGGGATACCGCGATGGATTGTGTGCGCACAGCTATGCGCCAAGGGGCTAAATCGGTTAAATGCCTGTATCGCCGTGACCGCAAAAATATGCCAGGTTCCGTGCGTGAAACCGTCAATGCCGAAGAAGAAGGCGTGGAATTCGTTTGGTTGGCCGCCCCGAAAGGTTTTACCGGTGACGGGGATGTCACAGGGGTTGTTGTGTCCAAAATGCGCTTGGGCGCACCTGATCCATCAGGCCGCCAAAGCCCCGAGGAAATTGCCGGGGCCGATTATATCGAAGACGCTGATCTGGTGATCAAAGCCCTAGGCTTCAGCCCTGAAGACTTGCCCGCTTTATGGGATACGCCCGAACTGGAAGTAACCCGTTGGGGCACTGTGAAAGCCGACTTTACCACCAAAGAAACCAGGCTTACGGGCGTGTTTGCGGCGGGTGATATCGTGCGTGGTGCCAGCCTTGTAGTTTGGGCAATACGTGATGGGCGCGATGCGGCGGACAGTATTCTAAAACACCTGAATGCGAAGTCTGCGGTGGCTGCGCAATGACCTTAACCTTTATAAATTCTACCCTGTCTGGTGTGTATGATTTACGTATGGAAACCGTATGGCAAGCATATAGCAAGCTGCGGGTTAATCTATCTGCAGTGATTGTTAATGGGTCAATATCTTTGACCCAAACGCCCCAAAAGATAAATCAAACATTAATACAAGCGACCAAAGCGGGAGCAATATAATGACTAAATTCGATGAAAATATCGGCATAAATTGGAAAGCCGAACAGGAAGCCAAACGTGCCTATATGGCAGCGAACGGCATGTATTCTGAGGAAGATGAACATTCATCTTGCGGTGTCGGCATGGTGGTTTCCATCGACGGCAAAGCGTCTCGTCAAGTGGTTGAAAACGGCATCAAGGCCTTGCGCGCAATTTGGCATCGTGGTGCTGTGGATGCAGATGGCAAAACTGGCGATGGTGCAGGCATTCATGTGCAAATCCCAGTGCCGTTTTTCTATGATCAGATTGAACGCACGGGCCATAAACCGCGTACCAGTGAATTGGTAGCGGTGGGGCAAATTTTCCTGCCGCGCACGGATTTTGGGGCACAGGAAACCTGCCGTACTATCGTTGAAACCGAGGTTCTGCGTGCAGGTTATTATATTTACGGCTGGCGCCATGTGCCTGTGGAAGTGTCTTGTCTGGGTGACAAAGCCAATGCAACGCGGCCTGAAATTGAACAAATCCTGATCTCTAATTCAAAGGGTGTGGATGAGACTACTTTCGAGCGCGAATTATATATTATACGTCGCCGCATCGAAAAGGCTGTAAACAATGCGCATGTGAATGACTTTTATGTTTGTTCATTGTCGTGCCGCTCTATCATTTACAAAGGTATGATGTTGGCCGAACAGGTTGCAGTATTTTACCCTGATTTGCAGAACGAACGGTTTATCTCTTCTTTCGCGATTTACCACCAACGTTACTCCACCAACACTTTCCCGCAGTGGTGGCTGGCACAACCGTTTCGCATGCTGGCCCATAATGGCGAGATCAACACGCTAAAGGGCAATGTGAACTGGATGAAAAGCCATGAAATCCGTATGGCGTCAAAAAACTTCGGTGAAAATGCCGAGGATATTAAACCGATTATTGCGGCGGGTTCTTCTGACAGTGCGGCCCTTGATTCAGTGTTTGAGGTTATGGTGCGTGCCGGGCGTAATGCGCCTATGGCCAAAACCATGCTGGTGCCTGAAAGCAGCAACACTGCGGAAATGAAATCTTCGTGGAAAGACATGTACGCCTATTGCAACGCGGTGATGGAGCCTTGGGACGGGCCTGCGGCACTGGTGATGACCGATGGCCGTTGGGTTTGTGCGGGGCTTGATCGCAGCGGCTTACGTCCGATGCGTTATGTCGTGACCGGTGACGGTTTGCTGATCGCAGGTTCCGAGGCTGGCATGGTGCCAACCGATGAGATGAGTGTGCGCGAAAAAGGCGCGCTGGGCCCGGGGCAGATGATTGCGGTTGATATGGCCAAGGGGCGCTTGTTGCATGATGAGAAATTGAAGGATGAACTGGCGGCAAGCCGCCCATTTGGTAAATGGGTTGGTAGTATTGTTAATTTGGAAAATGAGCACAATAAAATCTCTGAAACCGTGAGCTTTACGGGCGGTGAATTGCGCAAGCGGCAAATCGCGGCGGGCTATTCAATTGAAGAGCTTGAGATGATTTTGCACCCGATGGCTGAGGATGCGAAAGAGGTATTGGCCTCTATGGGCGATGACACGCCTTCTGCGGTTTTATCAGATCAATACCGGCCTTTATCGCATTTCTTCCGGCAGAATTTTTCACAAGTGACTAATCCACCAATAGACAGTTTGCGCGAGCATCGGGTAATGAGCTTGCGCACACGGTTTGGTAATCTACGCAACGTGCTGGACGAAAGCAATGAACAGACCGAGATTTTATCACTGGAAAGCCCATTTTTGTCGAACGCTCAGTTTGATCATATTGTCGGGCAGTTCGGTGATGCGGTAACCACAATTGACTGCACCTTTGATGGCGCTGACGACGGCGCATTGCGCGTGGCGGTTGAGCGTATCCGCAGTGAGGCCGAAGATGCGGTACGTTCAGGGGCCGGGCATTTGGTTCTATCCGATACAGGGCAGAATGAAGACAAGGTTGCGGTGCCGATGATACTGGCTACCTCTGCGGTGCATTCAGGGCTGACAAAAATCGGGCTACGCACGTTTTGTTCAATTAACGTGCGCACCGCGGAATGCATTGATCCGCATTATTTTGCGGTTTTAATCGGTGCGGGGGCGACCACGGTGAACGCATATCTGGCGCAAGATAGTCTGGCAGACCGGATTGAACGCGGGCTGTTGGATCAGACTTTAAACGTGGCGATTGCGCGTTATAAAGAGGCGATCAATCAAGGTTTGTTGAAGATCATGGCAAAAATGGGCATCTCCGTGATCGGGTCGTATCGCGGTGGATTGAACTTTGAAGCGGTCGGGTTAAGTCGTGCGATGGTGGCAGAGTTTTTCCCCGGTATGCTAAGCCGTATTTCGGGCATCGGGCTGATCGGCATTCAACGCAGTGTGAATAAAGTGCATGCCAAGGGTTGGAAATCAGGGCAAGATATTTTGCCCATCGGCGGGTTTTACAAAGCCCGGCGCACGGGTGAAACCCATGCGTGGCAAGCGCAGAACATGCATATCATGCAATCGGCCTGTGATCGGGCATCTTATGAATTGTGGAAACAGTATAGTGCAAGAATGCAGGCCAACCCGCCGATTGCGCTGCGCGATTTGATGGATTTCAAACCTGTGGCACAACCGATCCCTGTGGAAGAGGTTGAATCGATTACAACTATCCGCAAACGCTTTGTAACGCCCGGCATGTCGCTGGGAGCGTTATCACCTGAAGCACATAAGACACTGAATATCGCGATGAACCGCATAGGTGCAAAGTCAGATAGCGGCGAAGGTGGCGAAGATCCCGCGCATTTCACACCGGAACCCAATGGCGACAATCCGTCTGCAAAGATCAAACAGGTGGCCTCTGGCCGCTTTGGCGTCACAGCAGAGTATCTGAACCAGTGCGAAGAACTGGAGATCAAGGTAGCCCAAGGGGCAAAACCCGGTGAAGGCGGGCAATTACCGGGGATGAAAGTCACCGAACTCATTGCACGTTTGCGTCATTCAACACCCGGCGTGATGCTAATCAGCCCGCCACCACACCACGATATTTATTCGATCGAGGATTTGGCACAGTTGATTTACGATCTGAAACAGATCAACCCACGTGCAAAAGTCACCGTAAAACTAGTGGCCTCATCAGGTGTAGGTACAATCGCTGCCGGCGTGGCCAAGGCGCATGCGGATGTGATCTTAATCTCTGGGCATAATGGTGGTACGGGCGCATCGCCTGCGACCTCGATTAAGTATGCAGGTCTGCCTTGGGAAATGGGGCTGTCGGAAGCACATCAGGTGTTGGCGATGAACAACCTGCGCGATCGTGTCACCCTGCGCACCGATGGCGGTTTGCGCACTGGGCGCGACATTGTCATGGCGGCAATGCTGGGGGCCGAGGAGTATGGTATCGGCACCGCCGCATTGATTGCAATGGGCTGCATTATGGTGCGCCAGTGCCAGTCAAACACCTGCCCTGTCGGGGTCTGTGTGCAAGACGAAGAACTGCGCAAAAAATTCACCGGCACCGCGGATAAAGTGGTTAACCTGATCACGTTTTACGCCCAGGAAGTGCGCGAAATACTAGCCTCTTTAGGTGTGCGGTCACTGGATGAGATTATTGGCCGTGCAGATATGTTGGCACAGGTCAGCCGTGGCTCAGCGCATCTTGATGACCTTGACCTGAACCCTTTGCTGATCAGCGTCGATGATGCAGACGTTATTATTTATAACCGCGACAGGGATCGTCAAGAAGTGCCCGATACATTGGATGCAGAAATTTTGAAAGATGCGCAACCGTTCTTTAAGGATGGTGAAAAAATGCAACTTTCCTATGCGGTGCAGAACACCCATCGTACCATCGGCACACGGGTTTCCAGCCATATTGTCGGGCGGTTCGGGATGCGTAACGAATTACAGCCTGACCATCTGACGATCAAACTCACTGGTTCCGCCGGACAATCCTTGGGCGCATTTGCACCCAAAGGGTTGAAACTGGAAGTCTCCGGGGACGCCAATGATTACGTCGGCAAGGGTCTGTCGGGCGGCATGATCGTGGTGCGCCCACCCAAAGGCAGCCCGTTAATAGCGGCAGAAAACACCATCATCGGCAACACAGTTTTATATGGGGCCACAGATGGCAAATTATTTGCCAATGGCCACGCGGGCGAACGCTTTTGCGTGCGCAATTCAGGTGCCGAGGTGGTTGTTGAGGGCTGTGGCTCAAACGGCTGCGAATATATGACAGGTGGTGTCACCATCATTCTGGGGTCTGTCGGCGCTAACTTTGGTGCGGGCATGACCGGCGGCATGGCTTATGTTTACGATCCAAAAGGCGTATTTGGTCAATATGTGAATCAGGAATCGCTAATATTGACCCCCGTCACAACCCCGTATTGGGAAGCGCAATTAAAAAGGTTGTTGGAACAGCATCTGACAGAAACAGACAGTCCGAAGGCTAAAGAGATTTTGCATCGTTGGGATGAAGAACTGGCAAACTTCGTGCAGATTTGCCCGAAAGAGATGTTGAACCGTCTTGCGTATCCGTTGGTGCAAGAAAGCGATCAGAAGTTGGCATAGAATTAATCTGCAGGTTTAATTCAACGTTTTGTGAATATTTAGATATCTGAGTCGTGATAATTATCAACATCAGTGCCAGTAGCTACGCTATAGCCACCTGACAGATTGACATACCTCTTTCCCGTTCAAGCTTTCAGAACGGGCAGATGAAGCATTCAGCATCATTGCAGTAAAGCACGCACAAAACAAAAATAGTACTTCCATAGCCTTAACCCTTAGCAAAATGTATTTCATATAGCTTTAGGGTTAATTCAGTCATCTCTTTACTGGACGACAGATATATGGCCCTTAAACCAAAGATAAATATATGTAGAAAATGTTTCAAAATGGTTTCAATAACTGACTAATTTTGTTTCAATTGTTATCTGTGCCGCCTTAATTAAGATGGCGAGGAGACCTTACCAGCTAAGGTACACTTTGAGAGCTAACCTTGGTATTTACTCAGCTCTCTATTTAGTTGATCCACGTCACGTTCTCTTTATGTTAAAGAAAAAGACAGAGACATGACGAAAAACAAGGGTGAAGTTCAGAAAAAGCCTGCGCGGCCTTTGATATGGCTTGCCGGCAAATGTCGACGTGTGTTTCGGTTTATTCGAAATATCCTGATTATTGCGGTTACGGTTGCCGCGGTATTTGTATTGCTGTTTCGGGTGCTCAATCCGCCGATCAATATCTATATCGGCTCTGAATGGATCAGGCTGGGCTATATGAAACGCGACTGGACACCAATTAAGGATTTCCCACCTCATGTTGCAGGCTCTGTTGTGGCCGCAGAGGACGCGAATTTCTGCCTGCATTCAGGATTTGATTTTACATCAATCAAATCTGTCCTGAATGGCAAAGGTAAGTTAAGAGGGGCTTCTACGCTTTCACAGCAAGTGTCAAAAAATGTATTTCTTTGGCAAGGGCGATCATGGATACGCAAAGGATTAGAGGCAGGCTTTACGATTCTGGTTGAACTGATCTGGCCGAAGCAACGCATTATTGAGGTCTATCTGAATGTCGCCGAATTTGATGAAGGCGTGTTTGGCGTTGCAGCTGCCGGGCGACATTATTTCGGGGTAGAGCCTGCTGATATTACCCGCCTGCAAGCCGCACGATTGGCCGCAATTTTGCCGAACCCGAAACATCGCTCTGCAAGCCGCCCATCTGGGGCCGTTCGCAAGCGCACCAATCAGATTTTATCGGGCGAAGCGACAATAAAGGCGGATGGACGCGCAAATTGCTTTCAGTAAAGGTTGAATTGTCTGACGCTTCGGGGCAAAAGCAAGTTACGCATAAACAAGAAATGTAACCATGTATCGTCTCTATCACTACCCCCTGTCACCGTTTTCACGCAAAGTACGCCTTGTTCTGGCTGAAAAAGGCATTGAAGTAGAACTTGTTGAAGAACGTTATTGGGAAGAGCGCCCAGAATTTTTACGCATGAACCCAAGTGGGAAAGTGCCGGTTTTGAAAACCGATACATTAACACTGGCCGAGTCTGGTGCAATTTGTGAATATCTGGATGAAGCCCATCCTGAGCCTGCATTATTTCCTACCAACATTGAAAAACGCGCTGAAACACGCCGTCTGGTAAGTTGGTTTGATGATAAGTTTTACCGTGAAGTAACCTTGAACCTATTGGGGGAACGGTTATTGAAAAAAGTCAGGGGTGGCGGGTATCCTGAAAGTAAAAACGTCAAAGCCGGGTCGAAAAACATTCGCTACCATTTGAAATATATGAGCTATCTTCTTGATCGCCGCCGTTGGTTGGCGGGGGACCGGATGAGCATGGCGGATTTTTCGGCAGCAGCACAAATCTCTTGTTTGGATTATATCTCAGACATTGACTGGAACAATTATGAGCAGGTCAAAGATTGGTATGCGAAGATTAAATCGCGCCCTGCATTTCGGTCTTTGTTGGCAGATCAGTTACCGGGTTTTCCACAGCCACCGCATTACGCCGACCTGGACTTTTGACCGGGCTTCTTGATCGACTGCGCGCGACTGCGCACGAAGAAGGCTTTGCCAAAATGGGGGTCTGTGCACCCGATGCGATTCCGCATGCGGCGGATCGTTTAGAGCAATATGTCGATAAAGGTCGCCATGGGCAGATGGCCTGGATGGCTGACCGAATGCATTGGCGCGGCAACCCTGCGGAATTGTGGGCGGAAGCAAAATCCGTAATAATGTTGGCCGAACCCTATACGCCCACGCATGATCCTTTGGCAGTTTTGGAACAGGCTGATCGCGGTGCAATATCGGTTTATGCACAAAACCGCGACTATCATGATGTGCTGAAAAAACGGCTGAAACGCGTTGGCCGCTGGTTAGTGGCACAAAGCGATGATGTTCAGATCAAGGTTTTTGTCGATACTGCACCGGTAATGGAAAAACCACTGGGGGCCGCTGCTGGTTTGGGCTGGCAAGGCAAGCACACCAATTTGGTGTCGGGCGATCTGGGCAACTGGTTTTTTCTGGGCGCAATTTTCACCACGCTAGATTTTACCAAGGATACAGCCGGGCGTGATCAATGCGGTTCTTGCCGCGCGTGTTTAGATATATGTCCGACAAATGCGTTTCCAGCACCTTATCAATTGGATGCGCGGCGTTGCATATCTTATCTCACGATAGAGCACAAAGGCCCGATTGATATGGGTTTGCGGGTGTTGATGGGCAACCGTATTTATGGTTGTGATGACTGTCTGGCAATCTGCCCCTGGAACAAGTTTGCAGTTGAAGCCCGCGATATCAGTTATCATGCGCGCGAAGAGTTAAAGACGCCTATGCTGGCGGAACTGGCTACTTTGGATGATAAGGCATTCCGGGTGTTTTTCAGCAAGTCACCGGTGAAGCGCATCGGGCGCAATCAGTTTATCCGCAATGTGCTTTATGCGATTGGAAACTCTGGTGATAGTACCCTAAAAGCGGTTGCTGCCGGGTTGAAAAATGACCCCGATCCCACTGTAGCCGAGGCGGCAAATTGGGCGGAAACGCAGTTATGACAGGTGTTTTATTAAGTTTCGGGCATGGCTATACAGCACAAGCATTGTCACCTGCTTTAAGTGCGCAGGGCTGGGTAGTTTTTGGGACAACCCGTTCACATCATAATGTGGCTGCGATTGCAGCCTCAGGGGCACGGCCCTTTTTATGGCCCGATGAGACAATTGAAAGCTGTTTGGATCAGGCAACACATTTGCTGATATCAACCTCACCAACTGAAACGGGTGATCCGGTTTTAAATGCTTTATCCGATCAAATCGCTGCACGGCGCGAACAATTTAAATGGGTTGGGTACTTATCAACCACCGGGGTTTACGGGGATCATCAAGGTGGATGGGTGGATGAGACCACAAGTTTGAACCCTGCAACAAAACGCGGGCAATGGCGGGTGCGGGCCGAACAGGATTGGCAAGATATGCACTTACCGCTGCATATTTTTCGCCTTGCAGGAATATATGGGCCCGGACGTGGGCCATTTGCCAAACTGCGCCGTGGCACTGCGCGACGGATTGTGAAAGAAAACCAGCTGTTCAGCCGTATTCATGTGACGGACATCGCACAGGTTCTGGCGGCTTCTATTGCAAAACCAAATGCGGGGGCTGTTTATAATGTTTGTGATGATCTTGCCGCACCGCCTGAAGATGTGATTGCCTATGCGGCAAAGCTTATGGGATTACCTGTACCCGTGGCAGAGGATTTTGCGACAGCGGATATGACACCAATGGCCAGAAGCTTTTATTCTGAATCAAAGAAAGTTTCGAATACCAAAATTAAATCCGAATTAGGGGTTACTTTGAAATATCCCGATTATGCATCCGGATTAAACGCCCTGCATTTGGCAGAACCCACATAAGAAAAGGGATGGAGCGTGTTGCACCATCCCTTTGAAATTCGTTGCTATTGGCGTTAAGCCAAAGCGTGTATCAGCAAATTAGTCAGAAGCGATTATTGCGCCTACTGCCAAAAGAGCAATGATTGCAAATCCGATGTAACCTTGACCAGAAGATGCAGATGAGCCTGTTTCTGCTTCCGCTACTGGTGCTTCTACTACTGGCTCTGCCAAAGAACCTGCGAATGATGTTGTTGCTGCCAGTGTGAATGCAGCAGCTAGTGCGATAGATTTCATATTGAAGATCCTCCAAATAATAGCTCGCCTTATGTGTGGGAAAGGTAGATGACCCCACGACGAACACCCAAGACTGTACCTCGTGCGGGGTTTTTGGCAGCTTAATTTAGTCATTGCAACAAAAAGATACCTTAATTTCGCCAAACTAGGTTGGGAAGTCGCTAAATTAGCAACACTTGCGTGCCAACTTTAGTCAAATCAAACAAAAGTGAGATGTGTTCGTTAAACAAACCGATGCACCCATTTGAAGAGCGGCGGCCGATTTTGCGCGTATCATGGGTTCCGTGGATACGGTAATACGTCCAAGATAGATATAAGGCATGGGTTCCCAAGGGGTTTTCAGGGCCTGCCGGAATATATTTTGGCCAATCAGGGTTTCTTTTCAACATACTGGCGGTTGGTCGCCAATCAGGGCCAATGCGTTTGCGAACGACAGACGTACGGCCCAAGCGGGTTAGATCATCTGATTCGGGCACACTTGTGGGGTAAAGCCGGTAAATACTTTCATCTTCTGACCAAAAATGCAGCGCGCGGCTGCGTGTATCCACCAGAATAACGCCGTTTCTGAGATTTGAAAAATAGGGCTTCCAACTTTTGGATTTAAAATTGGACGCGTTACGTTTTACCGTTCCCGCATTCGGATCAGCGACATTTTCTGCATTAATATCCTGCAGCATTGCATCATCTGTTTGTGACCATGCTTTTGATCCCACCACCATAGGGGCGGCTAGTACGGATGTTGTAAATACGCGGCGTGTAAATTTCGTATCCATTTGAATTATCTCAATCCTATAGTTTCGGTATCTAAATAGTGCCTTTGCACCACAGTAGCAAATCAAACAAATGTTAACACATTTACAGGGGTTTCCAAGTGGCCTATTGCACTCTAAGTAAAACGGACTTGAAGAGTTAAAGGGCGTACAACAATGATCAGAGCTTTAATTGTAGCATTTATGGCAGTTTTTGTACTTTCTGCATGTACATCGTCCACGGACCACATTGGAAAAGGTGGTTTTCATCCTAAAATTTTTAGAATCCCCAAAGGGGCGGCCAGCAAAGTTCAGTTCCGTCAACTTGATACGGTAAATGAAATTCGCATAGCAAGCGGTTTATCGCCTCTTGAATTGTCGGCACAGTTAAATGCTGCGGCAAAAACCCATTCAATAGATATGGCCAAACAACAACGGCCTTGGCATTTCGGCTCAGACGGGTCTTCACCGCTCGACCGAGTTGCGCGCACGGGTTATCCGGGCTCCTTGCTGGGCGAAAACATTTCTGAAACCTATGAAAATGATACGGAAACCTTGCAAGTCTGGATGCGTGACCCAGATTCAAGGGCAACTATTTTAGACCCGAATGCACGTTTCTTTGGGCTATCTTGGTTTCAGGAAAAAAACGGCAAAATCTGGTGGACACAGCTTACGGGCAACTAGGCCTAAGGACAGAAGCCTAGGGTAGCACATCTATCTGCGTGCCGTTTTTCACCATCGCATAGATCATTTCCATCTCTTTATTGGTGACAGAAATGCAGCCCGCCGTCCAATCAGGCTTGCTGCGGTCACCAAATAAGACTGGGCCGCCGTGAATAAAAATTTCACCGCCCGGACGTTCCCCCAGCGCTCTGGCATATGCAATGTCTTTGGTGTTGGGGTAGGAAATACCTAGGCTTAGATGGAATGCGCTGTTGGGATTGCGCCGATTAATAAAGTAGCTGCCTTCAGGCGTGCGCCCGTCGCCCTCTATTTCTTTATGGCCACGTGGGGTAAAGCCAAGATCGACTTCATATTTCTTCAACACTTTTTTCTCGTTCATCAACCACATGGATCGGGTTGATTTTTCAACTACGACGCGTGTTACCTGTGGGCCGTTATACGCCTTGAACTTTGAAGAAGATGCACAAGCTGAAAGCATTAACGCACTGGCCGTCAAAGGTATGAATTCGCGTCTTTTCACTGTTCTATGCCCGCCTCTTGCGCAATCTTTTTAGCGGATTTTCGTTGGCGCTCGGTTGCGCTTTTTAACTGCCCGCATGCCGCCATTATATCCTCACCACGTGGTGTTCGTATAGGGCTTGCATAGCCTGCATCGTTCACAATTTCGGCAAATGCCTCTATCCGTTCCCAGTTAGACCGTTCATAATGCGAGCCTGGCCATGGGTTGAACGGGATCAGATTGATCTTGGCGGGAATGCCTGAAATCAGTTTGACCAAACGGCGCGCATCGGCATCACTATCGTTCACATCCTTAAGCATTACATATTCAAAAGTGATGCGTTCTGAATTAGACAGACGCGGATAATCACGGCAGGCTTGCAGCAATTCCGCGATTTTGTGTTTACGGTTTATCGGCACCAGTTTATCGCGAACCTCATCCGTTGTGGCGTGAAAGCTAATCGCCAGCATACAGCCGATTTCGGCACCTGCGCGGACAATTTCAGGCACAACACCGCTGGTCGACAGGGTTATGCGGCGCCGCGATAGGGAAATACCCTCATTATCCATCGCGATCAGCATCGCATCACGCACATTGTCGGTATTATATAGCGGCTCACCCATACCCATCAAAACGATGTTGGAAATCAGGCGCTTATCACCCGCAGGTCTTCCCCATTCTTCCAAGTCATCACGCGCCACCAGAATTTGGCTGACAATTTCACCCGCCGTCAGGTTACGCACCAGTTTTTGCGTGCCGGTGTGGCAAAACGGACAGGTTAATGTGCAACCGATTTGCGAAGATACACAAAGCGTGCCGCGATTGGTTTCGGGGATATAAACCACCTCTACCTCATGCCCGCCTGCGATGCGCAACAGGTATTTGCGGGTGCCGTCATCTGATATTTGACGGGTGACGATTTCAGGGCGAGTGATTTGAAAATGCGTTGATAGGCTGTCACGGAAATCTTTTGACAGGTTCGTCATATCATCAAAAGACGTAACCCCCTTTTGATACATCCAACCCCACACTTGATTGACCCGCATCTTCAATTGTTTTTCAGGCGTACCTATATCCACGAATGCCGCTTTTAACGCGCCACGCCCAAGGCCGATCAGGTTCGGTTTAGCCTCTGGGTCTTGCTTGCGCGGGATGGTTACCACATCAGGTGTTATCGGTGCGCTCATTGCCACAACTTTCTACTAAACAGTCCCAAAACGGGGTTTCGGGGCTATTATAACATAAACTTGGAAAGCAAAAGGCGTTACTTACAGCGCTTTTCAGCCTCTGCAAGAGCTGCGGTAAACCCAACCAGGGAAAATGTATCCGTGGTTTGTGTGCCGCGCGCACTTTGAGCTTTAACAACAGCCTCTGCACCGCGTTGCAGTGATGATTTGATTTTGCTATCAACCGCCACAGATTCAGGCCATGCATATTCCCCGTCCGGATACATGTTATATGTAGATGACCCCACCGATAAAAGTACGGGTGTATCAGTTCTAAACGGATAACCGCCTGTAAAAGAAATTTCACCGCTTATGCCGCTTTTGGGCAGATAGGTGACAAACAGCCTGATATCACTGCGTTTAACCACAACAGGTTTCCCACCTTTAATGTTCACGGTTTTCGTGGGCTTTGAGACGATCCAACATCTAAGCGGTTCGTTTTCAACAAAAACTGACCAGTCGGATTTTGAATCCACAATATTGGTCGAAGTTTGTGCGGATAGGGTCGTGCTACTAAAAGACACCGCTGCGATTATACCGCATGTCAATGCTATTGCTCTGTTCATTCTGCCTTACAGCCTCCAGCTGATTTTTTTTGCCTCTTCCGACCAAAATAGGACGGAATTGTGTTGATGTTGTGGCAACATACTAGAATAACAAAGGGAATTATAGCCAGTAGGCAATCATAAACCCTTAAAGTCGGCGGATTATTGTCGAAGGAAGCGAAAACTTGATGGAACGTTCGGAAATTGTGGCAGAAGTGTGGCGTGGCCCGTTTTTAGAATGTGTGCATCGCGGACATATTGCGGTTTGTAATGCACAAGGTGAATTGCTGGCATCATGGGGTGATCCGACAGCGGTGATTTTGCCGCGTTCATCGAGCAAAATGCTGCAAGCCTTGCCATTGGTAGAAAGCGGTGCCGCAAAGCGGTTCGGACTGACCCCTGAACATCTGGCATTATCTTGTGCTTCACATAACGGAGCTTTGATCCATACCGGGCGCGTCAGTAAGTGGTTGGACGGGCTTGGATTAAGCGAGACCGATCTGCGTTGCGGCGGCCATATGCCCGAAAATAAAGAGGCTATGAAGGGCCTGATCTGTGGTGATCATTGTTTTGACCAGACCCACAATAATTGTTCAGGTAAACATTCGGGATTTTTGACCCTGAACAAACATCTGGGCGGCGGGTCTGAATATCTTGAAATAGATCACCCCGTGCAAATAGCTGTGAAGGCAGCACTTGAAGATATGACTGGCGAAGATACGAAAGGGCATGCCATAGATGGCTGCTCTGCCCCGAATTTTGCCATGACCCTAACGGGATTTGCCCGCTCATTGGCACGTATGGCCGACCCAAGCGGGTTGGGGGCTGTGCGTGAAAAGGCTGCAAGGTCATTGGTTGGGGCGATGGCTAGACATCCTGAACTGGTCGCGGGTGAGACACGCGCCTGTACCGAACTGATGCGGGCAATGGATGGAAAAGCCGTTATTAAAACAGGGGCCGAAGGGGTATTTGCGGCGATCCTGCCTGAACGCGGTTTGGGTGTTGCGCTGAAGATTGAAGATGGTGCCACACGGGCATCGGAATGTGCCATGGCGGCTATGTTAGTGCGTTTGGGCGTAGCGGATGCAAACCATCCGGTTGTACAAAACCACCTGTTTCACAATCAACGCAATTGCAATGATTTATCGGTGGGAACTGTTCGACCAAGTGAGTTGATTTATCAGGATGGAGCAGGGATTTAAGGGCCTATTTTGTAGGGTGCGTGGAAACCACGCACCCTCAAACTATCAAATATCCATTTATGATTTTTTCTTGATGGGCAGCACAGGCTCCACCATTTCACTCCCCGTCCCCAACATCGTAATCTCACGCCGTGGGTAAGGGATGCCGATGTTGTTTTCCTGCAATGTATCCCAAAGTGCCAAATAAACGTTGCCGCGGATATTGGTCAGGCCTTTGTTAGGGTCACGGATCCAGAAACGTAGAATAAAATCAACAGAACTGTCGCCGAAATTTACCACATGGGCCACAGGTGGCGGGTTGTTGACAACGCGGTCAACGGTCAGGGGGGCGGCGGCGGCGAGTTTTTTTACCTCATGCGGATTACTATCATAGTCAACACCAAAATGAATATCAAGACGGACAAAATCGGATGAATGTGACCAGTTGATCACCTGAGAGGTAATGAAATCCTCATTCGGGATCAGATGTTCACGGCCATCACGTGTGGTCACGGACGCATAACGCGCGCCCAGTTTGGTGATCCAACCAAAGGTTTCATTAAGGGAAATCACATCACCGGGTTTAATTGATTTATCCAACAATATGATGATGCCCGAGATCAGGTTGGACACGATTTTTTGCAAACCAAAACCGATACCCAAACCAATGGCACCAGACAAAACCGCCAGCGAGCCTAAATCAAACCCGATCACTTTCAGACTAAGCAGGAAAGCAGTCGTATAAAGCCCGATTTGCAAAGCCTTGTTAAGCAGCACTTTGATTGAGGGTGACATATCGTCAATGCGATTTATTTTTCTGGCCCCTGTTCTAGAAATCAGGCTGGCCATAAGGAACAAGGCAACCAGTGAAAACAGAGCGATAAGAACCATTAGAATAGACAGATTTGTACTGCCTATATCTAACGAAATACTATCCAGAAGATTTGTTGTCGGCTCTAGAAAATTGGTGATTTGAAGCGTGGCAATAATCCAGCCAAGCCATGTGACAATCGAGCGGAGTGTGCCGTTTTTAATAAAAGAACTGACCACTGAAATCAGCAGCCATGAGACCGCTAATTCAACTGACAAGCCGATAAAAAACGATCGGCTTGGCCAAGTGATAATTTGCATCACCGAGACCACCAAAAATGCAATTGGAACATACATCGCCAGCGTCAGCCTGCGGTGAACATCCAGAAAAATATTGGAAAAGTGTTTGTATAGCCCGTCTTTGCCGTCACACCATTTTCCGCATTTCGGGATCATAACACGCGCAAGCATAGTGCAGAAAATCACGATGCCCGCAATGATTATCAACTGGTACAATGTCCAAGGCTGCATCATGCGGGTGCCAAGCTTTAATAGCTCCTCCCACAGTTCTTGCGCGGATGTCAGAATTTCTGTCGTGTTTTCTGGATCCATGATTTCTCTGCCTCTTTTTGATAGGTTAAGTGTTCTGCGCAGCTTTTTCCAGTGCTTGCTTACAAAACGATTCGCAGATAAACGGACATTATGGAAATTATTTTTGACATGGATGACAAAACACGCCTGCCATGGCGGTTCTACGGCATGCAATTTACGCTTATGGCGAAGCTTTAGCCCGTAATCCTGTTACTGTAACCAAAATACCCCAAAACACACACGCGGGAGGATCAAATGTCCGCACCTAAAACAATCTACGATAAAATCTGGAATACGCATCTAGCGGATGAGGCCGAAGACGGCACCTGTCTGTTGTATATCGACCGTCATCTTGTACACGAGGTAACCAGCCCGCAAGCCTTTGAAGGCCTGCGTATGGCCGGGCGCAAAGTACGTGCGCCAGAAAAAACCATAGCAGTACCTGACCACAATGTGCCCACCACGCTTGATCGTGTAAACGGCATCGACAATGAAGAAAGCCGCATTCAGGTTGAGGCTTTAGATAAAAATGCCAAAGACTTCGGCATTCACTATTATCCGGTGTCAGATGTGCGCCAGGGTATCGTGCATATCGTTGGGCCGGAACAGGGCTGGACATTGCCCGGCATGACGGTGGTCTGTGGTGACAGCCATACCGCCACGCACGGTGCTTTTGGCTCTTTGGCGCATGGTATCGGCACATCAGAGGTGGAACATGTTCTGGCGACACAAACCCTGATCCAGAAGAAATCCAAAAACATGAAGGTTGAGATCACTGGCACTTTGCGCCCAGGCGTGACGGCTAAAGACATCACCATGACAATTATTGGTGAAACAGGCACCGCAGGTGGTACCGGTTATGTGATTGAATATTGCGGCCAAGCCATTGAAGAGCTGTCTATGGAAGGTCGCATGACTGTCTGTAACATGGCAATTGAAGGTGGCGCGCGCGCGGGGCTTATTGCACCTGATCAAAAGACCTTTGACTATGTAAAGGGTCGCCCGCATGCGCCAAGTGGTGCGGACTGGGATAAGGCCATGGCCTATTGGGCGACATTGTTCACCGACGAAGGTGCGCATTTTGATAAAGTGCTCACGATCAAAGGCGAAGATATTGCACCAAGCGTGACTTGGGGTACCTCCCCCGAAGATGTGTTGCCAATCGATGCAGTTGTACCTGCACCGAGCGACTTTGAGGGCGGTAAAGTTGCCGCGGTAAAACGCGCTTTGGACTATATGGGTCTTGAAGCGGGTATGAAGCTGACGGATGTTCAAATTGATACCGTGTTTATCGGCTCTTGTACCAACGGGCGCATTGAAGATTTGCGCGCGGCGGCGGCCGTGCTGAAAGGTCGCAAGATCAAAGACGGGATGCGGGCGATGGTTGTGCCGGGCTCGGGTCTGGTGCGTGCGCAGGCTGAAGAAGAAGGTTTGGCCGATATTTTCAAGGACGCGGGTTTTGAATGGCGCATGGCAGGTTGTTCCATGTGTCTGGCAATGAACCCAGATCAACTGGCCCCCGGCGAACGCTGTGCCGCGACCTCTAACCGTAACTTTGAAGGCCGTCAGGGCCGTGGTGGGCGCACGCATTTGCTAAGCCCGGAAATGGCGGCGGCAGCTGCTATTACCGGCCACTTAACAGACATCCGTACTTTTGATGGAGCGGCATAATGGAAAAGTTTGAAAATGTATCTGGCATTGCAGCACCAATGCCTCTGATCAATATCGACACCGATATGATCATTCCGAAACAGTTTTTGAAAACTATCAAACGCTCTGGGCTGGGTGTGAACCTGTTTGACGAGATGCGTTATGATGAAGATGGCAACGAGATTGCTGATTTCGTGCTGAACCAGCCAGCGTACCGCAATGCCGATATTATCGTTGCAGGTGACAACTTTGGCTGTGGTTCTTCACGTGAACACGCGCCCTGGGCTTTGAAAGATTTTGGCATCTCGGTAGTTATCTCAACCTCATTTGCCGACATCTTTTATAACAACTGCTTTAAAAACGGTATTTTACCGGTGGTTCTGCCAAAAGAAGCAATTGATGTGTTGATGGAAGATGCTGGCAAAGGTGAAAACGCACGCATTGCGGTTGATCTGGAAAACCAGACGGTTTCAACAACAGATGGCACAGAGTTTGGGTTTGAAGTTGATGCGTTCAAAAAGCATTGTTTGTTGAACGGATTAGACGATATTGGCCTGACCATGCAAAAAGTTGATGCTATTGATACCTTTGAAAAAACCTACAGCAAATCCATGCCTTGGGTCTAAATTATCAAGATAAATAACGCATTAAGGCCGCTGTATAGCGGCCTTTTTTTAGCAAAAAGTTGATTAAGAAAGCACGCAAAGTAACTGAATCTCAACATTATTATATAAAAGCTTGACGAATAAGGCTTTTTCGAGACAAATAGGGCAACAATAAGGCCAAAAGGCCAAACAATACTCTCTACGCAGAGTAAAGCATGAGGACGAGGCAGTGATTTATAGGCTTACAGGGGCAACTGTAAGAGCAATGATTGTAGCAATTTTAGTAATGCTGCCTTCGTTCTTACTTTCAGAAACATCCCATTCATCTTTGGAGTTTACCCGCATTCTGGCAACGATTGCCGCAGTTATTGTCATATACGAATATGGGTTCCCGACTCCCTCTGTAATAGAGTTTCGATTTGCGGCACCCTATAATCGTGTTAGGTTTATGCTGATGCTGGGCCTGATTTTATCCCCGACGTATTTAATTGCCAACATGCTTAACGGCCAAATCACGAACAGCATTATTTCTACAACTGCCAGCAATGGTTTTGCATTAATGGATTTTGCTTATAGCCCCGTTGCCATTGTTGCAGATACATTAGCTGGTAGTGATCCCGCTTTACGTAATGTCATTGGTCAAGCGATTGCCTTGAATGTAATTATTTGCCTGTCTTTCACATTAGCATTCTGTGCATCTGTGTTTGCAAACCTCTGGCGGTTTGGCGGTGAAAATTTCAATATGTGGCTGAATATGCCAACCTATAAATCATATGATACTTCAAGCTTGCAAAACAGACTGATCAACTCTTCCTTTTCCAGCCTTCTGGTCGCCTGTCTGATCCCCTTTTTCGGCCCGACCATTGCAACCGTTGTACTGACCTGGTTTTCACAAGGCGATTTATTAACACCGGTAATGATTACATGGGTGATCGCACTTTGGACATATCTGCCCGCAATGTACCTGATGCGCGCGATAGCCTTGGCAAAGGTCGCGATGAACCGCGATGAAAAAGCGCGATGGATGCCAGTTTAATCTACCCGTGCTAAATACACCTAATACCTTGACCAATTCCATCATGCAGATTACCCGTTGGGCAACTGCATAAAAGGATTTGCGCCATGAACACTCCATCTTTGTTAATTTTACCTGGTGACGGGATCGGTCAGGAAGTTATGGCTGAAGTACAACGCATTATCACTTGGTACGGCGACAAGCGCGACTTGGCGTTTGACGTATCCGAAGATCTGGTTGGCGGGGCCGCTTACGACAAGCACGGCACACCCTTGCATGATGACACAATGGCCAAAGCGCAAGAGGTTGATGCGGTGTTGCTGGGTGCTGTTGGCGGGCCAAAATACGATGATCTTGATTTCAGTGTGAAGCCGGAACGCGGTTTGCTGCGCTTGCGCAAGGAAATGGATCTGTTTTCCAACCTGCGCCCTGCCCAATGTTTTGACGCGCTGGCGGATTTTTCATCGTTGAAAAAAGAATTGGTTGCAGGTCTGGATATTATGATCGTGCGCGAATTGACATCTGGGTCTTACTTTGGTGAACCACGCGGTATTTTTATCGAAGACGGCCAGCGTGTTGGTATCAACACGCAGCGTTATACCGAAAGTGAAATCGACCGCGTTGCGCGATCCGCGTTTGAACTAGCCCGCAAGCGAAACAATCGCGTTTGTTCAATGGAAAAAGCCAATGTGATGGAAAGCGGTATCTTGTGGCGCGATGTTGTGACCGAAGTGCATGCGGCAGATTATGCGGATGTGGAACTGTCACATATGTATGCGGATGCGGGTGCGATGCAACTGGTGCGCGCACCAAAGCAGTTTGATGTTATCCTGACAGATAACTTATTCGGAGACATCCTATCTGATTGCGCGGCGATGCTGACAGGTTCGCTTGGCATGTTGCCGTCTGCGTCTTTGGGTGCCCCGATGGAAAATGGCCGCCCGAAAGCGATGTATGAACCGGTTCACGGATCAGCGCCTGATATTATGGGCCAAGGCAAAGCCAACCCCTGCGCCTGTATCTTGAGCTTCGCAATGGCCCTGCGCTACAGCTTTGATCAGGGTGAGGAAGCCACACGTCTGGAAAGTGCTGTTGAGGCTGTTCTAGCAAAAGGCATCCGCACTGGCGATCTGATGATGTCAGATGGTGGCACACCTGTTTCAACAAGCCAGATGGGTGATGCGGTTTTGGCGGAGCTGGAAGCATCGCTTTAATTAATAGATTAAAAGATTTGAAAGGGCCGTCTGTTCTGGCGGCCTTTTGCTATCAGAGGCCTGCGCAAAATCCTAATGTCTCGACTAGGACAACAACTTAACTCATTGAAATTACTTGATTTTCAAAGCTAAACTTCAGGGTTTCCCCATCTTGTCCATCCTATAATTTAGCCAACAGTTCTTTTTTAATGCGTTCAACCTTTTCAACACCCGCCATTTTCACATGCCCAAAGCCGCGAATGTTTTCTGGTAGGTTGGCAATGGCCAAAGCGGTTTCGGGGTCTGCATCCTCACCAATCTCCAAGATCATCGCTTTATATTCATCAATCAACCCACGTTCCCTACGGCGTTCTTGTGAATATCCGAACGGGTCAAACGGGGTGCCGCGCAAGCCTTTCAGTTTGGATAAAATCTTGAAGACCGGGAAAATCCATGCGCCGAATTCAATCTTTCTGGCTTTGCCCGTGACGGGGTCGGGGCGTGATAACAGTGGTGGCGCAAGCGAGACTTTTAGTTTCAGGTCGCCCTCGAATTGTGCGTGTAATTTTTCCTTGAACGATGGGTCTGAATACAGGCGCGCAACCTCATACTCATCTTTATAGGCCATCAGTTTATACAGGTTACGGGCCACGGCGATGGCGTAGGGTTTACCCGATACCTTTGTCATGAAATCACTGTATTGAGTGGCATGAGCTGCGTTTTGATAGGCGGTTAAGCGTGCCATACGATCTGCGATAATCGCATCCAGTGTTTCGGGGTCATCTTCTATTGTCATGCTAGGTAAAAGCGCATCCACGCGGGTTGCATCACTGACCCAGTGACGGCCCAACGCGAAGGCGTTCTTGTTCATTTCAACCGCCACACCGTTCAGGTCAATCGCGTGGGTAATGGCTTTTTCGTTAAGTGGGATAAGACCCTTTTGATAGGCAACACCGAGCATGAACAGGTTAGTGCCGATACTGTCGCCCAGCAGTTGCGTGGCGTAATTGCTGGCGTCAACAAAATCAGCATTTGCCTGCCCGACCGTGTCTATGATGCGGTTGTGCATCAGGTCTGTGGGCAGGGTGAAATCCTTGTCATATGCAAACTCACGCGGCATTTGTTCGTGGGTGTTTATAAGCGCATGTGTGGATTTGGACAGGGTCGACAAAGCCTGATTGCCAGCACCTACGATCACATCGCAGCCCAGCATCAGGTCAGCACAACCATCGGCCACGCGGATGGTTTTTATTGCTTTAGGCGTGCCTGCTATTTTGATGTGCGAATAAACCGAACCGCCCTTTTGCGACAGGCCCGCCATGTCAATGATACCGCTGCCCTTGCCATCCAGATGGGCGGCCATGCCGACCAGTGCGCCGATGGTGACAACACCAGTGCCACCCACGCCTGTGACGAGGATGGAATAAGGTTTGTCGAGGTTCGGCTTACTACTTGGTTCATGCAAGTCTGGCAGGTTGATCAGGGTAGCTTTGTTTTTACGCGGGGTGCCGCCTGTAACAGTTACAAAGCTGGGGCAAAAACCGTCAGCACAGGTGAAATCCTTGTTGCACACCGACTGGTCGATTTTGCGTTTGCGCCCCAACGGCGTATCCAGCGGTTGTACGGCCACACAGTTGGATTGCACGCCGCAATCACCGCAACCTTCACAGACCTCGGGGTGGATATACAGGCGTTTATCCAGCTCTGGCATTAGCCCGCGTTTGCGCCTGCGGCGTGTTTCGGATGCGCAGGTTTGGTCGTATAGGATAACGCTGATGCCTTTGACCTTTGCGATCTCTTCCTGCACTTTTTGCAGGTCGCGGCGATGGTGGATTTTAATACCGCTGGGCAGGCGTGATCTGTCTATACGATCAGGGTCTTCAGTAACGTATTCCAATTTGGTCACACCTGCGGCCAGAACCTCGGCCACAATGTCGTAGGCATCAAGCCCGCCATCGTGCACCTGGCCGCCTGTCAGGGCGACCGCGTCGTTATAAAGGATTTTGTAGGTCATGTTGATGCCAGACCCCGTGGCGGCACGCACGGACATGATGCCCGAATGGTTATAGGTGCCGTCACCGATGTTCTGGAACACGTGATCACAGGTCGAAAACTTGGCTTCACCGATCCAGTTTGAGCCTTCGGCACCCATATGGGTGTAACCTTCAACCGTGCGATCCATGAATTGCGCCATCCAATGGCACCCGATGCCTGAAAAGCCACGCGCACCATCGGGCAGGATGGTGGATGTGTTGTGCGGGCAACCTGCGCAAAATACCAAGCCGCGTGTGACGGGCAGCTCTTCGCGGGTTTCCGTAAGTCGTGCCTTCAGATCGCTGACCTTGTTTGCCAGTGATTTACCACCCCTTAGGCTTAGCAGACGTTCACCTATGGCGGCTGCGATTTGTACGGAATTCAGGGCCAGTTCCGGCTGGAACAGAACCTGCCCAGTTTCAGAGGTTTTTCCGATAATATTTGGCGGGTTTTCCTGACCGTAAAGAATGCTGCGCAACTGGTCTTCGATCAGGGCACGTTTTTCTTCAACGACAATGACCTGATCCAGACCTTTGGCAAATGCAGTGATACCAGTGGGTTCCAGCGGCCACGGCATGGCAACCTTGTAAAGCGCCAGACCCATCCTGTTTGCACGGGCTTTGTCGATGCCAAGCTCGTCTAAGGCTTGCAACACATCCATGTAGGATTTGCCGGTGGAAACGATGCCGATTTTTGGGGATTTGCCGCCCTTGTAGATGGTTTTATCAAGGCAGTTGGCACGGGCATAGGCAGTAACGGCTTTCAGTTTATGCTGGTGAAGTCGCGCCTCTTGCACAGTGGGGTGGTCGTTCAGGCGGATATTCAAACCGCCTGCGGGCATGTCGAAATCAGTGGGGTATGTGGTTTTGAAATTGTCCAGATTTACATCGATAGAGCCTGACGATTCCACATTGTCCTTGACGCATTTCAAGCCGCACCAGACCCCTGCGAAACGTGATATAGCCCAGCCGTGCAAACCGTATTCGATGATTTCCGACACGCTTGAGGGGTTCAGAATGGGTATCATCGCATCGACCAGCGCATATTCGCTTTGGTGTGCTGTGGTCGAGCTTTCGCAGGTGTGGTCATCCCCCATCAACAGCAACACGCCACCGTTTTTGGATGAGCCTGCAAGGTTGGCGTGGCGGATCGCATCGCCTGAACGGTCAACGCCCGGGCCTTTGCCGTACCACATGGCAAACACGCCGTCATGTTTGCCGTCGCCACGCAATTCGGCCTGTTGTGTACCCCATATTGCAGTGGCCGCTATGTCTTCATTCAGACCAGCTTCAAAGATTACTTGCGCTTCCGTCAACGGTTTTTTCGCGTGCCCGAATTGCAAATCCAGCCCGCCCAGCGGAGAGCCGCGATAGCCGCTGATATAGCCGCCGGTATCAAGACCGTTATCACGATCGATTTGCGCCTGCATCAGGCACAGGCGTACAAGGGCCTGCGTGCCTGATGTGTAAATACGGGCCTTGGTCAGGTCGAATTTGTCGTCGAGTTGGGTGTCAAAAAGAGTCATGGGGACAGATTACAGACAGGGCGTGGAACGGCAAGGTTTAGTTGGAAAATATACCTGTTCAACAGGATTTAACTGACCCATAATATGGGGGACGAACTATAGGTGGGTAAGCAATGGATTTTATCAACGATTTGAACCTTGCGGACTGGGTCGGCATTGTTGGCTCTTTGTTAATATCGCTGGCTTATTTTGGGGTATCCTCTGGGCGTATCAAGGGTGAAGACCCGCGATTTCAGATATTGAACCTGTCAGGCGCCTTTATGATTCTGTTTTCGCTTTGGTTCCGGCCTAATGTGGGCGCAATAATGATCGAGGTTCTCTGGGTTGTAATTGCGGTGTATTCCTTGTCTAAATATTGGCGTAAACGCCGGTAGAGAGACCGGTCTTAGGCGTTTAGCCCCCGAACGTGATTGCGTATGAATTTACCGTTTGCGAAAGCTTAAAATGTGCGCCTTGTCCGCTGCATGCTCGTGATTATCTTTTACATAAATCGGTATTGTGTGAATTTGTGGGGCGGTGATTGTACCCGCCCTGTGCAACCCATCCAAAAACGTGGCAAAACCCTGTGCTTTGAAATGTACGGCACTGATAGTGATACAGATCAACCCATTTGGTTGCAAAAGGGTCAACAGGTTGCCCAAATCCTGTGGCCCTAAATGGCCCAAGGTGAATGTACCGACGGAAATCAATGCGCCGTAGTCATTGGGGAAGGCTTCTAATGGCTGTTTCAAATTGGCTTGATAAACTGCGCGGTAGAGGTTTTTGGCGCGGGCTTTATCCAGCATTTCTGGTGAAATATCATAGCCGTCAATGAACTCTTTGGGCATATTTAATGCTTGCGCAACCAGTCCCGTGCCACAGCCGATATCCGCTATCGGCCTGTCGGTTCTGGTTGCTAATCTGTGAAAGGCTTCTGCTAGGGCGCTTGGGCTATTATAGCCCATCTCATCTGCAAACCCTTTGTCATAATGGTCTGCGAAATCTTTGTAATAAGTGATGTTATCTTGCGCATTTTGCAAGTCGTAAGCACCTTCTAACAGCTCTGTCGGGGTCTTGGTCATTTCAGTTTGAACGTATAATCAGCACCCAATCCGTGCACTTTATCATGCGGGCGGATGATTATTGATTTAGTGCCTTTTGGGATACTAACCCCGCCCAACGAACGTGTGAACGGCTGCTCGTTCACATGTGGATGCGCCAGAACGCGGTAACCCAGCTCGGTACCGTCAGCCAGATAGACGCCCCATCCGTCAGCATAGTGATCCCAGCCTGCATCGGCGTGTTTTATCGCCACATTAAACCGCCATGTACCGCCTGATTTGCTGGCGTCAACCCCGACCACACGGGGGGAATCGGCCATGGCGGATGTGGTAATAAGAAGAGTGATCAGGGCTGTGAGGCTGAATTTCATGATAAACCCTTTGTGTTTTGGGGCACAATAGCACTATTTTTGCGTTTTGCCATTTCACATATGCGTGGAACGGGTTATAGCCCGCCCGTTCCCTTTGGGAACATGTCCAAACTTTAACTTTTAGGAGACCTAAAATGGGTTACCGTATTGTCGTCGCGGGTGCCACAGGCAACGTAGGCCGCGAAATGCTGAATATTCTGGAGGAACGCCAGTTCCCAATCGATGAAATTGAAGTGCTCGCAAGCCGCAATTCATTGGGAACAGAATGTAGCTTTGGTGACAAGACGTTAAAGACGAAGGATTTGGACACTTTCGATTTTACGGGTTGGGATATGGCTTTGTTCGCGGTTGGCTCTGACGCCACCAAGAAATACGCGCCTAAAGCAGCCGCGGCCGGTTGTGTGGTGATCGATAACTCATCGCTTTATCG
>CAXMSA010000018.1:0-19446 GCA_964195605.1 uncultured Amylibacter sp.
TGGCAAGACAATGACAACCGGACAACTTTCACTGGATCGCTTATCCAACTCACCATGGATTCGCGTGACAATTATAGATCGTGCGGGTAAACGCGCCTGGTCAAATCCGATTTGGTTTCCGAATTAGGGGCAACTTAAATGAGATCAGAGATCGGATCGTAAGCAGAGCAAGATTATATAAAGATCACGCAAGCGATCTGTAAAATTTTGCACATAGGTGCTGATGTCAGGCAGTTTTAAATCTTAGAAATTATGAACCCTTGATAATCTGATAGGGAATGGTTGTAAAATCAGATGACCTTACAAACCGCGTTGAATTCATAATGTAATTTGAATTAGGATGATCAAAATACCATCCTAACCAAACTACTCCACCGTCACCGACTTTGCTAGATTGCGCGGTTGGTCCACATCGGTGCCTTTGCGCACGGCTGTGTAATAAGCGATCAATTGTGCCGGGATGGCATAAAGAATGGGTGCTATCATGTTGTGGACAGGGGGCATGATGATGGTTTTCCATACACCTTCACCTGCTATATCAGCCCCGCTTTGATCGGTGACAAGCAGTACTTTACCGCCGCGTGCCATGACCTCTTGCATGTTGCTGACAGTCTTGTCGAACAGATCGTCTTTGGGGGCCAGAACGATCACCGGCATATGCTCATCGACCAATGCAATGGGGCCGTGTTTCAACTCGCCGCTGGCGTAACCTTCTGCGTGTATATAACTGATTTCTTTTAGTTTTAACGCACCCTCTAAAGCCAAAGGATACATCACACCGCGCCCTAGAAATAAAGCGTCTGATGCTTTTGCCAGATCAACTGTCACCGCATCAATCTCGGATTTTTGACTCAAGGATTGATTGATCAGGCCGGGCAGGCTGTTCATGGCTTCACGCAATTCTGCCGTGCCATTTTCGTCCAGTTCACCACGTTGACGGGCGGCTGAAATAACCACTGCAGCCAAAGCGACCAACTGGCAGGTAAAGGCTTTTGTTGAAGCCACACCGATTTCAACACCGGCATGGATCGGCAGGGATATATCGCACTCGCGTGAGATAGAGCTTGCCACCACATTCACCACAGCCACTGTATTAGCGACTTTGCCCTGAGAATAACGCAAAGCTGCCAACGTGTCGGCGGTTTCACCTGATTGGCTGACAAACATGGCTACGGATTTATCTGACATTGGCGGTTCGCGATAGCGAAACTCAGAGGCCACATCGACCTCGCAAGGGATGCGGGCGATCTGTTCAAACCAGTATTTCGCAACCGAACAGGCCAGATATGCGGTACCACAGGCGACCATGGTGATTTTGTCAACGGTGGTGAAATCAATATCTAGGTTCGGCACGGAAACATCACCGGTTTCAGCGTTTGTGTAATGTCCGATTGCATCGGCCAGTACTGTTGGTTGTTCAGTGATTTCCTTCATCATGTAATGTTTGTAAACACCCTTGTCAGTGTTACCTGCATCCACTTTGATAATGTGCATTTCACGGTTGGCCAGCTTGCCGTCTGAATCGCGTATTTCCACTGAATTGCGGGTGACAACGGCCCAGTCGCCTTCTTCCAAATAGGTGATATTGTCAGTCATCGGGGCCAGTGCCAATGCGTCTGATCCCACATACATTTCACCATCCCCGTGACCAATTGCCAAGGGTGAGCCTTTGCGCGCGGCAATCAGCAAATCGTCTTCGCCTTCAAACAGAAAACAAAGCGCATAGGCGCCTTGCAGGCGGCCTATTGTGGCTGCGGCAGCGTGTACCGGTGACATGCCTTCATTTAGATAGGACATGCATAGTTGCACCACGGTTTCAGTGTCGGTTTCAGTTTCAAACACAACCCCTTTGGCACTTAATTCATCGCGCAAGTCTTTGTAATTTTCGATAATGCCGTTATGCACCACAGCCACGTCTTTGGCGCGGTGCGGGTGGGCGTTTATCACATTTGGCACCCCATGCGTGGCCCAACGGGTGTGGCCGATGCCTGATTTACCCGTAATAGGTTCGTGCATTAGCAAATCTGCCAGGTTGACCAGCTTGCCCATGGCGCGACGCCGACCCAATTGGCCCGCATCTACCGTGGCAATACCGGCACTGTCATAACCGCGATATTCTAGACGCTTCAGTGCCTCGATCAGGATCGGTGCCGCTTCATGAGTCCCTAATATTCCTACTATTCCGCACATGGGTTAATCCTTTTTCATAGCGGCTTTTGCCGCACGCAATTTGTTCATCATCCGCAAGGCAAAGCCCAGTTTATTATCCTGTTTAGCACGCCCCAAACCAAGGGCGGCGTCTGGCACATTCTTGGTGATCACACTGCCAGAGGCGGTCATGGCATCGTCACCAACCCGTACCGGTGCCACCAGCATTGTGTTGGATCCGATAAAGGCGCGTTGGCCAATTTCGGTTTTATGTTTGAACACACCATCATAGTTGCAAGTGATTGTTCCTGCGCCGATATTTGCCCCATCACCAATATCGGCGTCACCAATATAAGACAGGTGATTGACCTTGGCTCCTTCACCGATTTGGGCTGCTTTGATCTCGACAAAATTACCAACCTTGGCCCCGTTTGCCAACTCGGCCCCCGGGCGCAGGCGGGCATAGGGGCCGACGATCGCGTCTTTTGAGACGTGACAGCCCTCAAGATGGGAAAAGGCGCGAATGGTGGCGTTGTTTTCAATGGTGACATCGGGGCCGAAAACCACATTTGGTTCAATGATCACATCGCGCCCTATGATCGTGTCATAGGCAAGCCAGACAGTTTCAGCGGCGATCAATGTCACCCCGTTTTGCATCGCATCACGCCGTGCTTTGGCTTGAAATGCCACTTCTGCCGCGGCCAGATCAACACGGGAATTGATGCCCATGGTCTCTGCCTCATCACATGCAATCGCAGCACAGGTCAAGCCGCGTGTGCGGGCCAGATCAACCACATCCGTCAGATAGTATTCACCACTGGCATTATCGTTCTTTATGCCATCAAGCAGGCTGAATAACAGCGTGGCATCGGCGCAGATCACGCCTGAATTGCAAAAATCAATACTGCGCTGGGCTTCATTGGCATCCTTATATTCAACAATGGCATCCAATAGTCCGTCATCGGTTGTAACAAGTCGGCCATAGCGGGCTGGGTCGGCGGTATGAAACCCTAGAACAACCACACCGTGGCCTTCAGCCTTTTTGTCCAGCATCGCTTGCAGGGTTTCGGGTTGCACAAACGGAGTGTCGCCGTAAAGCACGATCACATCGCCCGTGAAGTCCTGTAGCAGAGAGGCGGCCTGTTGTACCGCGTGGCCCGTGCCGTCTTGGGTGTCTTGATGTGCGATCAGAACGGTTTCGTCATATGCGCATGCAATCTGCGCTACCTGTTCGGCACCATGCCCTGTGATGATGACAGTTTTATCAACCGCAATACCCGCGGCAGTGCGCATCGCATGTATCAACATGGGCGCCCCTGCAATCTGGTGCAGAACTTTGGGCATGTCCGATTGCATTCGGCTGCCCATGCCTGCGGCTAATATTACGGTTGCTACGCTCATGTATGCCTCTGGTTTTTGTGCTTCTGCGTGTCTTCTACGCAAGTTTATTGGGCAACAAAAGGGGGTGTATGCTCAAGAAGTCTTTCACTTCGTTACGGCCTGTGGCAAACCAATGGCAGAATAGGGGAGACAAGTATGAAATCAGTGGTTTTTGATCTGGACGGAACTTTGGCTGATACCAGCGGTGATCTGATTGCTGCTGCAAATGCGCTTTTTGAAAATATAGGTGAATTGCCGCAGCTTGACCCCGTCAAAGATGCCAGTACAGCCTTTCAAGGTGCGCGGGCAATGTTGACACTGGGCTTTGCGCGTTTGGGGCACATTCCGGATGATGCACAAATGCAGCAGCATTTTGAGTATCTGGTGAAGTTTTATGGCGAAAACATTGATCACCATTCATTTTTATATGATGGGGTTGAAGCCTGTTTGGATGAATTGAAACGCCGTGATTATATTTTGGGGATTTGCACAAATAAGCCTGAAGGGTTAGCAGAAACGTTGACCAGACGTTTGAACATTAGACACCATTTTAAGGCTCTTTTAGGGGCAGACACCTTGCCTGTGCGTAAACCTGATGCGGGGCATTTATTGGGAACGATCAAAAAACTGGGCGGAAACCCGTCGAAATCCGTTTTGATCGGTGATACGATTACGGATCGCAATGCGGCTAAAAACGCCTGGGTACCATGTGTCTTGGTAACCTTCGGGCCTGATGGCCCGCATGTTGCGGATTTAGAACCTGAGGGTTTACTGGATCATTTTGACCAGTTGCCTGACATGATGGATGCAATGATCAAGGGGTAAGCATTTGGCACGTAATTTTACTGGAAATTTCACACAACAAGAACCGATCCCGCAAGAAGGGATCGCAGCCGCAATGCGGGTGATGCAGCACGGGCGATTGCATCGTTATAATGTTGTGAAAGGTGAAGTTTCCGAAACCGTATCACTGGAACTTGAGTTTGCCGCATATATGGGGGTTAAATACTGCCTGTCTGTAGCGTCTGGCGGATATGCGCTGGCCGCGGGGCTGCGTGCCATGGGGTTGGGGCAGGGAGATAAAGTTCTCACCAATGCGTTCACATTGGCCCCAGTGCCGGGTGCCATTGCCAATGCAGGCGGGGTGCCTGTGTTTGTCGAGGTCACGGAAGATCTGGTGATGGATCTGGATGATCTGCAAGCCAAAATAGCCACAAGTGGCGCGCGTTATCTGATGCTCAGCCATATGCGCGGACATATCGTGGATATGGATGCTTTGATGGCAATTTGTGATGCGGCAGGCATATCAGTGCTTGAGGATTGCGCCCATACAATGGGGGCGAAATGGAACGGGGTGTTAAGTGGCCGGCATGGGATTGCTGCCTGTTATTCAACGCAAACTTTCAAACATATCAACTCGGGTGAGGGTGGTTTGTTGATCACGGATGATCCGCAGGTGATGGCGCGCGCTACAATGCTGTCAGGGTCTTATATGTTGTATGAAAGCCATGCGGCCGGCCCTGCCGTAGAGGCGTTCAAGGACATCTCATTAGACACGCCGAACTGTTCGGGGCGCATGGATAATCTGCGCGCCGCTATTTTACGCCCGCAACTGGCTGCATTAGATGCGCAGGCGAAAAAGTGGAATGCGCGTTATCAGCGTATGGAAGCGGGCCTGAAAAACGTGGCGGGCCTGCGGCTTATTCCACGCCCTGACAAGGAATGTTATGTGGCGTCATCCTTTCAGTTCACGCTGCCCGACTGGGATGCGGACAATGTTCATGTGGTGCAAAAACGCTGTGCTGCACGTGGTGTAGAATTGAAATGGTTCGGGGCGGATAAGCCGACAGGGTTCACGTCACGCCATGACAGCTGGCGTTATGTTGATGCGCAGAAAATGCCGCAAACTGACCGTGTGCTTACGGGACTTCTGGATATGCGCCTGCCACTGACCTTTAGTCTGGAAGATTGCGATCTGCTTGCCGCGATCATCCGTGAAGAGGTGGGTGCGATTTATCAGGCAGGCAACTAGCTTGCGCATTAACATAAGAACTTTGTTCTTCCTGATAGTTGCGGCTTTGGTGTTTATACCACCTGCTGTCGATGTGGTGAACGGTGCTGCCAAAGCCAAAAGCAGCTGTAGTGTTTGGCTGGTTATGGATGGCGACACCGTAAAAATAGATTGCCCCGACAATGATATAAGCAGTGCACGGATCATCGGTTATGACGCACCGGAAAAGAATGCGCGTTGTATCGCTGAGTTTTTCAAAGCCACCCGTGCCACATGGGCACTGCGCCTTATGTTGTGGCAAGCCCGCACGGTTGAGATACGCTTAGACGGGACAGACCGTTATAACCGCTTTTTGGCAGTGCTAAGGGTGAACGGAAAAGACGTGGCCCCAATGATGATCGTAACCGGCTTGGCGCGCCCATATAACGGCGGGCGACGCAAGAGTTGGTGCGAATAACCCAGTTGCTTCATTTTAAAGCTATAAAACCACCAAAACTACACCCACTTCTGTTGACCTTCGCAATATGCAGGGGTAGACCCATAAACGAACTGTTCCAAGACCGAATGATTATGGGAGTAGCCGTTGGAAGACCTGCTAAGAGAGTATTTGCCTATTTTGGTATTTTTAGGTATCGCCGCGGCCCTTGGTCTTGTCCTTATTCTAGCCGCTGTTATCATCGCGGTGCGCAGGCCAGACCCCGAAAAGATCTCGGCTTATGAATGTGGGTTCAACGCTTTTGATGATGCACGGATGAAGTTTGACATTCGTTTCTATCTGGTGGCCATTCTGTTTATCATCTTTGATCTGGAAGTGGCTTTTCTGTTCCCGTGGGCGGCAAGTTTTCAACATGTCGGCACCTTGGGCTTCTGGTCGATGCTGGTATTCTTGGGTGTGCTGACCGTGGGCTTTGCCTATGAGTGGAAAAAGGGAGCCTTGGAATGGGAGTAGCGACATCACTTAATGCTGCGGGTGCGGATAAAGAGGTGGTAACAGCCGCCATAAACCGCCAATTGCAGGATCAGGGATTTCTGCTGACTTCTACAGCAGATATTATTAACTGGGCCCGCACGGGATCGCTGCACTGGATGACTTTTGGTTTGGCCTGTTGTGCGGTTGAAATGATGCATTGCGCCATGCCGCGCTATGACATGGAACGTTTCGGCACTGCCCCACGCGCTTCCCCACGCCAATCTGATCTGATGATTGTGGCGGGAACGCTGACCAATAAAATGGCGCCTGCGTTGCGCAAAGTTTATGACCAGATGCCAGAGCCGCGTTATGTGCTTTCCATGGGGTCATGTGCGAACGGTGGTGGTTATTACCACTACAGCTATTCTGTTGTGCGTGGCTGTGACCGTATTGTGCCGGTAGACATTTATGTGCCGGGCTGCCCGCCGACAGCGGAAGCATTGTTGTATGGTCTGTTGCAGTTGCAACGTAAAATTCGCCGCACGGGCACGATTGTAAGGTAGGGATTGATGTCAGACGAATTACAAGACTTGGGTACTTTGATCCAAAGTAAGCAATCCGATGCGGTTGTGGGGTTCGAGGTTAATTCATTAGGTGAGTTGGTGATGGAAGTGGTACCTGCCGCTCTGCCGAAATTCATCGAGTTCTTGCGTTCCAACCGCAGTTGCAAATTTTCAACACTGGTTGACATCACAGCAGTGGATTTTCCATCCGCTGCAAAACGCTTTGAAGTGGTCTACCACTTTTTATCGATGTACATGAACCACCGCATTCGCATCAAAGCGCTTGTCGCAGAAGATGAGATTGTGCCCTCGATTTGCGAAGTACACTCGTCTGCCAACTGGTTCGAACGTGAAGTGTTCGATATGTACGGCATCCTGTTTTCCGATCATCCTGACATGCGCCGTATTTTGACTGATTATGGTTTTCGCGGCTACCCACTGCGCAAAGATTTTCCGACAACGGGCTATACCGAGTGTCGCTATGACGAAGAAGCTAAGCGCGTGGTTTATGAGCCAGTGTCGCTGGTGCAGGAATACCGCCTGTTCGATTTCATGTCACCGTGGGAAGGGGCTGAATATATTCTACCCGGTGATGATAAAGCGGAGGGAGCCAAATAATGGACGGTAACTTCAACGACGCCAAAACCGGCGAACAGCGCATTCGCAATTTCAACATCAACTTCGGCCCGCAACACCCTGCGGCCCACGGTGTGCTGCGTCTAATCCTAGAACTGGATGGCGAGATTGTAGAGCGGTGCGATCCGCATATCGGCCTGCTGCATCGCGGCACTGAAAAGCTGATGGAAAGCCGCACCTACTTGCAAAACCTACCGTATTTTGACCGGTTAGATTATGTTTGCCCGATGAACCAAGAACACGCCTGGTGTTTGGCAATAGAAAAGTTGACAGGTGTTGAAGTTCCGCGTCGTGCCAGCCTGATCCGTGTGCTTTACTGCGAAATCGGCCGTATCCTGAACCACATCTTGAACATCACGACACAGGCGATGGATGTGGGCGCGCTAACCCCACCGCTTTGGGGCTTTGAGCAACGCGAAATCCTAATGGAATTCTATGAACGCGCCTCTGGTGCGCGTCTTCACGCGGCGTATTTCCGTCCGGGCGGCGTACACCAAGACCTGCCACAGGAATTGCTTGATGACATCATGCAGTGGACTTTTGAGTTCCCTGAAATTCTCAATGACATTGACGGGTTGCTCACCGAAAACCGCATTTTCAAACAACGCAACGTTGATATTGCGATTATCTCGGAACAAGAAGCACTTGATTGGGGTTTTTCCGGTGTGATGATCCGTGGTTCCGGCATGGCATGGGATTTGCGTCGGGCTCAGCCCTATGAATGTTATGACGAGTTCGAATTCCAAATTCCTGTAGGCACCAACGGTGACTGCTATGATCGTTACCTGTGCCGCATGCAAGAAATGCGTGAAAGCCTATCGATTATGCAACAGGCGATCAAGAAGCTGGAAGCATCAACTGGTGACGTGCTTGCCCGTGGCAAACTGACACCACCTTCACGCGGTGATATGAAAACCTCGATGGAAGCTTTGATCCACCATTTCAAACTATACACTGAGGGTTTTCACGTGCCTGCGGGCGAAGTATATGTGGCCGTTGAGGCCCCGAAGGGCGAGTTTGGTGTCTACCTTGTTTCAGACGGATCTAACAAACCCTATAAAGCCAAAATCCGTGCGCCGGGGTTCTTGCACCTCGCTGCCATGGATCACATTTGTAAAGGCCACCAGTTGGCAGATGTCGCCGCAATCATCGGCTCGCTTGACGTCGTATTCGGGGAGATTGACAGGTGAGTTCTATTGAGATCGCAGCTCTTGGTTTAGTTTGGTTCGGTGTAGCCGTAACCGGCGTAATTGCCTGCATTTGCTTATACAACCCTACCGCTGGATTGGCTCGATTAAGCCATGAATTAGAACAATTGCCGAATGTCATGTTGGGGCGTTATATAGCGATTTTCGGGTTCTCTTTATTTGCAGCTTACTATGCGGATTTCATAGTATTGCTGGCTTGGTTGTCTGCGGCAAGCTTTATGGCACTTTTTGATGCTGCTATTTATTCGCGGCAAGGCAAACCTTATGGAACCCACTTAACTGCTGGGGTATTAACAGTTATTGCGATGATTTTGATCGCTGCAGCCATCTCTAGCAACGGGTCATTGTAATGTCATTGCGTCGTCTACATCATACACAGCCTGATAGCTTTGCTTTCACCGCTGCTAATAAAAAATGGGCCAAGGGCCAAATCGCCAAGTTCCCGAAAGGGCGCCAAGCATCCGCGATTATCCCGCTTTTATGGCGGGCGCAGGAACAAGAAAGCTGGCTTTCAAAACCTGCCATTGAAGGGGTCGCCGATATGCTGGGCATGGATTACATCCGTGCGCTGGAAGTGGCAACATTCTACTTTATGTTCCAACTGCAACCGGTGGGTAGTGTCGCCCACGTTCAGGTTTGCGGCACGTTGTCATGCATGATTTGCGGCGCGGAAGATTTAATTGGTGTGTGTAAAGACATCATTGCACCTAACGCGCACCAAATCTCTGCGGATGGCAAGTTCAGCTGGGAAGAAGTTGAATGTCTGGGGGCTTGTACAAACGCACCCATGGCCCAGATCGGTAAAGATTTTTATGAGGATTTGACTGTGGAAAGCTTCACCCAAATCCTTGCAGATTTTGCTGCCGGTAAAGTACCAACGCCGGGGCCGCAAAACGGGCGTTATGCGGCTGAGCCACTAAGTGGGTTGACCACGTTGACAGAGATGAATTCCGGTAAATACGATCACAACACCTCGGCTAGTTTAGCGCTTGAATATGGCGATACCGTCAAGCGCATTCAGGGCGATGAGGTGCCAATATTAAAGACGCGCAAGAAAACCGTAAAATCAAAAGTCAGTTAAATAGCTGGTTCTCTGAGGGGAGAAAATTATGACACAGAACAACGCATCCGCTGGCATCACTGCTTGCACAATGGTCTGCTGGCTGCTGGCCTTTGCATTCGGTATTTTTATTGCCGCCGCTTTGATCGGCTGGGCTGGGTTTCACGGTCTTTTGGCTGCTATTATCGGCTTGATCGCAATGTTGATGTCGGGCTGGTTGTTGAAAGGTATTTTTTGCACCGCTGATATTCCGGCCTCTGGGCTCACAACCTCGGCTGCTGCTGTAAGCACAACAACAGTTGCAACGGCCGCGCCTGCAAAACCAACCGCGAAGAAGCCTGCGGCAAAGAAAACAGCGGCAAAGGCGGCACCTGCAGCTAAAATAAAAACTGCGGCAGCCAAGAAGCCCGCCGCCAAAAAAGCTGCTGCTAAAAAACCGGTAACGGCCAAAAAGCCAGCGACGAAAGCGGCACCAACGAAGTTTTATCGTAAGCCACCAGCCAAAATTGATGATCTGAAACTGATCTCTGGTGTTGGCCCGAAACTTGAACAAACATTAAATGAAATCGGCATTTACCAATATGACCAAGTTGCGGCTTGGAAAAAGGCTGAGATCACGAAAGTAGACGACCAGTTGAAATTCAAAGGCCGCATTGAGCGGGATGACTGGATGGCACAAGCGAAAATTCTGGCCAAAGGTGGCGATACAGAGTTTTCAAAGAAGAAGCGCAAGTAAATTTGCGTGAAGGAAATAAAATTGGCCTCTGACCCAAAGCGTAAAGCGCGGGTTGCCTCTATCGTTATTTTTGTGGCGATGGTGGGTTGGATGGGGGCCAGTTGGATCGGCGGGAAGATCGGACTGCCAATACGCTTTGCGTTCCTGTTCGATTTTGCCGCACTGGCCGCGCTTTTTTGGGCGATGGTTGTATTATTTCAGGTCTGGAAATCAGGCCAAGATTAAAGGAAGACGGGCATGCTCGCAGATAAAGACCGTATCTTTACAAACCTCTATGGTCAGCACGACCGCAGCCTTAAGGGTGCGAAAAAGCGTGGCCATTGGTCTGGCACTGCGAAGTTTATCAAAGAAGGCCGCGACTGGATCGTTGGTGAGATGAAAAAATCCGGTCTGCGTGGTCGTGGTGGCGCGGGCTTCCCGACAGGTCTGAAATGGTCGTTCATGCCCAAAGAAAGCGATGGTCGCCCAGCCTATCTGGTGGTCAATGCGGACGAAAGTGAACCGGGAACATGTAAAGACCGCGAAATTATGCGCAACGATCCGCACACCTTGATCGAAGGCGCGTTGATCGCAAGCTTCGCAATGGGCGCAAACGCCTGTTACATCTATATACGCGGTGAGTTTATCCGCGAACGCGAAGCTTTACAGGTTGCCATAGACGAATGTTATGATGCGGGCCTTCTGGGGAAAAATGCCGCCAAATCCGGCTGGGATTTCGATCTTTATCTGTCTCACGGGGCAGGGGCTTATATTTGTGGTGAAGAAACCGCATTATTAGAAAGCCTTGAGGGCAAAAAAGGCATGCCGCGCATGAAGCCGCCGTTCCCTGCAGGGGCTGGTCTTTATGGTTGCCCGACCACAGTGAACAACGTGGAAAGCATCGCGGTAGTACCAACCATCTTGCGCCGTGGGCCTGACTGGTTCAGCTCTTTTGGTCGTGAAAACAATGCAGGCACCAAGCTCTTTGCAATCTCTGGTCACGTCGACAACCCATGTGTGGTGGAAGAGGCAATGTCTATTCCGTTACAAGAACTGCTGGAAAAACATTGCGGCGGGGTGCGTGGTGGCTGGAAGAACCTGCAAGCGGTGATCCCGGGTGGTTCATCGGTACCGCTATTGCCTGCGGATATTTGCGGCGAAGCAATTATGGATTTCGACTGGCTGCGTAATCAACGTTCTGGTCTGGGCACAGCTGCGGTTATCGTGATGGATAAAAACGTCGACATGATCAAAGCGATCTGGCGTCTGTCGAAGTTCTATAAACACGAAAGCTGCGGTCAATGTACGCCGTGCCGTGAAGGTACCGGCTGGATGATGCGGGTGATGGAACGACTGGTAACAGGCGAGGCTGAGGTTGAGGAAATCGACATGCTTTTAGATGTCACCAAACAGGTCGAAGGCCACACCATCTGTGCGCTGGGCGATGCGGCAGCTTGGCCTATTCAGGGCCTGATCCGCCACTACCGCAACGAGATTGAAGATCGTATTAAACACAAACGGACTGGCCGCGTAAGCGCGGTTGCAGCGGAGTAATGCGCATGTCTGATCTACGCAAAGTAATCATCGATGGTATAGAAGTCGAAGTCGACGGGGCGATGACCCTGTTGCAGGCTTGTGAAGTGGCGGGCATCGAAGTGCCGCGTTTCTGTTACCATGAACGTCTGACAATTGCTGGCAACTGCCGCATGTGTCTGGTTGAAGTTGTTGGCGGGCCGCCGAAACCTGCGGCCTCTTGTGCGATGCAGGTGCGTGATTTGCGCCCCGGCCCCGAAGGCCAACTGCCCGTGGTTAAAACCACCTCGCCGATGGTCAAGAAAGCCCGCGAGGGTGTGATGGAATTCTTGCTGATCAATCACCCGCTGGATTGCCCGATCTGTGATCAGGGTGGCGAGTGTGATTTGCAGGATCAGGCGATGGCATATGGGGTTGATTTCAGCCGTTTCCGTGAACCAAAACGCGCCGTGGATAATCTGGATTTGGGGCCGCTTGTGGCCACAACTATGACACGCTGCATTTCATGTACGCGCTGTGTGCGGTTCACGTCTGAAGTGGCGGGCATCAAACAGATGGGCCAGACGGGCCGTGGTGAAGACAGTGAGATTACAACCTATCTAAATCAAACTTTGGACAGTGAATTGCAAGGCAATATTATTGATCTTTGCCCGGTTGGTGCTTTAACTTCAAAGCCTTACGCGTTTTCAGCGCGTCCTTGGGAATTGAAAAAAACCGAAACCATTGATGTGATGGATGCGCTTGGTTCCAACATTCGCGTTGACACTAAAGGTCGTGAAGTGATGCGGATTGTACCGCGTAATCATGACGGTGTTAATGAGGAATGGTTGTCTGATAAAGGCCGGTTCATCTGGGATGGCCTGCGCCGCCAACGTTTGGACCAGCCTTATGTGAAGAAAAACGGCAAGTTGCAACCTGCGTCTTGGGATGAAGCATTTGCCGCGATTAAAAAAGCCGTGAAGAACAAAAAAGTTGCTGCTTTGGCCGGTGATATGGCCTCTGTAGAGGCGATGTATGCGCTGAAAGCTCTGGTTGCTGGTCTGGACGGCAATGTTGAATGTCGTGTGGACGGTGCAAAACTGCCAAGTGGTAACCGCTCGGCCTATGTTGGTACGGCGACGATTGAAGACATCGATACTGCGGAAATGATCCAGCTGATTGGTACTAACCCGCGCCATGAAGCCCCTGTTTTGAATGCGCGCTTGCGCAAAGCATGGTCACGCGGGGCGGATATCGGTTTGGTGGGTGAGGCGGTTGATCTGACTTACCCTTATGCCCATGTGGGAACCGATCGTGCGGCACTTGAAAGCCTGACCAAGAAGAAAATATCAGCGGCAACCAAGAAAGCACCAAGTCTTGTGATCATTGGACAAGGTGCCATTCAAGGGGCTGATGGAGAAGCGGTACTGGCGGCGGCGATGCAACTGGCCGAGAACTCAAACTCCAAATTGTTGGTGTTGCACACGGCGGCATCGCGCGTTGGCGCCATGGATATTGGTTTTACCACCAAGGGCGGTATGAAAACCGCGCTGAAAGATGCCCAAGTGGTGTTTAACCTTGGTGCGGATGAGGTCGAAATCGCTGACAATCCGTTTGTGATTTACCAAGGCAGCCACGGTGATCGTGGCGCACACCGTGCCGATGTGATCCTACCAGCGGCGACTTACACGGAAGAAAGCGGCATTTTCGTCAATACTGAAGGCCGCCCGCAAATGGCGGCACGTGCAGGTTTTGCACCGGGTGACGCAAAAGAAAACTGGGCAATCATGCGGGCTTTGTCGGCTGAACTGGGGCAGACCTTGCCTTATGATAGCCTTGCGCAACTGCGCCGCGCCCTGTTTGCTGAATTCCCGCATCTGGCGGCGATGGATGTGGTGCCTGTGAATGCTTGGAAAGCAATCAAGCCAAAAGACCTGAAGGGTAATGCGTTCAGCAATGCGATCAGTGATTATTTCCTGACCAATCCGATTGCACGGGCCTCTCAAGTGATGGCAGAGCTTTCCGCCAATGCGAAAGCCCGCAAAGACAACCCAATGGCGGCGGAGTAATGGATGTGATCCTGAGCCAAATGACATATGTATTCGCACTGCTGGCCACCATTGGCCTGCTGACTGCCTGTGCGCCTACGGATCAGGATGTCAGCAAGGCCCCAAGCGGTGCGTTGGAATATATCAATGTGGATACCCGCCTGATGAAGCCTGAGCTGGTCAATATGGTTGTCACGATGCGCAATCCGCACACGCCAACAGATGTATTGGCTTATGTGGAATGTGCTGCTGCACAATATACGCTGATCCGCGGTTTCGGCTTTGCAGGTCGCATTCAGATTAATGTCACCGAAGACGAGGGCATTTGGGCAGGTAACGCAATATACACACTTTCGAACGCGCACCCGGGTGGGCGACATACAATTGATGCTGAAGTGACGGTGGAAGATTGCACCGCACATAACATACCGATGGTCTAAGGATAAGACATGGCAGAATTTTTCTCATCTAACCTAGGGATTTTCCTGATTATTGTGGGGCAATGCTTGATGCTGACCGCATTCGTGATGATCAGCCTGTTGGTTCTGGTCTATGCCGACCGTAAAATATGGGCGGCCGTGCAAATGCGGCGTGGCCCAAATGTGGTGGGCCCTTGGGGCATCTTGCAAACTGTGGCCGATGCGGCGAAATACATCTTTAAAGAGGTAATTATCCCTGCGGGTGCTGATAAAACCGTTTATTTGCTGGCACCACTTGTGGGCTTTATCCTGTCGATCATTTCATGGGCGGTGATCCCGTTTTCAGAAAACCTAGTGTTGGCCAATCTCAATGTAGCGGTTTTGTATATCTTCGCGGTGTCTTCGCTAGAGGTTTATGGCGTGATCATGGGTGGCTGGGCCTCGAACTCGAAATATCCATTTCTGGGTGCGCTGCGCTCTGCGGCACAAATGATTTCTTATGAGGTTTCCATCGGCTTCATCATCATTGGTGTTATCTTGTCCACGGGTTCTTTAAGCTTGGTGGATATTGTTATGGCCCAAAAGGGCGATTACGGCTTCTTTAACTGGTACTGGTTACCACATTTTCCGATGGTATTCCTGTTCTTCATCTCAGCCTTGGCTGAAACAAACCGCCCACCGTTCGATCTGCCAGAAGCGGAATCAGAGTTGGTGGCAGGTTATCAGGTTGAATATTCATCCACACCGTTCCTGCTATATATGGCTGGCGAATATATCGCGATCTGGTTGATGTGTGCATTGACCTCAATCCTGTTCTTTGGCGGCTGGTTGTCACCAATCCCGGGGATTCCTGACAGTCCGTTATGGCTGGTCGGTAAAATGTGTTTCTTCTTCTTTTTGTTCGCGATGGTCAAAGCCATCGTGCCACGCTTCCGCTATGACCAGCTGATGCGTCTGGGCTGGAAAGTATTCCTCCCGATGTCATTGGGCTGGATTGTTCTGGTTGCATTCTTTGTACAATATGAGGCCTTTGGCGGCGCATATGTTCGCTGGGTTACGGGGGGTTAAATCATGGCACATTCTTTAAAACGTCGCATATCTTATTTTCTGCTGCTGGATATCGCAAAAGGTTTTCAGCTGGGCCTGAAGTATTTCTTCAAGCCGAAATACACGCTGAACTATCCGCATGAAAAAGGACCGCTAAGCCCGCGTTTTCGCGGCGAACACGCACTGCGTCGCTATGCAAACGGCGAAGAACGTTGCATTGCGTGCAAATTGTGTGAAGCGATTTGCCCGGCGCAAGCTATCACCATTGACGCGGAACCACGTGAAGACGGCAGCCGCCGTACGACGCGCTATGACATCGACATGACCAAATGCATCTACTGCGGTTTCTGCGAAGAAGCCTGCCCAGTAGACGCCATCGTAGAAGGCCCGAACTTTGAGTTTGCCACGGAAACCCGTGAAGAGCTGTTCTATGACAAAGACAAATTGCTGGCGAACGGCGAGAGATGGGAAGCGGAAATTGCCCGCAACCTAGAACTCGACGCGCCCTATAGATAAGAAGGAACGAAACACATGGGTTTTACAGCCATAGCTTTTTATCTGTTTGCATTCACCGCAGTGGCCTCTGGCCTGTTGGTGGTGCTTGCACGTAACCCGGTACACTCGGTATTGTGGTTGATCTTGACATTTTTTAGTGCCGCTGGCCTGTTCGTGCTGATGGGGGCGGAATATATCGCCATGTTGCTGGCAATCGTCTACGTCGGCGCCGTGGCCGTGTTGTTCCTGTTCGTGGTGATGATGCTGGACGTGGACTTTGTTGAACTGCGCTCTGGTTTGTCAAAATATCTGCCAGTTGGCATGTTGGTCGGCCTGATCCTGCTGATGGAATTGGGTCTGGTTTTCGGCCACTGGACGTTTGCGGAAAACGCGCAAAGCCTGCGCGTGGCGGTGACACCTGATATGGCTGAAACCCATAACACCATTGCTTTGGGCAAGCTAATTTATACGGATTATATCTATATGTTCCAAGCCTCTGGCATGATCCTGCTGGTGGCGATGATCGGTGCGATTGTGCTGACACTGCGCCATCGCAAGGATGTGAAACGCCAAGTGATTGCGGATCAGATTTTGCGTGATCCAAAAGATGCAATGGAATTGAAAGACGTTAAATCGGGGCAGGGGTTATGATTACACTTGAACACTATCTGGCATTGGCGGCCGTGCTGTTTACCATTGGTATCTTCGGCATCTTCGTGAACCGTAAAAACGTCATCATCATCTTGATGTCGATTGAATTGATGCTGCTGGCGGTGAATATAAACTTCGTGGCCTTCTCAACCCATCTGCATGACTTGGTCGGGCAGATTTTCACCCTGTTTGTGCTAACTGTTGCAGCCGCTGAAGCGGCCATCGGGCTGGCTATTTTAGTATGTTTCTTCCGTAACCGCGGCACGATCGCGGTGGAAGATGTAAATGTGATGAAAGGTTAACGGACTAATGGAAACGATCCTTTTATTCGCACCACTTGTTGGTTCCCTGATTTGCGGCTTTGGTCACAAGTTCATTGGTGAAAAAGCTGCCCTGACAGTATCCACAGGGTTGTTGTTCCTGTCGGCAATCTTGTCATGGGTAATTTTTATGACCTTCCACGGTGACACGCAGGTTATCACTTTGTTCCGCTGGGTTGAAAGCGGCACATTATCGTCTGACTGGGCCATTCGCGTTGACCGCTTGACCGCAGTGATGTTGGTTGTGATCAACACTGTGTCTGCCGTGGTTCACCTGTATTCATGGGGCTACATGGATAAAGACCCACAATGGAAAGAGGGCGAGTCGTATAAGCCACGCTTCTTTGCCTACCTGTCATTTTTCACATTCACCATGCTGATGCTGGTGACATCCGACAACCTGCTGCAAATGTTCTTTGGCTGGGAAGGCGTGGGCGTTGCCTCATACCTGCTGATCGGTTTCTACTATCGCAAACCATCTGCGGGTGCTGCGGCGATGAAAGCGTTTATCGTTAACCGTGTCGGCGATTTCGGCTTTGCTTTGGGTATCTTCGGCCTGTTCTATCTGACTGACAGCATTAACTTTTCAGAAGTGCTTGATCCGCATAACGCAAAAGCGCTGTCACACCAGACAATCCATTTTCTGAACTGGGATTTGAATGCACTGGAAGTGATCACCATGCTGCTGTTCATCGGTGCGATGGGTAAATCAGCGCAATTATTTCTGCACACATGGTTGCCTGACGCGATGGAAGGCCCGACACCTGTGTCCGCTTTGATCCATGCAGCAACGATGGTTACAGCCGGCGTGTTCATGGTTTGCCGCCTTAGCCCGCTGTTGGAATATGCCGAGTTTACACCGAACTTCATCATCTTCATCGGGGCGACTACTGCGTTCTTTGCAGCCACTGTTGGCCTTGTGCAAAACGACATTAAACGGGTGATTGCCTATTCCACATGTTCTCAGTTGGGTTACATGTTTGTAGCCGCAGGTGTTGGCGCATATGGGGTAGCGATGTTCCATCTGTTCACACACGCGTTCTTTAAAGCGATGTTGTTTTTGGGTGCGGGTTCAGTGATCACCGCGATGCACCACGAACAAGACATGCGTAACTATGGTAATTTGCGCAAGAAAATTCCGTTTACCTTTGCGATGATGATGATTGGTACATTGGCAATTACCGGTGTTGGCATTCCCGCCACCATATTTGCCTTGGGCGATACGCCGATCGGTTTTGCCGGTTTCGTGTCCAAGGATGCGATTATCGAAAGCGCCTTTGCAGGTGGTGAAGGTATTGCACGTTATGGGTTCTGGATGCTGGTGATCGCGGCTGCGATGACAAGCTTTTATTCATGGCGCCTGATATTTATGACTTTCTACGGCAAAGAGCGTGGTGACCATCATACGCATGAACATGCCCATGAAAGCCCGCTGACAATGCTGATCCCGCTGGCAATTCTGGCTGTTGGTGCAGTATTCGCAGGTATGGTTTGGCATGGCGATTTCTTCGGGCATCATTATCAGGAATGGTTTGGCACGGCGATTTATGAAAATCACGATACCAACCACGTGATCCACGATGCCCACGGTGTGGCAGCTTGGGTGAAAAACGCACCCTTCGTTGCAATGGTGCTGGGGTTTGTTTTGGCTTGGATCATGTATATCAAAAGCCCGGATGCCCCTGCGGCTTTGGCCAAACAACAGCGCGGGCTTTACGCTTTCTTGCTGAACAAATGGTACTTCGATGAGCTTTATGATTTGATCTTCGTGCGCCCGATGAAAGCACTGGGCATGTTTCTTTGGAAAAAAGGCGACGGCACAGTTATTGACGGCACCATCAACGGGATTGCGATGGGGATTATCCCATGGATCACCCGTCTGGCAGGTCGTGCCCAATCAGGTTACGTCTATCACTACGCATTTGCGATATTTATCGGACTGGTTGCCATCATCACTTGGATGATCATCGGCGGGAGCGCACATTAATGGAAAATCTTCTGTCAATTATCACCTTCCTGCCATTGCTGGGGGCTGCCATTCTGGTGGTGTTCCTACGCGGTAATGATGAATACGCCCAGCGTAACGCCAAAGTATTGGCGCTTGTGACCACAATAGCGACTTTCGTGATCTCTGCGGTGGCCTTGATCGCCGAGTTTGACCCAAGCAACACAGGATTTCAACTGGTTGAGGAGCGTACATGGATCGCGGGCCTGAACTATAAGATGGGTGTGGACGGGATCAGTGTTCTGTTTGTGATGTTGACCACTTTCCTGATGCCGATCGTGATCGGGGCCTGCTGGACTGTCACGACCCGCGTCAAAG
>CAXMSA010000018.1:19456-29056 GCA_964195605.1 uncultured Amylibacter sp.
ATGATCGCGGTGTTCTGTTCGCTAGATCTGTTGCTGTTCTATGTAGTCTTTGAGGCCGGTCTGATCCCAATGTTCCTGATTGTTGGTATCTGGGGCGGTAAAGACCGGGTCTATGCCTCGTTTAAATTCTTCCTTTATACGCTGCTTGGCTCTGTGCTGATGCTGGTCGCCATGATTGCGATGTGGATGGAAGCGGGAACCACGGATATTCCAACCTTGTTGAACCACGAATTCAGCTTTGCCAACATGTCAGTCCTTGGCATTGATATAGCAGGCGGCTTACAAACCCTGCTGTTCTTGGCCTTCTTTGCCAGCTTCGCGGTTAAAATGCCAATGTGGCCGGTTCATACATGGCTGCCTGACGCACACGTGCAAGCCCCAACAGCTGGTTCCGTTGTTCTGGCGTCTATCTTGTTGAAAATGGGCGGCTATGGTTTCTTGCGGTTCAGTCTGCCGATGTTCCCTGTGGGAACCGAGGTGATGGCCACTTTCGTGCTGACCATATCCGTCATTGCGATTGTCTACACATCGCTTGTGGCCTTGGTGCAAAAAGATATGAAAAAGCTGATTGCTTATTCCTCTGTTGCCCACATGGGGTTCGTCACAATGGGTATCTTCGCACTGAACAAGCAGGGGCTTGATGGTGCGATTTACCAAATGATCTCACACGGGTTTATTGCAGGCGCACTCTTCTTAGCGGTTGGCGTGATCTATGAGCGTATGCACACCCGCGAAATTGATGCTTACGGTGGCCTTGTCATTCGTATGCCTGCCTATGCGCTGATCTTCATGTTCTTCACCATGGCCAATGTCGGCCTGCCGGGTACATCTGGCTTTGTGGGTGAGTTTCTGACTTTGGTGGGGGCGTTCAAAGCCAACACATGGATTGCCTTTGGTGCAACATCAGGTGTGGTCCTGTCCGCTGCATATGCGCTATGGCTATATCGCCGTGTGGTGTTTGGCGACCTGATCAAGGAAAGCCTGAAAACCATCACTGACATGGATACCCGCGAATATATGATGATCGTACCTTTGGTGATCATGACCATATTGTTGGGTGTCTATCCCGCATTAGTCTTAGATATCATCGGCCCGTCGGTCGACGCACTACTTGAAAACGTAACATCTGCACAGGCGGCCGCACATGCCGCGATGGCGCTAAACTAGAGGTTTGTGAAATGATGATTGGCACTGATCTAAATACGGTTCTGCCAGAGCTGATTTTGGCGATCTACGCGATGGCTGCCCTGATGTTCTCGGTCTATTTCGGCAAAGACAAACGCGCTACGGCCGTGTTCTGGATGACCGCCATCGTTATGGTTGTTCTGGCCGTCATAATCGCTTTGGCACCCGCAGGCGCACATACTGCCTTTAATGGTGCCTTTGTAGACGATGGCTTCTCACGTTACGCCAAGGTGTTGATATTGCTGTCAAGTGCCACGATTATCTTGTTGAGTAAGGATTATCTACAAAAGAACAATCTGCTGAAGTTTGAATATCCGATCCTGATTGCCCTTGCTACGCTGGGCATGATGATGATGGTTTCCGCAGGCGACCTGATGTCGCTTTATATGGGGCTAGAACTGCAATCGCTGGCACTTTACGTGGTCGCTGCATTTCGCCGCGATAGTCTACGCTCTACCGAAGCGGGTCTGAAATACTTCGTTTTGGGTGCGCTGTCATCTGGCATCCTGTTATATGGTGCGTCACTGGTTTACGGCTTTTCAGGTACAACGAACTTCAGCGGTATCGCGTCCACAATCACTGACGAAGGTTTGGGCCTTGGTATGATCTTCGGCCTTGTGTTCCTATGTTCGGGTTTGGCGTTCAAAGTTTCTGCCGTACCGTTTCACATGTGGACACCGGACGTATACGAAGGGGCTCACCCACACCTGTGACCGCCTTCTTCGCAACCGCCCCGAAAGTGGCCTCCGCTTGCTTGTTTGCCCGTGTATTGCATGACGCATTCCCTGAAGCGCAAGCCGACTGGACACAGATCATCGCCCTGCTTTCAGTAGGCTCTATGTTCCTAGGTGCCATTGCAGCTATCGGCCAAACCAACATCAAACGCCTGATGGCTTATTCATCCATCGCTCACATGGGTTTTGCCCTGATGGGTCTGGCGGCTGGAACCGAGATTGGTGTACAAGCCTTGCTGATCTATATGGCGATCTATGTGGTGATGAATATCGGCACGTTTGCTTTTATCCTGAACATGGAACGCGATGGTAATGCGATCACAGACATTAAATCTTTGGGCCAGTATTCCCGCGTCGAACCCGCGCGCGCTGCTGCCCTTGCCATTTTGATGTTCTCGCTTGCAGGCATCCCTCCGCTGGTTGGTTTCTTTGGTAAATTCTATGTGCTGAAAGCTGCGATTGACGCGGATATGGCATGGCTTGCAATCGCGGGTGTGATCGCCTCTGTGATCGGTGCGTTCTATTATCTGCGTATCATCTATTACATGTATTTTGGGGAAGAGGCCGAACCGCTGACAGGCAAAATGCCAGCACTGCATTATGTTGCCCTGATGGCGGCTGCAGGGGCCATGCTGTTTGGTGTGGTCAACATGTTCGGCATCGAAGGTTATGCGGCTATTGCGGCAGAAGCCTTGCTGAAATAATGGCAAATTGGCCTCAGGGCTATGACCGGGTTGTCTATGACACGATCGACAGTACAAACTTTGAGGCCCGACGTCGGTTAGAAACCGCAGCCGGGCCTTGCTGGATTTTGGCTCATGCGCAAACCGCAGGCATTGGTCGGCGTGGGCGGGCGTGGTCTACCGAACACGGCAACTTTGCCGCAACCCTATTACAACCCTTGAAAATACCCCTGAACCAAGCCGCCCTGCAAAGCTTTACCGCTGCACTGGCCTTGCGTGATGCTTTCCTTGTTGTTGGTGGCAGGCCTGCCGATTTTGGCCTGAAGTGGCCCAATGATGTATTGCTTAAGGGCGGTAAAGTAGCCGGTATCTTGCTTGAAACGATGGGCACTGGCCCAAGTCATCTGTGCATAGGCATCGGTGTCAATCTGGCCCATGCCCCCAGCGTCACCGCGCTGGAACCTACCGCCACCCCGCCAAAATCCCTTGCGGGTGATGCGGGGCTGGAAGTGTCTGCCGAGATATTCCTTGATGCATTGGCAATGGCATATGATACACGCCAAATGCAGTTCCAACAGGGTGGGTTTGCTGCCATCCGCCGCGACTGGTTGAAATATGCAGTAAAGCTGGGTGAAGAGATTACTGCGCGCACCGTCACGCAAGAAATTCACGGACGCTTCGAAACAGTGGACGACACGGGCGCACTTGTACTACATACAGCCAAAGGGTTGCGCCAGATCACTGCAGCCGAAATATTCTTTGGTGAAGGTTAAACCATGCTTTTGACAGTTGACGTAGGAAATACGAACACGGTTTTTGCAGTGCATGATGGCACTGATTTTTTGGCTGACTGGCGATGTGAAACCGTTCATCAACGCACAGCGGACGAATATTATGTCTGGTTGATGAACTTGATCCAACTGCAAGGTCTGGATGCAAAAATCGACCGCGTGATCATTTCATCCGTGGTCCCTCAAGTCGTGTTCAACCTGCGCGTCCTGTCTGATCGCTATTTTAACTGCCGCCCACTGGTGGTCGGCAAGCCTGAATGTGATCTGGGCGTGGATGTGCGCGTCGATGAAGGCACCCATGTGGGGGCTGACCGCCTTGTGAACACGGTTGGGGCCTATAACCGCTATGGCGGCAATCTGGTCATTGTCGATTTTGGTACCGCCACTACATTTGATGTGGTCGACCATGACGGCGCTTATATCGGAGGGGTCATTGCACCGGGTGTGAACCTGTCGATCAAGGCCCTGCACGAGGCTGCCGCCGCTTTGCCGCATATTGACGTAAGCCAGCCTGATAAAATCATCGGCACCAATACGGTCGCCTGCATGCAATCAGGTGTTTTCTGGGGCTATATCGGCCTGATTGAGGGCATTTGTGCCAGAATCCGTGACGAACATGGCACACCTATGAAAGTCATTGGCACTGGTGGCTTGGCAACCTTGTTTGAACGCGGCACAGGCCTATTTGAAACTATAGACAATGATCTGACCTTGCATGGGCTTGTGTTGATCGAAGCCCAAAATCGGAGCAACTAATGACCAGCCAAAATAAATTGATCTTCCTGCCCTTGGGTGGTGCGGGCGAAATTGGCATGAATATGTATCTGTACGGCTATGGCCCCGCAGGCAAAGAACGTTTTATCATGGTAGATCTGGGCGTGACCTTTCCGGCAATGGACGGCACGCCGGGTGTTGATCTGATCATGGCTGATCCCGCCTATATTGAGGCGCGTTTGGATCGGCTTGACGCGATTTTTATTACCCACGCCCACGAAGACCATATCGGGGCTTTGGGCCTGCTGTACCCCAAACTGGCTGTGCCGGTTTATGCGCGGCCTTTCACCGCCGCAGTCGCGCGGGCAAAAATGGAAGATCGTGGCCAAGACCCATGGCTGGTACAAGTGGTGGATGCATATCCCGCCCAAGTAGAGGCAGGCCCCTTCATGGTCAGCTATTTACCTTTGGCCCACTCTATTCCTGAAGCTGCCGGCCTGATCATCGACAGCCCCGCAGGGCGCGTGGTGCATACGGGCGACTTTAAGCTGGATAAAGATCCTATCGTGGGTGAAGCCTATGATCCTGCATTGTTTGCAGATGTGGCCCAGGGCGGTATCCAAGCATTGGTTTGTGACAGCACCAACGTGTTTTCACAAGAAGCAGGCCGATCTGAATCTACCTTGAACGCAAACATCACCAAGCTGATCGCTGATGCTTCTGGTATGATGGTCGCAACTACTTTTGCATCAAACGTTGCGCGTCTTAAAACACTGGCACAAGCGGGTGTGGATGCCGGGCGTTCTGTCTGCGTCCTTGGCCGCTCTATGCAAAAAATGATGAATTATGCGCAGACCACAGGTGTGTTGGGAGATTTCCCGCCAACGATAGAGCTGGAAGACGCACAAAGCGTGCCGCGCGAAAACCTGATGCTGATCGTGACAGGATCACAGGGTGAGGGCCGTGCGGCCTCAGCGCAGTTGGCACGCGGCAAGTATCTTGGCCTGACCATGAAAGAGGGCGATACATTTTTATTCTCATCGAAAACTATCCCCGGCAATGAGGTTTCTGTCGGCCGTATCGTTAACCGTTTTTCCGAAATGGGTGTGAAGGTGATTGATGACAGTTCCAGCCTTTATCACGTTTCCGGCCATGCCAACCGCCCTGATCTAGAAGAAGTCCACGACATTTTCAAACCGCAAATGCTGATCCCGATGCACGGTGAACACCGTCATTTGCGTGAGCATATGGAATTAGCGCAAAGCAAGGGCATTGCCAGTATCATTGCACCAAATGGCGCGATGATTGATCTGACGGGAAAAGAACCAAAAGTGCTGGAGCACATTGAAACTGCACGACTTTATCTTGATGGCAACCAGTTGATTGGTGCCTTTGACGGCGTGGTGCTTGAACGCATCCGCATGGCCACACGCGGGTTGGTCGCCCTATCTGTCATCATCGAAGAGGGTGAAGTTGTTGGCGTTTGGGCTGAAGCCAAGGGCCTGCCAGATACAAAGGCAATGCAGGCGGGTTTGAACGATATAATCGAAGAGGCGGTCGAGCAAGAGTTAATGAAATCTAAGCGTAAGCTATTGAACTCAGACGACGAAGTCGAACGTCTTGTCAGCCGCATCGTTAGCCGTATTTGCAAGGATGCAGTCGGTAAAAAGCCTGTTTCTCAAGTGATGATCAACAGGCTGATTACGGATTAAAGGCTTAGGGTTTAGACCCTAAGCCGCATTTTCATCGTCTGATTTTATTTCTTCCACAACAGGCGTTTCTGCCTTTGACTTTATGCCTGCACAGATGTCGCGCAGGATAAACGCAGGCACATGATCACCCAGACCGACAATGCGGTTCTGGTGGCCCTGATGGCGTCCGCCAGCTTTTTGCGGCCGTTGTTTCCGCTCTTTTGGCTGAAGATCAGGCTTTTTAACTTGTTCAGCCTGTGGCTTTGCCTCTTGCGGCGGTGGTGCTGCTTTCGCTTCAGTTTTCGGCGCATCTTGCTTTTTTGGTCTGGCGCGGCTGCGGTTCTCTGGCAACTCAATCTCGGCCCGTGGAATGGGGCCTTTCAGTAATTCTTCGATTTTCGCCAGATATTTTTCTTCATGCGGCAAACACAGTGTAAAGGCCTTCCCTGAACGCCCCGCGCGACCGGTGCGGCCAATACGGTGGATGTAATCCTCTGAATGAATGGGTACATCGTAATTGAAAATATGACTTACATTCGGGATATCCAGACCACGTGCGGCCACGTCAGAGGCCACCAGCAAAGTGATGTCGTTGTTCTTGAACCCAGCCAGCACTTCCATGCGATAGCGTTGATCCAGATCGCCGTGGATAGCACCCACGGAATGCCCGTGTTTTTTCATGGATTTCAATACGATATCCACATCAACCTTGCGGTTACAAAAGATGATTGCATTGGTGCACTTATCACCTTCGGCATCAATCAATGTACGCAGCATATCGCGTTTTGCCTTGGCCTCGACCTTACGATTAGGGGCTTTGAAACACACGACCTTTTGCTCAATGGTTTCAGAAGCGGTTGCTTGGCGCGCCACTTCTACACGCTCTGGATTTGACAAAAACTCTTGCGTAATGCGTGTGATTTCAGGGGCCATAGTGGCCGAGAAAAACAGGGTCTGGCGGGTGAAAGGTGTCAGTTTGAAGATGCGTTCAATGTCGGGGATAAAGCCCATGTCAAGCATACGGTCGGCTTCATCAACCACCATAATCTCAATACCTGTCAGCAGCAGTTTGCCGCGTTCAAAATGATCCAGCAGACGGCCAGGGGTGGCGATCAATACGTCAACACCGCGATCGATTAGCTTGTCCTGATCTTTGAAGGATACGCCACCGATCAACAGGGCCATATCAAGCTTGCAGTATTTGGCATAAAGCTCAAAGTTTTCCGCGACCTGCGCAGCCAACTCACGCGTTGGGCATAACACCAGTGAACGCGGCATCCGTGCACGGGCACGACCACGCGCCAGTTTATGTACCATCGGTAGGGTAAAGCTTGCGGTTTTCCCTGTACCAGTTTGGGCAATGCCCAAAACATCACGGCCTGCAAGCGCATGTGGAATGGCGGCGGCCTGAATAGGCGTGGGGATTTCATAGCCGACGTCATTGACGGCTTTAAGAACTTTGGGGTTTAAGCCCAGATCGGTAAATTTTGTCATATATCTCGCGTTATTAGCGGCGTTAATTGATGCCGCAGTATTCACTCGCGGCCTGACAGCCGAAGTGCTGTCGTTCATGTGGGCAATCGTTTAGCTGAAATATAAAAAGAGTCAATGTATCTGGTCTTTTTGGGCAGAACATGATGTATTTACGCATAAATTCGCCTTTTTATCTGCGGATTTTCGCTTAAGATCAGAATGAATGCAGGGGGTACACTATGAAATCTGTTTTATTGGATATTTGGGGTAGTTTTAGGTCTCTACCCCTATGGGTGCAGGTTTGGGTCGGGCTGATTCTTGTGCCGGTGAATATGGCCACCATTGTGCTGATAACAGAACCCGGCAGTTACCTGATCCCAGTTCTGGCAATTGGTGGCATGATGCCCAACGCAGTCTTGATGTTTGTAGAACGCGGCTTTTCCAAAGCGATGGCCTTGTCACATGTGATTCTATGGACCCCGCTTTTGGTACTTTTAGCAATCGATATTAAGACGAATTCAATATTCGCCGACTACCTGATGGTGCTGTTCGCGGTTAACCTCATCTCAATCTGTTTTGATCTGAAAGACAGCAGAGATTGGCTTAAGGGTGATAGGAAAATCACATCCTAAACCATAATCTCTTTTGTAGCTGTCAACGTTAATTCAGGAAAATCCCGTTCCACACGGTCAATATCCCATTGTAATCGCGTCATATAAACGGCGTCGCCATCGTGGTCAGATGCCATATGACCTTTGTTGATGTTGATGAAGCTATCCACCTTATCCATAGGGCCGGATATCCAACGTGCAGAAGTAAACTGGGTAGGTTCAAACCGGACAGGAATGCCGTATTCCAACTCGATCCGTGACGCCAGCACATCAAATTGCAAGCTACCGACAACGCCGACAATCCAGCCCGAACCGATCATCGGTTTAAACAGTTTGGCCGCACCTTCTTCGGCGAACTGGTTCAGGGCTTTGTCCAGATGTTTTGATTTCATCGGGTCTGTGGCACGTACCGATTGCAGCAATTCGGGCGCAAAAGATGGGATACCCGCGAAATGCAACATTTCACCCTCGGTCAGCGCGTCACCAATGCGTAATTGTCCGTGGTTTGGAATGCCGATAATGTCACCGGCCCATGCCTCTTCCGCCAGTTCGCGATCCGATGCTAGAAACAGCATTGGTGAAGCTATGGCCATGGGTTTTTTCATGCGCACATGGGTCAGTTTCATACCGCGTTTGAAGTGGCCGGAACACAGGCGCACAAAGGCGATGCGGTCGCGGTGTTTGGGGTCCATATTGGCCTGCACCTTGAAAACAAAGCCCGTGACTTTCTTTTCATCAGGTGAGATTTGGCGTTCCATGGCGGGGCGCACGCGCGGTTTGGGACCAAAGTCACCGATGCCGTTCATCAGTTCCTTGACCCCGAAACTGTTGATTGCAGAGCCAAACCAAATCGGCGTCATGGTGCCGTCCAGCATGGCTTTCTGATCAAGGGCAGGTAGCAGTTCACGCGCCATTTCAACCTCTTCCAGAAGCTTTTCCAGCAGGTCAGCGGGCACATGCTCGGCCAACTTCGGGTCATCCAGACCGTCGATCTGAATGCTTTCAGAGATTATGTTACGATCTGCACGGTCCATTAATTCAAGGCGATCGTTCAGCATGTCATAACAGCCAATAAAGTCGCGACCGATGCCGATGGGCCAACTGGCAGGGGTTACGTCTATCGCTAGATTTTCTTGAATTTCATCAATAATATCAAAAGTATCGCGACTTTCACGATCCATTTTATTACAAAATGTCAGGATCGGCATGTCACGCATACGGCAAACTTCAAACAGCTTTTGCGTCTGGCTTTCAACACCTTTGGCACCATCTATTACCATCACGGCGGCGTCCACGGCGGTCAGTGTGCGGTAAGTGTCTTCCGAGAAGTCCGAGTGGCCGGGCGTGTCGACCAGATTGAACCAGAAGTCCTTAAACTCAAATGACATCGCCGAGGCGGACACGGATATACCGCGGTCTTTTTCCATTTGCATGAAGTCGGAACGTGTGCGCCGCGCCTCGCCCTTGGCACGTACTTGGCCTGCCATCTGGATGGCACCGCCATAAAGCAGGAACTTTTCGGTCAAAGTGGTCTTGCCCGCATCAGGGTGACTGATGATGGCGAATGTGCGGCGACGATCAATTTCGGGCGGCAAAACGGGGCTATTTGAGCTGTGATCTAACATATGGGTTCGTATAGGTAAGGATTGGGAAAAGGGCAAGAATGCATGTGTATGGAAAGCGTATGGCATGCTTTCGGGGCGGACGAAGAGCGTTTT
>CAXMSA010000019.1:0-17597 GCA_964195605.1 uncultured Amylibacter sp.
GGGGGATGATGGTCTACACGGAAATCTGTCACTGGGCGCATTGCCCACGGTACTAGCGGGATTGGTGCCTTCAACGATTGCACCGATCAAGGCCAATTATCCAGACCTGCATATCAGTATTCTGCCCGGCCAAACCAATGAGCTTTTGATCGAATTGGGGCGCGGTAAACTGGATGCCGCGATTATCTCAAAACCACATGTGATACCCAAAGGCATGTCATGGCATTTTATTGCCAAAGAACCGATTGAACTGATCACTTCAAAGCAAATTACCAGTGGTGACCCGCTAGAAATTTTAAGAACCAATCCGTTCATCCGTTTTTCACGCCACGCGGTGGTCAGCCAGATGGTGGAAAACTGGCTGCAAAAGAAAAACATTGAGGTGTCGGAAAGTATGGAATTTGAAAACCTTGACAACATTGCGGGCATGGTTCATGCAAACCTTGGGGTGTCTTTAGTGCCAAAAAGATGCGTTAATCCGCCTAACCCTTTACAACTGAAACATATTTCACTGGGGCCAAGTGCGCCAATTCGTCAACTTGGTTTGATGGTGCGATCTGACACCATTAAACAACAGGTGATTGAAGTGATACTTAAACAACTGTTGCATGCGGTTGAAATAGGTCATTTCCAATTACCCAATGGAGCTTCTAAATGACCCTGGAATTCATTATTATTTTACTGGTAGGTGCCGCCGCTGGTGGCTTTATTAATGGTTTAGCTGCCTTTGGTACCGCATTGTTTTCACTTGGGTTTTGGCTTCAAATTATGGCCCCCGTTGAAGCGGTTGCAATCGTTTTGGTGATGTCTGTGTTTAGCGGCTTGCAAGGGGTCTCATTAGTGCGGCACCAAATTATCAAAAACCCCAGAAGGCTGGCACGTTTCTTGATCCCTGCCCTGTTTGGCATGCCCATAGGTGTAGCAGCTTTAAGCATTCTGAACCCTGCGATTTTAAAACAAGGGGTGGCAGGTTTTTTGATCTTATATGGTGGTTTCTTTACGTTTCGCAAAAACCTGCCGAAGTTTGAGCGGCCCACACCGGTTATAGACAGTGCGATTGGTTTTCTTGGTGGAATTTTGGGCGGTGCTGCATCGCTTTCAGGCGCATTGCCGACCATGTGGTGTTCCATGCGCCCTTGGCCCAAATCCGAAACCCGCGCAGTGTTGCAACCCTTTAATGTGACAGTGCTTGGCCTGACGGCTGCGATTTTTGCATTCAAAGGTGTTTACACCTCAGAACTTTTGATCAAGCTGGCCCTTGTATTGCCTGTGGCGATGATATTCGCGCAAATCGGTATCGCCGTATTCAAAAGATTAACCGACGGGCAATTCCGGCGGTTGTTGATACTTATGATGTTTGCGTCGGGTATTGTATTGATGGGTAAAGAGCTGCTGTAGCCCTTAAATTAACTCATCCGTGCGATCATCGGTTTCGCCAAACCGTTTTAATATCGCAGGTTTTGTGCCTTCGTAAACTTTTGCAATATTGGCCGCTATCTTCTTGTTTTCCCGTTCAAACAGGCAATTCCCATTAAGATCAGAGGCCACAATAAACGGGCCCATCTTTTTGCATCTTATAACCCACATTGCCTGGGCAAGCCCCAATTCTTCATGCCAATGCACCGCTTCGACCTTTTCAACGCCGCGCCCCAACAATGCGCCGGTTCCATATCCAACGGTGCTAAGGTAAATTGCACCATTGGGCACAAATATTTCCTTGTAGTCTTTACTGGTCATCCCACCTTTGCCGATCACCAGTTTAGCACCGGAATTTGCAAGCCATTCCGGCAACCATTTTGCAAACCGAAAAGAGGCCGTGGCAGTCACAGCACCCATTTCAAAAGTGCCGTCGGGGTTGATGCGTGCTGCAGGTGAGCAGTGAAAGTTCGCGGCACTTTCAGATGGCAACTCCATCGGAATATTGGCCTTATCTTCCAAAGCGCGCATATATACGCCTTCGCGGGCGGTATACATTATCCCGTCCAGATAGACAATGTCGCCAAGGCGCAATTCGGCCAAGGCTTCTGGTGTTGGGGTGGTGCTTAAGCGGATTTCTCGTGGTCGGTTGGCATTTCCCATTCCACTGTCTCCCTGCGTTGATAATCGGTGAACCAGTTTGGGTCAGTGCGGTATTCCACACGACCGTCGGAATATATGCGTGCCACTGCGCGGCGTGAGGATAGGCAAAACGCATGTACCGACATTTGCATGCCTCCTGTGTGGCAATAACCCACTTCGATGTTGCAATCTATGACCATGGATTTGCCGACAAAGCCCATTGCCCCCATGCCGATGGAATTGCCCAGTTCCTTGAACTCGTCTTCCATCTCGGCAATGCGTGGATCAGTGTTTTTGTCGCCGACAATACGAAGGCAAGCGGCACGTTTGCCCAGCACCATGCAGGTATCCTTTGATCCGCCCAGGCCGATGCCGATGATCGCTGGCTGACAGGCAAGCCCACGTTTACCAAAGGCCACTAGGCTATCAAGATAAAACCGTTTGATGCCCTGAATACCGTCTGAGGGGAATAGCATGCGGTAATCGGTACCAAATAGTCCGCCCTTATGCACCGTTATAAGGTCGATCCATTCGCCGCCCGGCTCATAGCCGTATTCGATTTCAGGTGCGCCGATCCCGACGTTATTATCATGATCCGTACGCCACAAAGGATGTACGCGATTAGGCCGCAAAGGCACCCCGTTGGTGGCGATGGCCGTAGCGCGGCGTAAAGCGGCTTCCAAAGCAATCGGGCCCCCTTCAACTTGGGTTTCATTGCCCATTTTTACATACCAGCGCGGCGTGCCGGTATCACCACACATGGCGCGGCGGTCTTCCTTGGCGGCTTTGTAGTTTTCCAGCATCGCCTGCAAAACAAAGGATGAAAGATCGCCGTCTTCCACCTTGGCCGCCGCTTTCAGCCCGTCCAGATAATCCTGTGGAATTTCGATGGCGGCTTTGTCCATCAATATTTCAGCGGTTTTCTGTATCAAATCTATTGAAATCATAGCATTATCCTACCAATGTTTCAGGTGCATCATCGGGTAATATCGTTTCACCCGGCTTCACGATGGTAAACTGCACATTTTCGCGTTTCACATCCAGCTTATCACCTTTTTGCTGCACAACGGTGAAATATGTGCTTTCCATATCGCCACTTTCAGGGAAATCTTCACGGAAATGCGCCCCGCGTGAGTTTTCGCGTTCCAACCCAGCTTTGGTGATTACGTGCGATATGTCTACAAGGTTTTGAAGGTTGATCCAATCGTGCCATGTCAGGTTAAAGGCAAGATTATCGCCAGCCACACCCAGTTCCATCAGATCGGATTTCACTTCGGCTACACGTTTCAATCCGCGTGTCATACTTTCTTTGGTGCGCATCACACCGACATCATCCCACATCACATCTTTCAAGATGTTGCGCAAATCGTTCACATTGCCGGGCTTTTTCGTTAGCGGATAACGGGCACGGTCAACCTCGGCCTGCAACACGGCCTCATCTGGGTCACGCAATGCTTTGATCTTCATCGCATCGCGGCCCATCACTTCACCTGCAACACCGCCATAAACCGTTGAGTTGGCAACCCCGTTGCCCCCCAAGCGGTTTGATCCATGCGCACCACCAGCGTCTTCACCAGCCACATAAAGCCCCGGCATTTCGGTGCGGGTATCCGGGTCAACCACAACACCGCCCATGAAATAGTGCGCCGTCGGCACGACTTCGACCAGACCTGCGGCCAGATCAAAGCCACTGTCGGCACAGCGTTTGACCATGCCAGGGAATTTTTGTGCCACAAACTCTGGCCCCAGATGCGACATCGAAATATACACACCGCCATTGGGTGACATATTGTTCTTGCGCATTTCTGCGTAAATACCACGGCTGACCACATCACGCGTGGCCCGTTCACCTTTGACGTCATAATCAAACATAAAGCGATGGTTATGGCCGTTCAGCAACTCACCGCCCGCCCCGCGCAAGCCCTCTTCAAGCACAGTGCCAGTCATGCGGGTATGATCGCCCGCCAGCAATCCGGTCGGGTGAAATTGCACCATTTCCATATCACGAAGCGGCAGGCCCAGACGTAAGGCCATCGCCTGTCCATCCATGGTTTTATCACCCGATGGCGTGTGATAGCGATACATTGTTGGCCCGCCCCCCATCGCCATTAAAACGGTTTTAGCCCGCACAAAGCGAAAGCCGCCGGTGCGCATATCAATGAACAGAACACCCGCCAGACCTTCGCCGCCTTTGGCCGGGATAAATCCGATCGCGCGGTGTTCCTGTAACCTCTCAATGGGGCGTTTCAGCACCTGTTCCATCAAACGGTTGATAATTTCAATCCCTGTCAGATCGCCCTTATGCACGGTGCGGTCGGCGGTTTGGCCAGCAAAGGCCTTTTGGTGCAGGCTGCCGTCCGTATTGCGATCAAAAAAACAGCCTATTTCATTTTCCAGCTCGGTAATGCGTTCTACCGCCAGCTTGCAAAGCTTCCAGGCCATATCCTGATTGGGCAGCCATTTACCACCATTGATCGTATCCATAAAGTGGCGTTCCACGGTATCACCGGCACCCAAGGCCACGTTATATCCGCCTTGCACCATGCGTGTGCAACCGCATTTACCGATCAGGCCTTTCACTGCCATGGTGATTTTCTGGTCGGGGGCGGTTTGTTGTGCGTGAAGGGCTGCAAACAGCCCTGCCCCGCCTGATCCGATGATCAGAATATCCGTGTCGTGGCGTTCTATATTCGGGGTTTGCATATTACACCGCGCTTAAGAAAAAAGAGGTTGAGATCAGGAATGAGGCAGCCAATGCTAAAGCGGCATAGGTTTTTTGGCGTGGCGACCAAGGCAGAAATTCCAATGCCATCAGGCGCAATCCGCCAAAGATGTGAACCGCCAACAGAAAGACAAGGCCGTATTCGGCAAATTTCACCAAAAATCCCTCTGACCAGTGTAAAAAACCATCTAGTGCTGCATGGTTTGTCAGGGCTAATGATAGCACCCAGAAATGTGCTGGTAAAAATAGCGCAAGGATCAGGCCAGAAGCGCGATGAAGCACAAATGCATACCACAGCGGATGATTACGATGCGGCCGGATCACAGGGCTGTAACCGCATAAACTGCGCGGCCCCCCATATATAATAGGGTCAGAGCGGTGATCCATGTGAACAGGCTTAAAGCGGTACCCTTGATTTTGAGGGTTTCAAATACAATTACACGCAATCCTATGGCGGCATGTATTGATACGGCCAGCACAAAGCTGCCGTAAAATAGCGTCCATAACAGGCTGCCTTGAGTGCGCCCCAGAATTTCCGCGGCAGACAGACCACCTTGCACCGCATAGATCATCACGACGATATGGACCAGAACCAATGGGGCCATAATCAGCGCGGTTATACGTTGTAATACATATAGCTTTAAATTCAACATTTACGTATTCCCCCCGAATGTCGCCAGCCTGAATACAGCTTTTGTGGTTTCGCGTTTCAATCCGGCAATAGAGGCTGTCGGATTCAATTCATTCGGGCAATGTGTCATGCAGCTTTGATGTGTGTGGCAGTTGTGACATCCGCCACCCTGGCTGACCGCTTGCAAAACCTGATCGCGCGCGCCGTCTTTTTCGTCATTAACCAATGCCCATGCCCGGTTCAGTGCCGCAGGCCCCAAATAATCTGGATTGGCTGCAACTACATCACAGGCCGCATAACACACCGCGCAGTTAATACATTCAATCGCTTTGTTGGCTTCAACACGTGAAGGCGTATTTGTGTCCAATGCTTCAATTGCATCATGACGGGTTTTGGTGGGATGATGCACGCCTTCGGCTTTCACCCATTTATCAAAAAACACATCCATATCGGTGGCTAGATCTTTGATCACAGGCAGGTTGCGCAACGGCCCGACTGTCATTTCATTACCATCACCAATGGCTTTGCTGACGTGGGTGCGGCAGGTCCAGCGCGGGATACCATTAACCATCATCGCACATGATCCGCACATGCCCACACGGCAGGCATATCGGTAAGACAAGGTGGGATCGAGGTTCTGTTGAATATACGAAACAACATCCAGAATTGTTTGGTTTTCGAGCGCGGGAACCTCGAAGCCCTGATAGGCGCCTGATGTATGGTCACCTCGCCATATAGACACTTTTAACGTTTTGTCAGGCACCCGAGCATTCTCCTTCAAAACTTAGATTAGGTTATCACCACTTCCATTCCTATCCTTTAGCTGTACTAACCAAAAGGAATAAATACTAAACCTTTTTATAAGAGAAATTTAACATGGCCGGTTTTCCAACCTTATATTAATTGGCAGTTTTAAAGGTGCTTATATTGACCGTATATAGTTCTGGAAAATTCAAAACTGAGTTATGACATTTTTTTATCGTTCACAATATTCATCGACGCCACACCACTATTGCCAAGTTTGACACTGGCAAACGGCCCGCCGTGGCGCATTTGGCCCGGGTCAGTTGGGTCAGCCTTTGGCATATCTGCCAAAACCTCTACCGCGAACTGTTCCGCATTATCTTTTGGCCGATAGCCAAGGAAAGATGCAAGCGCATTATCCACGGGAACGCGGTCGTTATTTGAGACACCATAAACAATAGAAAACCCAGTGACAGGGGTTTCTATTGCACGTGTCACCAACTGGATCAGATCATCATATGATAGCCATGATCCAAGGGCGCGGGCGTTGTTAACTTGGGCACAAGACAGAATGCGCAAATGAACGCTCTCTAGCCCCCGTTTTTCCCAATACATACGGCCCAAATCTTCGGCAAAACACTTGGCCAGCCCATAAAATGTATCTGGTCGGTGTGCTACATCCGTGCCTATAAATTGATTTTTAGGATACATGCCCACAGCATGGATGGAACTGGCATAAACCACCCGCTTCACACCGTGGCGATAAGCGGCTTCCCATACATTATATGCCCCAATGAAATTTGGCCCCAACAGGTCTTCAAATGAAGCTTCATCACCGATGGCCCCGAAATGTACCACCATATCAGCACCTTTGATCACAGCTTCCATTTCGGCCAAATTGGCCAAATCTGCTTTTATAAAGCTTTCCCCTTCATATAGTTCGCCGACATCCAGAATATCCGTAGAAACCAGCGCGTCAGCCATTTTTGACAATGGTTCGCGCAAATAAGACCCAAGACGGCCAGCGGCCCCGGTTAAAACGATTTTCTTCATGTTATATGCTCTTTATATGTAAGGTTATCATCAGGCTTATATGTCGTCTTTGACCTGCGCTAGCAGATTATCAGCACTTCTGGCTAGTAAGGCGGTATCGACACCGCAAGCCACAAAGGTAAAGCCGTCATTCAGCAATTTAGCGGCAAATTGTGCATCAAGTACCAAGGTGCCGACAGGTACACCCTGTGCAATCAGTTTGTTTGCGGCAGACCAGATCAAGTCCCAAACCTCTGGTGCCATTGTTTGACCCAACAAACCCATGTCAGCTGAAATATCCGCAGGCCCAAAGAAAATACCGCTGACACCGTCTACGGCCGCAATTTCTGTCGCGCGTTCAATTGCAGCGCGGGTCTCTAATTGTAAAATAATTGTGGTTTCTTCTTCAATCCGGTCAAAGTAATCCGTAACACGTCCGTATTTATTTGCCCGCGTCACACCTGAGACCCCGCGTATACCGCGCGGCGGGTAACGTGTTGCTGCCACGGCTTTTTCAGCCTCTTCAACAGTTTGTATCATCGGAAAAACCAAACCCTCTGCCCCCAGATCAAGCAGACGTTTCACTTTTACCGCATCATTCCAATCAGGCCGCGCTAGGGCTGTTGTCGGGCTTGCAGCAAAGACCTGAAGCTGGCTTTTTACCGATAGCATATGGTTGGGCGCATGTTCCATATCCACCACAACCCAGTCATATCCCGCACTTGCGATCACTTCTGCTGAACTGTTACTGGCAGAGGTCAGCCAAAGACCAATTTGCTTTTCCCCTTTGCGGATGGCTTGGGTAAACGGGTTCGGGGCAAGTTTCATATCACGGCCTTTTCGGTAAATGGTTTATTGTCTATAATTCTTCTATAGCTGAATGGTGACAAATCAAGGGTGCGATAAGCCCCATATGTAATCCATTCCGCCACGCCGCGCCCCATTGCTGGCGCTTGTTGTAACCCATGGCCGGAAAACCCGTTGACGAATATAAAATTATCCATATTGGGATGGGGCCCGATAATAGCGTTTTGATCCAATGTGTTATAAGCATAATGCCCAACCCATTCATTGACCACCTTAACCGCCTCAAAGGCCGGAATGCGGGTGGCAATGGCGGGCCAAACCTTATCCATCCAAATATTGTGGTCCATATCAAAGTCGGTATATTCCACCGCCATATCATCGTCAGGCGCACAGCCTACCATATAATAAGCCCCGTCCCTACGCACATGCACGCCAGAAGGATCAATGGTTAAAGGCAGATCACAATCAAGCGGGGTTTTTGCATCAAAAACAAAGGTAAAGCGTTTACGCGGTTCTACAGGTATGTGAAACCCTGCCATTTTTGCAATCTCAACGGCACGCGGCCCGGCACAATTCACCAAATGCCCGGTTGCAATTCTCGCCCCCGAGGCCAAATGCACGGCCCTTACTCGATCACCAGATGTATCAATTGAAACTACCTCATCTGTTACAAAGCTCACCCCGTTTTCACGTGCCTTACGCCGCCACCAGTCAAATACTGTGATGCCGTCAAAATAACCTTCGTTCAAAGGATTATGTGATCCAAGAATGATATCATCCAGATAATAATACGGAAATTTGTCGGCAATTTCTTGCGGCGTCAGAATTTGGGTTCCCGCCCCCAAAGATGCTTGCAGGCGTTGATTGGCACATAAACGATCGGCAAATCCATCTGTATCCGCAAGATAAAGGTAGCCAAAGTCATAAAACGGAATATCTGGGGCAGTTTTATCGGCTATATTATTCTTGAAATCAGAAATAAAATCAAAGCCATACTGCGATACCTTAATGTTAATTTCAGTACTGAACTGCTGGCGCAAACAGCTGTTACTACGGCTGGTCGAGGCCCATTGGTACGTGGGATCACGCTCAACCACAAGAATACGCCCGTCAAAATCGGGGTTTTGTGACAAATACCACGCCACTGAAGCGCCCATCATGGCACCGCCGACAACAACCACGTCGTATGATATATGATTTGATTGCATATTTTCCATATAGGCATCAGAGCCATCTGGAGTTATTTTGCAAGTATGAATTTGAAATCAAGGCATATTATGCAATTTTGTAATAATCTCAAAGTTTACGTAAACCGACGTGACGTAAGCTGTCAGTTTGCACAAATCTCTCTTGTTTTTCATGCAAATCACAGCAATCTTATATGTAGAAAAAGAAATTCTGACACAGCCTATGTGATAACCGGAGATAAACATGCCAAGCTATACAGCCCCCACCAAAGATATGGCCTTTGTTTTGCACGAAATGTTGAAGGTGCAAGATAGTGATATTCCGGGTTTTAATGAATTGGGGTCTGATTTCACGTCCGCGGTTCTAGAGGAAGCCGGCAAAATTGCCACTAATGTTCTGCAACCATTGAATCAAACCGGTGACCAACATGGCTGTGTTCTGGAAAACGGTGTTGTGCGCACCCCACCCGGTTTCAAAGAAGCATTTGAGGAACATAAGGCTGGTGGTTGGAATGGTCTGGATTGTGATCCTGAATATGGCGGCCAAGGCATGCCCTATACGCTTGCCACCGCTGTGGGTGAGATATTCAGCAGTGCCAACATGGCATTTACAATGTACCCAGGCCTGACCCACGGTGCCTATTCCGCGATCCATGCCCACGGCACAGATGAGCTGAAAGCCAAATTCCTGCCCAATATGGTCAGTTTGAAATGGTCTGGCACCATGAACTTGACTGAACCGCATTGCGGTACGGATCTGGGCCTGATGCGCACCAAGGCGGTGCCGCAGGGTGATGGTTCTTATAAAATCACCGGCCAGAAGATTTTCATCTCGGCTGGTGATCAGGATATGACCGAAAACGTCATTCACCTTGTGTTGGCCAAAATTCCGGATGGCCCTGACGGTATCAAGGGCGTGTCGTTGTTTGTAGTGCCGAAAATCTTCGTCAATGACGACGGTTCATTAGGCCCGTCAAACGGCGTCAGCGTTGGCAGTCTTGAGAAAAAGATGGGCATTCACGGCAATGCGACCTGTGTGATGAACTACGATGATGCCACAGGCTATCTGTTGGGTGAAGAACACAAAGGCATGCGCGCGATGTTCACAATGATGAACGAAGCCCGTCTTGGCGTTGGTATGCAAGGTTTGTCACAAGCTGAAGCCGCTTACCAGAATGCGGTAATCTACGCTAAAGACCGCCTGCAAGGGCGTGATGTAACGGGCACTAAAAACCCTGACGGCCCGGCTGATCCGTTGATCGTACACCCCGATATTCGCCGCATGTTGATGAACCAGAAAAGTTTTGTCGAAGGCGCGCGTGCATTCCTGATGTGGGGCGCGATGATGCTGGATAAATCGCATCTGAATGAAGACAAGGACGCCCACGGGTTAATCTCTTTACTGACCCCTGTGATCAAAGCGTTCCTCACTGATGTGGGTTACGATATGACTGTTCAGGCGCAACAGGTTTTCGGCGGGCATGGTTATATCGAAGAAGGCGGCATGTCCCAATTCACCCGTGATGCGCGTATCGCGATGATCTATGAGGGTGCCAATGGTGTGCAAGCACTTGATCTTGTGGGCCGTAAAATGGCGCAGGATGGCGGCAAACATGTGATGGCCTTCTTTGAAATGATCAAAACCTTCATTTCTGAGAATAAAGACAATGAAGCGTTGGCAAACGATTATCTAGAACCGCTGAAAGACGCATCAAAAGATTTACAAGCCGTCATGATGTACTTCATGCAAGAAGGTATGAAAAACCCCAATGCCGCACTTGCTGGTTCTACAGACTCGCTGCACATGTTTGGCCATGTGTGTTTTGGGTTGATGTGGTCAATGATGGCCAAATCCGCACAGGATGCACTGGATGCCAATCCAAATGACCCTGATTTCTATAACAACAAACTGGCAACAGGCCGCTATTATATGGCCCGAATGCTACCCGCAACACTGACCCATAAAGCCCGCATCCTATCAGGTGCAGACACAGTTATGGCGCTAGACGCCGACGCGTTTTAAGGAGATTAACAAGATGACCGACGCCTATATATATGATGCTATCCGCACCCCACGCGGCAAAGGTAAAAAAGACGGCAGTCTGCATGAGGTAACAGCCGTAAAATTGTCCGCAGATATGCTGAATGGCATTGCCACACGCAATAATCTGGAAGATACATCACAACTGGAAGATGTGATTTGGGGCAATGTTACCCAAGTTGGTGAACAAGGTGCCTGTTTGGCGCGTTCAGCCGTTTTGTACTCTGACCTTGATCAAAGCGTGCCGGGCCTATCGGTCAACCGCTTTTGTGCCTCTGGTCTAGAAGCAGTCAATCTGGCTGCCAACCAAATCAAAGGCGGTGCGGGCAACGCCTATATCGCAGGTGGTGTGGAAAGCATGAGCCGTGTGCCCATGGGCATGGACGGTGGCGCGATTGCGGTTGATCCGTATCTGGCAATGAAATCTTACTTCGTGCCACAAGGCATCTCATCTGACATTATCGCCACCAAATACGGCTTTAGCCGCGATGATTGCGATGCTTATGCGGTTGAAAGCCACAAACGTGCGGTTGCAGCCACCAAAGCAGGTCATTTTGAACGCTCGCGCGTTGCTGTACGTGATCAAAATGGGCTGGAAATACTTAAATTGGACGAACAAATACGCGAAGGCACCAACATGCAGGGCCTTGGCGCATTGAACCCGTCATTCAAAGCTATGGGCGAGGTTATGCCGGGTTTTGACGCCGTCGCGATCATGAAATATCCGGAACTTGAGCGGGTGAACCATGTACACCACGCTGGTAACTCATCCGGTATTGCAGATGGTGCGGCCGCTGTTCTGATCGGTAATGCCGAGTTTGGCAAAGCCAACGGGTTAAAACCGCGCGCGCGTATTCGCGCTACAGCGAAAATCGGCACAGACCCCACCATCATGCTGACAGGCCCAGTTCCCGTCACCGAAAAAATCCTGCGCGAAAGTGGCATGAGCATTAGCGACATTGATCTGTTTGAAGTGAATGAGGCTTTCGCCTCGGTCGTGTTGCGTTTCATGACCTATTTTAACGTCGACCACAGTAAATTGAACGTCAACGGCGGCGCTATCGCCATGGGCCACCCACTGGGGGCCACAGGTGCGATGATCTTGGGCACAATGTTGGACGAAATGGAACGCGTTGACAAAGAAACCGGCCTTGCAACATTGTGCATCGGCTCTGGCATGGGTGCCGCAACGATTATTGAAAGAGTTTAACAATGGCTGAATTTAATTATGATGTAGACGCCGACGGTATTGCCACAATCACTTGGGATCTGCCCGGTAAATCAATGAACGTATTGTCATTGGATGGTGCAGCTGAACTAGAGGTTTTGGTCGACAAAGTTCTGGCCGACGATGCGGTTAAAGGTGCTGTGATCACATCCGGTAAAGCCGATTTCGCCGGTGGCATGGACTTGAATGTCATCGCGAAGATGAAAGAAATGGCAGGCGAAGACCCTGCCCGCGGCCTGTTTGACGGTATTATGTCGTTTCATCGCTTAACCCGTAAAATAGAGCGCGCCGGTATGGATGCAAAAACCAACAAAGGCGGCAAACCAATTGTTGCAGCCCTGCCTGGTACCGCCCTTGGTATCGGTTTTGAAATTCCGCTGTCTTGTCACCGCATTATTGCCGCTGACAATCCCAAGGCAAAAATCGGTCTGCCGGAAATTCTGGTCGGTATTTTCCCCGGTGCCGGTGGTACAACCCGCCTGTCGCGCAAACTTGATTTAATGACCGTGTCACCGTTTTTGATGAACGGCAAACTGTCTGATCCACAAACTGCCAAACGTGCGGGCTTGATTGACGAAGTCGTACCAGCGGATGAATTGTTGTCTGCGGCCAAAGACTGGGTCAAGAACGCAACAGACGCGGATATCGTGAAGCCGTGGGATCAAAAAGGCTTTAAAATGCCGGGCGGTGCGCCCTACCATCCCGCAGGTTTCATGACCTATATCGGTGCCAGTGCAATGATCCTCGGCAAGACCCAAGGGGTTTACCCTGCGGCAAAAGCGATGCTTTCAGCTATCTATGAAGGTGCACAAGTGCCGTTTGATACCGCCATCCGTATTGAGGCCCGCTGGTTCACCAACGTACTGATGGACCCGTCATCCTCCGCCATGATCAAGACCCTCTTCACCAATAAAACAGCACTTGAAAAAGGTGCGGTGCGCCCTGAAGGTATTGCCGATATGAGTGTTAAAAAACTAGGTGTTATGGGGGCCGGCATGATGGGGGCTGGCATTGCGTTTGTCTCTGCCAAGGTCGGCATCGAAGTGGTTCTGGTTGATCGTGATCAAAAAAGTTGCGACCGCGGCTTTGTCTCTGTCACAAGTATTTTAGATCAGGGCATAAAACGCAAAAAGGTCACCGAGGAAAAGAAAACTGAAATTCTGGGCAGGATCACTGCCACACCTGATTATGATGCGCTGAAAGGTTGCGATTTGATCGTGGAAGCCGTGTTTGAAGACCCTGCAATTAAAGCCACAGTAACAAAAGCCGTTGAAGAACAACTGGAACCGTCCGCGATCTTTGCCACCAACACCTCGACCCTGCCGATCACGGAACTTGCCAAAGCCAGCCGTGATGACAGCCGTTTTATCGGCATCCACTTCTTCAGCCCGGTTCATCTGATGAACCTGGTTGAGATTATAAAAGGTAAAAACACTGGCGATGAAGCCGTTGCCAAAGCCCTTGATTTTGTACGCCAAATCAAGAAAACTCCGATCGTGGTCAACGATGAACGTTTTTTCTACGCCAACCGCTGCATCCTGCCTTATGTGAATGAGGGCATCACCATGCTGGCCGAAGGTGTGGAACCTGCGCTGATTGAAAATGCGGCCAAATTGCTGGGTATGCCGCTAGGCCCCTTGCAACTGGCCGATGAGGTTTCCATCGATCTGTCTGTGAAGATTGTCAAAGCCACGCAAGCCGCTTTAGGCGATGATTATAAAGGGACGCAAGCCGAAGACATCCTGTTCAAACTATTTGATGAAGGCCGAATGGGCCGTAAATCGAAGTCAGGCTTCTATGCTTACGATGATAAAGGCAAACGCACTGGCATCTGGGAAGGTCTGCGTATAAATTGGCCTGTGGCAGATGAACAGCCTGATTTGATCACCGTACAGCACCGTCTGGCGATGATGCAGGTTCTTGAAGCTGTGCGCGCGTTTGAAGATGGTGTGCTGGAAGATATTCGCGAAGGTGATGTCGGTGCGATACTTGGTTGGGGCTTTATGCCATGGTCAGGCGGCCCGTTCAGCTGGCTTGATATTATCGGCGCACCATTTGCCGTTGAAGTCTGCGATCAACTGACCGCAGACTATGGTGAGCGTTTCACCACACCTGATTTGCTGCGCAAACTGGCAAACGACGGCGATAGTTTTTATGGCCGCTTTAGTGCGAAAGAAAAAGCAGCGGCTTAGTAATCATATCTAGATAAATGATACAATCCCGTTATCGCCGCGGGATTGTATATTTTTAAGATGGTGATGGGCTATAGCTGTGACCATCGCTACTATTAACTGCAATAAGTATAATCAGTATTGCCAGAATTCCAAGTACGACTACCGCGCCTCCTGAACCACTAGCGGCAGAACTTCCGGCACTATCGGCACTGCCCCCGGATTGTGTGCTTTTTGAATAGGCAAAAGCATTGTTCATATCAAATGATCTTTCGCCCGCCATCATCGGGCTGGTTGTAAACGCAAAGATCGTTAAAGTTGTAATTATTATATTTTTCATAAGGTTCCCTCCCACTCTTAAGACAATCACAGTATCACATTAGTACGAAAACCCCTAATAGTTGGCTATTCTTTAGTAATTTGTGCTATCAAAAATACGTATTTGCGTTAATTTCATAAAAAACCCCGCCCTAAAACGAGGTTCTATAATCAGGCGAGAGGTTCCAATTCCGTACCTGAAAGTAAGTTTTAACCCTTTTTGGTGATAACGGGAACCAGCAAATCGCCCCAGTTACCCGTGCCGCTGTGATGGCGAGATGAACGAATTAATTCAACCGTAACGCCTGCTTCCACAGCACGGCTAACAGATTGGTTTAGACGGTGCAGATCGTTTGCCAACATACGGATTGCGCTGTCAGCGGCATCTATTTCATCTTTTGAGCTTGGAACAGCTTTGATCTCAGTTTTTGTCATTGTAATGTCTCCTTAAGCGACGTTGTAAATATTTGTCATTGTTGCGAACTTACAGATTGGGAATCATACTTATTCGCGTTGATCTGTTCACAGTATTTACAAAATAAACATGAAACGTCATTTAAGATGTTATTAATATGCGTTTATTTCGTGTCACCCTGTCAATGGTCTGTAAATTGTCGCTTGTAAATTTGTAAATATGTGACAAAAGGGTTTTGTCACAAAATAGGATATTTTGTAAATGGCTGATCAAAAGATATTTGCAGGTCCCCGTATTAGGCGCATTCGCAACGGTTTGGGCCTGACCCAATCCGCAATGGCAGCCGAAATCGGTGTCTCTGCGAGCTATCTTAATCTGATTGAGCGAAATCAACGCCCGCTAACGGTGCAATTACTGCTGAAACTGGCAGCCACCTATGATTTGGATCTTGAAACCCTGAAGGGTGAGGCGGCGGGTGATCAAACCGCTTTGAAAGAGGTCTTCGCGGACCCTTTATTGTCAGGTGAACTTCCCGGAAACGAAGAGCTTTACGAAATAGCCGAGGCCGCCCCGAATGCCGCTACCGGCATCTTAAAACTTTACCGTGCATATAAGGAGTCGCAAGATCGTTTGTCTGATCTTAGCGCCCTTCTGGCCCAAGAAGGCGTTGTCACTGGTATGCAGGCCCCGCACCTGCCCAGTGATGAGGTGCGCGAGCTTTTTGAAAACCGGCCCTATTGCTTCCCGTGGATTGAAGATGCGGTTCAGGATTTCATCCCCGAACGCACATATGGGCCAGAACTTTGGGTGTTCTTGCTGGATTGGCTGCGTAAAAATCACAATATCACCGTGCAAAAATTGCCGGTACACGTGATGCCGCAACACTTGCGCCGTTTCGACAAACACACTTTGCGTTTGTTTATTTCTGATCGCTTGTCCCCTGTTGAACAGCTATATGAGTTGGCCGCAGAAGTTACCCAGTTTGCAATACCCCATGCCATACAAGAAGAGCTTAACCTTCTTACCCTTACATCAGATGAATCCCAAAGGCTGGTGCGTAATGAATTATCCCGTTACGCAGCGCTTTCAATGTTGATGCCTTATGGCACATTTTTGCGTGCGACTAAGACGTTGAAAAATGATGTATCCGCCCTGGCTGCACGCTTTGGTGTCAGTTTTGAACGTGCGGCTATGCGCATGACTACATTGAACCGCCCCAATCAGGCTGGTTTACCATTTTTCCTGATGGAAGTGGATCATGCGGGCAATATTCTGCGCCGTTCCGGTGTGAAAGGGTATCCCAAAGCAAAATTTGGCGGGTCTTGCCCTAAATTACCTGTTTATCAAGCTCTTATACAGCCGCGCCAAATTAAACTAGATATGGTTGAAACCAGTGATGGCCGTGAATATTTTGTCCTTACCCGCAGTGTGGATGGCCCGCAACCTGCACTGGGCGAACATATTCGGCGAACAGCATTATTATTGGGATGTAATGCCGAGCATTTAGCGCAAACCGTTTATGCCGATCATATAAATACTGACGAAGAACCAATCCCTACCGGCACATCTTGCAGGTTATGCGAACGTCAGGGTTGTCTTTCTCGTGCAGAAGCGCCTGTCACGCGCCCGCTTAGTCTTGATGAGATGACAACCGGGCTAAGTATTTTTGATTTTAACTAATCGCGTCAGTTTAAGTAAACGACTGCATAATACTTCACGCGTCATAATTTCGCTACAATTTTAACTTATTTCAGCCATAAGTTACATAATATGTTGTAAGTGAATAAAAGTAAGTAATGGTAAGTAATGAGTATTATGTCTCACATATCTTTGGCGCGTTTATTTAAAAACGTCTACAAGCCGACATCAGAGTTGGCACATTTACCTGATAGTGCGAAGCGTGCTATCGCACGTTCCAATAAGCCACGTCAATTTTCGATTAACCGTGATGCACCAGGCACTCGCCCTTGGAACAGCTATGCTTCTGGCAGACCCAAAAATAATTCCTAAGAGAATAGATCGTGACATAGCTCAAGCGCGTCCACAAGTTTGTCGACCTCTGCGGTAGTGTTATACAGACCAAAAGAGGCGCGACACGTGGCTGTCACCCCTAAATGTTCCATTAACGGCTGCGCACAGTGATGCCCTGCCCTGACCGCAATACCTTTTTGATCCACCACAGTGGAAATGTCATGTGGGTGGCCTGCACCATCCAGCGTAAAGCTAAAAATAGCCCCTTTGGT
>CAXMSA010000019.1:17654-29007 GCA_964195605.1 uncultured Amylibacter sp.
CATCATATAATTCAATGCGGCGCCCATACCAATGGTCTGAACTATACCAGGTGTGCCAGACTCGAACTTATGTGGCGGGTCGTTGTAAGTGATCACATCGCGGCCAACCTCGCGGATCATGTCACCGCCCCCCATAAACGGTCGCATTTCAGCCATGCGCTCACGCTTCACAAAAATCGCGCCAGATCCTGTAGGCCCGTAAAGTTTGTGGCCAGTAATAGCGAAGAAATCACAACCAATATCTTGTACGTCTACAGGCATATGTACGCTGGACTGAGATCCGTCAACCAATACTGGTACGCCTTGTAAGTGTGCTGCCGTGCAGATAGTTTTCACATCAACAACAGTCCCTAACACATTGGACATATGGGTAATTGCAATCATTTTTGTCTTTGGACTGATTGCATCTATAACCGCTTGCGGATCTAAATCGCCATTTACATCCGTATCCACCCACTTTAATACAACGCCCTGGCGTTCGCGCAAAAAATGCCAAGGTACGATATTGGCATGATGTTCCATCACGCTTAAAATAATTTCATCGCCCGGCTGTAATTTGGGTGCAGCCCAAGCATAGGAAATCATGTTGAATGCCTCTGTAGTACCAGAGGTAAACAGGATTTCGTCTTCGTGTTGCGCATTTAGAAACTTACGAACAATGCCGCGCACCGCTTCATACTTATCAGTTGCCACATTTGACAGGTAATGCAGCCCACGATGAACATTTGCATACTCAAACGAATAAGCCCGTGTAATTGCGTCTATAACCACCTGCGGTTTTTGCGCACTTGCCCCATTATCCAGGTAAACCAAAGGTTTTCCGTTTACATCACGTGAAAGGATCGGGAAATCTTTTCGAATTTCATCTACATTATACATCTTGAACTGCCTCTGGTACGAACCCCAACATGGTTAAAATTATGCCAAAGACAAACGCTAAAGCAAAAAACGTTCCCAAAACGCCGGCAATAACTGCAAATGCATTGGTAAAGCCATGTATTTCCATAATAAAACCAACTGTCAGGCGGATCATTATCATCATTGAAAATATAAAAATTACCGGTGCCAGAAATGGGACAATAGCCCCCAAAAAAGGCTGTATTATGCTGATGCCAAATAGTATAAATTGCAACCAAACCAAGGCTGTAAGGGCTTCTTTGAATGTACCATGCCCCTGAAACATGCGGCCAACATATGCAATCAGTGCCGAAAGCCCAAAAAATGTCACCATCTGTATGATGAACAGCGGAATAGGATTTCTGGAAAACCCCGCAAATGCGTTTTGTACTTCGATCGGTTCAAGCAGTAAAAGTAGAACTGAAAGGATTGTACTTATGGCGGCAACCAGTGCCGTCGCGTGTAACAGTTCAGGCATTGTAATCACAATATCCAGAACAATCCGCAAGTTACGTTTGGGCTTTTTTAGTGTTTCCACTGCAAGCTGTAGCAAGCTGCCCATCCTATTTATTTGCATGCGTCTGCTCCGATTTCGTTGACGTAAAACACCCCTAGCAGGCCAGACCGTGAAAGCATAGTCATCCCCATGATAACAGCGGTGAATTTTGGGTTTGTGTAATCATTTCTGGTTACGTTTGTGCTTAAATTCAATCTGATCAAAATTCAACCAAAGCTGCCATAAGAACACCACAGCGATCAGACTGTTGCATAACAATTGCAGCAGGTTGTTTTGAAGCACATGAACAGCCCCAGAGAGTAAAACAAACGGGATTGTAATGACGGTAGACCAGTTCAGGGCTCGCCGGGCCTGTGCCCAAGAAGCCTGCCCGCCAAACTTAAGAAGAATCCAGTGAATGATGGCGGAGAAACCGTATAAAACCAAAGGTAAAAAGAAGATATAAGCAATAAACAAGCCAGCCATCATACCCGTAAGCGTATCTGGGTCCGGGGCATTAATCGTCGCACGTGGGTAACTGGCTATTAAGTTGATAACGCCAAACAACATGCCGTAAAACAAGGTTTGTGGCTCGTGTATTCCGCTATCAATTTGCGCCTGCATTGCATCGCGCGGGTTTTGGTAGGCCCGCGCAATATTTCCGATTAGCGACATTATCCGTGCCTGCGTTCCATCCACGCAGCCAAACGCTGGTGAATGTCCGTGCTCAGCGCTTCATCGTCAATCTCATCAATGGCTTCGCCCAGAAATGCCAGAACCAGCATATCTTGTGCTTGTGGTCGTGGCACACCACGCGATAATAGGTAAAACAGTGCATTATCGTCTATGGCCCCTACTGTAGAGCCATGCGAACAGATCACATCATCGGCATAAATCTCAAGTTCGGGCTTGGCCAGAAAATTGCTGTTGTCATCCAAAAGTAAACCTTGTGAGATTTGGTAACCATCGGTTTTCTGCGCGCCCGCTTTCACCAGAATTTTCCCCTGAAACACCCCGGTGGCCCCATTGCGCAGCACTTTCTTGAAAACTTGGCGGCTTTCGCAATTCAAAGAGTCGTGGGTCACAAAAACCGTGTCATCATGGTGAAAATCAGGCCCATCCCCAGCTGAAACCCCGCTAATGGTTGCTTTGGCATTGTCACCGGCAAATTCCAAAATGCTTTCATTACGGGTTAAAACACCGTTCACGGTCATGGTAAACGAACGCAAAATACTTTCGTCCCCCAAACGCCCAAACATATGCGTGGCCGTGCGCCGCTCATGATCACGCCCTTGCGTGCGCACATGGTGAAATTCCGCCCCGTCGGCAACATCTACTTCCATAACCGAATTGAACCGGGCAGCCCCGGGCCCACTTTCCAATAGTGTCAGTGATGCGCCTGCATCCAGCTTGATAACATGATGCACCATGGCATCCGAACTGTCAGAGCTGTGCAGATAACGCATCGAGATTGGTCGTGTGACTTTGCCCAAGGCCCGAATAACAAAACCTTCTTGCGCCACTGCCGTGTTCAAAGCCGCTAGCGGGCGCTCAACCGGTGTTTGCCCGTTGGCTTCTAAAACACCAAACAATGCTTTTGCCCAGTGAATATCTTTGGCCAAAGCCTCAGAAAGGGTCTCAATTTCTATACCATGCAGTGACAGATCATCTGATTGCGCCGCGTCAAACACACCGTCCACAAAGACCAGTTTTAAACGCTCAATGTCATCAAACATCGGGGGTTCATCCACCTCATACAAAGCGGCCTTTGGCGCTGGTAACACTGTCAAATCTGATGGATTGGTAAATTTCCAATATTCATCCCGCTTAACGGGCGCACCCATACGGCGCAGGTTAGCACCCGCAAGCTTGCGTGCATTGAGTGCCCATTCAGCCCCATCATGAGGTGCAGCATATGCATCAAGCAACGCAGCACTTGCATCAAATTTCAGATTATTGACAGCCATCAAGCCACCTCGGTCAAAATACCGGCGTAACCGTTGTTTTCAACTTCAAGCGCCAGATCAGGCCCGCCCGACTTGATGATTTTACCGTCGGCCATGATATGCACCACATCAGGTTTGATGTGATCCAGCAAACGTTGGTAGTGGGTTATCACAAGGAATGACCGCTTACCGTCACGCAATGCGTTCACACCTTCGGCTACCAATTTCATCGCATCTACATCCAGACCACTGTCAGTTTCATCCAGCACACACATGGTTGGCTCTAACATCGCCATTTGCAGGATTTCGTTGCGTTTCTTTTCGCCGCCAGAAAAACCAACATTCACAGGTCTCTTCAACATATCCGCGTCTATTTTCAAAGACTTGGCTTTTATGCGTACTTCTTTCAGGAACGCGCCAGCGGTCAATTCTGCCTCGCCGCGCGCCTTACGTTGCGCGTTCACAGCTGTGCGCAAGAACGTCATATTACCCACACCAGGGATTTCGACAGGGTATTGAAATGCCAAAAACAAACCGGCCGCAGCACGTTCTTCTGGTTCCATGTCCAATAAATCTACGCCATTTAATGTGGCGGTACCGCCGGTCACTTTATAACCACCTTTACCAGCCAGAGCATAAGACATTGTCGATTTACCGGAACCGTTCGGGCCCATAATCGCATGCACCTCACCCGCACCAATCTTCAAATCAACACCGTTAAGGATTTGTTTGTCTTCTTCTTCCAAGCCAACTTGAAGGTTCTTGATATTTAACATGTCATTATTCTTTCGGTTTTCCGTATTTCTTTATGAAGGCAAGTGAAACTGCCGCGCAGCCACCCAAGATCAGTGATGATAAAAGGTTGGGTATTAACCCGCCGCCCATTCCCGTTGCCCATCCTGCAACAAACAACACTGCGGCAAAGGTCAGCCCGTAGAGTAAGGTTTTGCGTTCAAACATTTTTCACCCCTATAGTTTTCACAGCAGCAATCCATGATTGCGAAAACATCAGTTGATAATCCGCCAAAGTTTCATTGTCGTTTAACATTGGTCTTAATGTATCTTTGACAACGGTTCTGGCAAACAAGCTTAACAACACCCATGTCATCGCCAGAACTGCGGTCATAAGCAGAATTGCCCAATATTGGTTCAGGCTTTCAGGATTAAGAGCACCCAGAAATAAGCCTGCGACAAACCCGAAAAGGTAGCGCATAGGAGATGAGAATTTCATCAGAAACCGCCTGATCAGAATGTTGGAACTTAGATCAGCATGATGGATCGGGCCAAGTATTTTTCCTTGGATCATCCCACGGACCCTTCCAGTGAAATCGCAACCAAAGCCTGCGCCTCCATTGCAAATTCCATCGGCAGGGCTTGCAAAACTTCCTTGCAAAACCCGTTAACAACCAGTGCTACGGCCTCTTCCTCGTCCATACCGCGCTGACGGCAGTAGAACAATTGCTCATCATCCACCTTCGATGTTGTGGCTTCATGTTCTACCCGTGCGGTGTTGTTCTTCACCTCGATATAAGGCACTGTATGGGCGCCGCATTTATCGCCGATCAACAGGCTGTCACATTGGGTGTAATTCCGCGCATTTGCGGCCTTCGGGTGCATCGAGACAAGCCCGCGATAAGTATTCTGGGCTTTGCCTGCTGAAATCCCTTTGGACACAATACGCGACTTGGTGCGCTTGCCCAGATGGATCATCTTGGTGCCGGTGTCAGCCTGTTGCATATTGTTGGCAATCGCGATCGAGTAGAACTCGCCCTGACTGTCGTCACCACGCAAAATGCAACTTGGGTATTTCCACGTCACCGCAGAGCCGGTTTCGACTTGTGTCCACATCACTTTGGCACGATCCCCCCGGCAATCGGCACGTTTGGTCACAAAGTTGTAAATCCCGCCAACACCGTTTTCGTCCCCCGGATACCAGTTTTGCACGGTAGAATACTTAATCTCGGCATCTTCGTGGATAATCAACTCAACCACGGCCGCGTGCAGTTGTGCCACATCGCGTTGCGGTGCGGTGCAGCCCTCTAGATAGGACACATATGCACCCTTTTCGGCAATGATTAATGTGCGCTCAAACTGTCCGGTGTTTTCTGCGTTGATGCGGAAATACGTGCTTAATTCCATCGGGCATTTGGTGCCTTCGGGGATATAAACAAACGACCCATCCGAAAATACGGCAGAATTCAATGTGGCATAGTAATTATCGGTCTGCGGCACCACTGTGCCCAGATACTTCTTCACCAATTCAGGATGATCTTTTACCGCTTCCGAGAACGAACAGAAAATCACCCCGGCTTTGGCCAACTCATCCTTGAATGTAGTACCAACTGATACACTGTCAAACACCGCATCCACCGCCACACGGCGTTCTTCTTCGGGTAGTTCCACACCTGCCAAAAGTGCTTGTTCTTTCAAAGGAATACCAAGTTTATCATATGTTTCCAACAGCTTAGGGTCAACATCATCCAGTGATTTAGGTTTTTCCTCGGCCATGGATTTTGGCCGCGCATAATAGTAAATGCTCTGAAAATCGATCTTGGGATAATCCACCATCGCCCAATCAGGCTCTTCCATCTGCTGCCAACGCGCAAACGCAGCCAGACGCCATTCCAGCAGCCATTCCGGCTCATCATTACGTTCAGAGATTAGCCGCACGATGTCTTCGTTTAATCCCAAAGGCGCATATTCGATCTCAATATCGGTCTCGAACCCATACTTGTATTTACCGCCCAATGCGGTCACCGCTTTCACGGTGTCTTCTTCTACGCCGTCTTTTACAATTACATCGTTCATCAGTCTTCCTTTATGCCGCTTTAGCGCGGAATTTAGTGTAGGATTTGGCCCATGCGGACACAAAACTATCAATCTGGTTTTTGGTATTTGTTGGCCCCAAAGAGACCCGAATGGCCGAAGCCGCTGTCACATCATCAAACCCCATCGCCTGCAAAACGCGGCTAGCTTTCACTTTGCCCGATGAACAGGCAGAGCCAGCTGATATGGCATATCCCGCCAAATCCATCTGCATCACTTGGGTTTCACCCTTCCAGCCCGGAATGGCAAAATTGCTGGTATTGGGCAGGCGCTTTGCGTCCTTGCCAAAAATTATCACTTCGGGGGCAATCTCAACGATGCGTTCTTCTAGATAATCGCGCTGCTTCGCAACCTGTTCCCAAACCCCGTCAGCCAAATCCCGTGCGGAAGCTTCTGCAACGGCCCCAAAACCGGCAATACCAATTACATTTTCCGTACCAGAACGCCGACCCATTTCCTGACCGCCACCCTTGATGCGCGGAGCAATATCAATGCCCTCTTTTAACACAAGCGCACCAACACCCTTAGGCCCGCCAAGCTTATGGGCAGACAATAATGCAAAGGTCACACCAGCCCAGTCAAACGCACATGGTATTTTACCAAACGCCTGTACATAATCGGACAAAAATAAACCCTCAGGCAGGTTTTGTACAACACCTGTTTCACTGTTTGCTGCTTGCACAGTGCAACTTACCGGGGCTGGTGCATCGACCAAACCATTTGCGTCTGTATGCAAGGTCTGATCTGCCCAAACAGAAACGCAGTCATGTTCCACCCCAGCTGCCTGAATGTCATTGCCATCCAAAACCAAAGTCGCCGCTTCCGTGGCACCCGAGGTAAAGGCAATATCTGCAGAGCCAGCCCCAAAGGCATCTTTAACCTGCCCGCGCGCACGCTCAATTATCGCTTTAGCCGCACGCCCTTCGGCATGCACACTTGACGGATTGCCAACTACATCCATCGCAGCGATCATCGCGGCACGCGCCTCAGCCCGTAAAGGGGCCGTCGCATTCCAATCCATGTAAACGCGGGCACTCATGCGTCATCGACCACTTCAAGCAGGTTCGGCACCGCAGGGCATGGGGCCATTTGGTTTTCGATTACATCAGATAGGCGGGTTTGGTGTAAAAACACGTAAACCTGCGCTGACAGACTTTCCCACAAACGGTTGTTTAGTGATTGCGCACGGCTGCCTGTCATAGCCCCCGTCGCCCCCGCCCCTTTGGAAAGCGCATCCATACTTTCATCCACAGCTTCCAGCACCGCAGACACACGAACGGCATCAGGTGTTTTGGCTAATTTATAGCCACCGCCCGGCCCGCGGATAGAATCGACAAACCCCGCACGGCGCAATTTAACGAATAATTGCTCTAGGTAGTTCAGCGATATGTCTTGTCGTTTGGAAATTTCCGCCAAAGAAACCGGGCCATTTGCCCCTTCAAGAGCTATATCTACCAGCGCAATCATCGCATACCTGCCTTTTGTGCTGAGTTTCACGGGACTTTCCTGTCGTTTTGGTTGACGAGCGCGATATGAGGCCTTAGTCAGTAATGCTTGATAAAGGGCGTAAAAATGCTCTAATTTAGAATGGTTCTAAAGTTTCCGAGTGTTACTGTCAACTATTAGTAAACACTTAAGACTTACAAAAATTGGAGTGCCCTGCATAATGCCAGAAATAATATTCCCCGGCCCTGAAGGTCGCTTGGAAGGCCGCTATCATCCGCAAAAAGATATCAAAGATGCGCCCATTGCCATAATCTTGCATCCACATCCGCAGTTTGGCGGCACGATGAACAATAAAGTGGTCTATAACCTACATTATGCGTTTTATAATATGGGTTTTAACGTGATGCGTTTCAACTTTCGCGGCGTTGGGCGTTCGCAAGGCGAATATGATCAAGGTATTGGCGAATTGTCAGATGCGGCTTCAGCCCTTGATTACTTACAAGCGATAAACCCCAATGCCAAACATTGTTGGGTTGCAGGTTTCAGCTTTGGCGCATGGATCGGGATGCAGCTTCTGATGCGCCGCCCTGAGATTTCTGGTTTTATCAGCGCGTCACCACCCGCAAATATGTATGATTTCAGCTTTCTGGCCCCATGCCCTGCATCCGGCCTGATGATTAATGGCTCTTCTGACCGCGTGGCACCGCCTGTGGATACAGAAGAACTGGTTTCCAAACTGCATGAACAAAAAGGTATCACCATTACCCATGAGGTATTGGAAGGCGCTGATCACTTCTTTAAACAAGAAGAGCATATGGATTTAATGCTGCAAACTGTCGACGAATACGTTCGCCGCCGCTTAACAGAAACCACACGTTAATTACGGTTCAGATATTATCCCCCCACAAATAGGCGCATTGCAGCCTGTTGTGGTGGGGGATGATGTTGGCAAACTGCGTAAAACCCGCACGGCCAGATAACCAAATGCCTGCGCTTCCAACATATCGCCATCCAGGCCAACAGCTTCAACCGCATCAACTGGTTGATCCAGCCGTTGCTTTAATCCGTTCATCAATGATATATTTTTACGCCCGCCACCGCTGATGAACCAGCGAAACGGATCATCGGGGAAGTGCATTTGCGCGGCATATACACAAGATGCGGCTAGGGCGGTTAAAGTGGCTGCCGCATCTTCAACAGACAAAGTTGTAATCAAAGAAGGTAACTGTTTAAAACTATTACGATCCAGTGATTTAGGCGGCTTTGTTGAAAAATATTCATCTTGAAAGACTTGTTCCAGAACAGCGGTGTTTACAACACCCTTTGCGGCAATGGCACCGTCCTTATCATATTCTATTCCAAGCTGCGCAAAGACCAGATCATTGATCGGCGCATTTGCAGGTCCGGTATCAAAAGCCAGTAATGCCTCTGCCCCTTCAGGTGAATATTTTGACCCGTCTACCAATGTCACATTTCCCACACCGCCCAGATTTACGAATGCCACAAGCTGTTGCATGCCTAATTGCCGCGCACAGGCATGATGAAAGAAAGGGGCCAGCGGCGCGCCCTGCCCGCCTGCTAACATGTCTGCACTTCGAAAATCCCAAACAACCTGTTTTTGCGCGGCACTGGCCAATTGCGCGCCATCGCCAATTTGATGCGTGCGCCCGCCATCAGGATCATGTGCTAAAGTTTGTCCGTGAAATCCCACGGTTTTTGCTTCTGTAAACCGTGCAATCACTTCAAGATGTGCTTCACGCACAGTTTTTTCCGCTGCCGCCAGAACCGCCGGATCATCCCCCGGCCATAACCCTTGTGCTGCCGCAATCGTGTCTTTCTCGATTGCTGAATAAGGCCGGAAATAACTGTCGCCAAAGCCATGAATGCTTTGCCCGTCGGTCATTACCATCGCACCGTCCACCCCATCCATAGAGGTGCCTGACATCAATCCCAAAGCCCAAATCGGATCAAATCGTGCCAATGCTCTTCCCTTTCACGCAATTCACGGTATACACCGCTAACATATGTATCAAAGGACGATAAACACATGACTTACAAGCCCAAATCAGAGTTTTTGACCGTTATGGTCGAACGGGGCTTCTTACAGGACTGCACAGACCTGGAGGGGCTCGACACACGCCTGCTCAAGGGCCCTTTGCGCGCCTATATCGGCTTTGATGCAACCGCGACCAGCCTACATATCGGATCGTTGATCCAGATCATGATGCTGCGTTGGCTGCAAAATACCAGCAACGCGCCGGTAATCTTGATGGGCGGTGGCACTACCAAGATCGGGGATCCGTCTGGTAAAGATGAAAGCCGCCAGTTGATCTCGGCTGAAACAATTGACCAAAACATTGCGGGCATTCGCAAGGTTTTCGACAAATACATTGATTTTGGTGATGGTGACACTGATGCCATTATGGTCAATAACGCCGATTGGCTGGACAACCTGAATTACGTCGCATTTCTGCGTGACTTCGGCAAGCATTTTACCATCAACCGGATGATTGCGATGGAAAGCGTGAAGTTGCGCCTTGATCGTGAACAACCGCTGACCTTCCTTGAATTTAACTACATGTTATTACAAGCCTATGACTTTATGGAATTAAACCAGAAATATGATGTTGGACTGCAAATGGGTGGGTCTGACCAATGGGGCAATATTGTCAACGGAATAGACCTGACACGGCGCATTAACCAAAATCAGGTTTTCGGCATAACCACACCTTTGTTGACCAAAGCAGACGGCACTAAAATGGGTAAATCCGCAACCGGGGCGATCTGGCTGAATGAGGATAAGCTTAGCTCTTACGAATTCTGGCAGTTCTGGCGCAATACGCTGGACGCCGATGTCGGTAAGTTTTTAGCATTGTTCACTGAAATACCTATGGATGAATGCAACCGCTTGGGCGCGTTGGAAGGGGCCGAGATCAATCGGGCCAAGATCACTTTGGCCAATGCAGTAACCACGCTTTGCCACGGCGCAAAGGCTGCGATTGCGGCAGAGGCAACCGCACATGAAGTGTTCGAAAAAGGTGGGGTTGGTGACGATCTGCCAACACTGGAATTAAGTGCGGCGGATATTGGTGACGGCATTAGCTTCACTCAATTACTTGTACGTTCGGGTATTGTGGCCAGCGGCAAAGACGCCAAACGCGCAATAGCGGGTGGTGGTGCTAAACTGAACGATGCACCTGTGTCAGACGCAGGGTTAATGCTGACAGCCGATGATATTGCCGCCACACCGAAAATATCATCCAGCAAGAAACGTCATGCTTTGGTGAAATTAATCACCTAGCATCCACTTGCCCTGCAGGTGGAACGCATGAAAAGAAAAGGCAAAGGCAACGTCATGGGCGATGTCTTTGCCAGTTTTTGCATCGCGCACACGTATAGCCCCCACATCCCTACCCATGGCAATATTGCGACTGTCCAGTGCTGATGCGGTGCCTGCTTTCCACGAAATCTGCAAGCCCGCTTCAGTGATGATCTGGGTATGCTTAAACCGCTCCAACGGCCATGTACGGCGACCGACGACAACGACACGCGCAAGCGGGTGAATATCATGTGGTGGATCTTCACCTTTATATAGGAAAGGCCGCCCAGTATCATAGCCCGCATAGGGGTTTGAGCCGTATCTACGATTGAATTTAGGCGCACGCATCACTTGTGATTCTGGGTTGCGGGCCTTGAAATCACCCCAGCTTTCTGTCCAGCTTGGTAAGGTTTTCAGCGTAAC
>CAXMSA010000020.1:0-28933 GCA_964195605.1 uncultured Amylibacter sp.
GTACAACCCGATTGGTTGAACGGGCAAAAGCTGCGGGTTATCGTACACTAATCATAACGCTTGATGTGCCCGAGGTGGGCCGCCGCCCACGTGAATTGCGCCGTGGATTTAAAATGCCATTTCGGATCGGGCCAAAACAATTTATCGATTTTGCGTTACATCCACAATGGTCACTATCCAGTTTGTACCATGGCAAACCTGAGCTGGCGAATTTCACAACACCAGGATTTGAGTTTGACCGCACAGAAAGCCGCGCCGCTGCGGATTGGGCTTTTTTAAAACGCTTACGTGATCAATGGGACGGTAATCTAATCGCAAAGGGTGTTACCTCCGTTGAAGATGCTCTAAGATTAGAAGCAATGGGGGTGGATGCAATCCAAGTATCCGGCCATGGCGGGCGTCAATGTGACTGCGCGCGGCCTCCCATTTTAGCACTACGAGACATCCGCCAAGCCGTTGGCACTGACTTTCCGCTATTCTACGATACAGGTCTTAGATCTGGAGAAGATGTCATAAAAGCTTACGCTATGGGGGCAGATTTCGTATTCTTTGGCCGCGCAATACAATTTGCGATAGCTGCCGCAGGAGAGGTTGGCCTTAAACAATATTGTGGTCTTATTGCTGAAGAGATTAGTTTGACACTTGCTCAATTGGGTAAAACTGAAATGAGCGGACTTTCTAAGACCATGGCCATTTGAGCCAATGAATATTAAATAAATGGTACTGTCAGACTAAGTCTAACGCGTCTCAAAATACCATAATTGCGCGACTTGACTTGTAACAAAAGCGAAGCATTACTACACATATGGGCAGCCTGATTTTGGCCGAGACTGGATAGCTTGAGACTGCGCACATCACCACCATACATTTCAAATAAAATGGAAAAGCCAGCCCCGAAAGGCCAGCTTTTATTGTGTTGTCAATCAAGAATTAAGCTTCGATATGGTAAGCTTCCATACCCAGTTCGGTTTTATCCAGCCCCGTGATCTCTTCCTCGTCTGTCACGCGAATGCCTGTTGTGACTTTCAAGATGTACCATGCGGCGGCTGATAAAGCCAAAGTGAAGGTGCCCACAACCATGATCCCGTAAAGCTGTTTGGCCAGTGTTGCATCACTGTTGGTGAAGACCACAGCGATGGTGCCCCAGATACCACAGAACAAGTGAACCGGAATGGCGCCGACCACGTCGTCGATTTTCAAGCGATCCAGAAGTGGCACGCCGAAGACCACAATCGCACCACCCACAGCCCCGATCAGGGATGCGGCCCCGATGCTTGGGGTCAAGGGTTCTGCGGTGATTGAAACCAATCCTGCCAATGCGCCGTTCAGTATCATGGTCAGATCGGGTTTCTTATAAATCACTTGTGTCAGGATCAGGGCGGCAATTAAGCCTGCGGCGGCAGCGGCATTGGTGTTGACAAAGATACGGCTGATGTCTGCAACATCACCAACAGATCCCATTGCCAGTTGTGAGCCGCCATTAAAGCCGAACCAGCCCAACCACAGAATAAACGTACCCAATGTGGCCATCGGCAGGTTTGAAGCAACCATCGGAAAGACTTTGCCGTCTTTATATTTGCCGATACGCGCACCTAAGATCAGCGCACCTGCAAGAGCCGCCCAGCCGCCAACGGAATGCACAACCGTGGAACCAGCGAAATCCAGAAATCCGCTTTGCTCAAGAAAACCACCGCCCCATTTCCAGGATGCTTGGATCGGGTAGATCAGGGCGGTTAAGATCACCGTGAAGATCAGGAACGGCCATAATTTGATCCGTTCCGCAACTGCACCTGATACGATCGATGCGGTGGCGGCACAGAACATCAACTGAAAGAAAAAGTCGGAGCCAACAGTGGCGTAAGACAGATCGGCATCCTCAGCAGCAAGGCCTACAGCCTCTAATACTGTCGGGCTGAAACTGCCCAGTAAGCCCGAAATGACCCATGCGTCGCCCGGGTACATCAGATTAAAGCCGATAAGATAGTAGAAAATACAAGCCAGCCCAAACAGCCCCATGTTTTTGGTCAGCTGCATTGTGACGTTTTTAGAACGCACCAACCCGGCTTCCAACATGGCAAAGCCGCAGGCCATGAAAAACACCAGAAAGCCGCCAATCAGGAACAATATGGTGGTTAAGATATAGCTGACTTCGCTTGGTACAATAGTGGACGCTTCTTGGGCAAATACGGTAACGGGTAAAGCCGCTGCCATCAGGCCAAGGCATAGAGGTTTAAGAATAGTATTCATTTTGATTTCCTTGATTAGATGGCTTCAGTGCCGGTTTCGCCAGTGCGCACGCGCAGGGCCTCTTCTACATTCAGCACAAATATCTTGCCGTCCCCGATCTTGCCGGTTTTTGCAGCGGTCTCGATTGTAGACAGGATGGTGTCGACCAGATCATCGGTTACAACCAATTCAATGCGCGCTTTCGGGACGAAATTAACCGCATATTCAGCACCGCGATAAATTTCCGTATGACCCGACTGCGCCCCATATCCTTTGATTTCGGTGACCATCATTCCGGTTGCGCCTGCATCGGAAAGGGCTTCGCGTACCTCATCCAGTTTAAATGGTTTAATTGTTGCAATGATAAGTTTCATGTGACCTTCTTTCTGCGGCAAACTCTGGTAGCCTGCCTGTATATGATGTCGGTCACTAAGCGATGCCCAAGCGTGTGTTTCAATTAATCGGGGCGTGATATGTAAAATTATCTGGGTTTTTGCCTAAAAAATAGGCTTAGATATGGTAATGATTATTAAATAGGCATAAACTGTTGGGTCTATCTTGATATAAGTACTCTACAAAGCTGCCTAGAACGCATAGATTCGTAAAAAAGAAAATAAAGCAGATACAGAGCAGTCATGGCCAATAAAGGTAATAACAAGCCTCCTTTGATAGCACCTATGAAGCATTTCGCGGAAGTGCCAAAAAAGATGCCGAAAAAGAAGCGCAGTAAAAAACCAAAAAAATCCCGTGGCGGTATCAAGGGGTTTTTCTATGCGATACTGAATAGCATATTGCGCGCGATCTGGTGGGTTACGCTACGTGCAAGCATAGTGCTGGCTTTAGTGCTTGGGACAGGGGTTGCGTATTATTACAAAGACCTGCCAGAGGCTATGGCTTTGATGGATGACCGCAAGCGCGGCTCTGTGACAATGTTGGATCGCAGTGGCGCGGTTTTTGCATGGCGCGGGGATCAGTTTGGTGGATTGGTGTCTGCAACGACAGTTTCTCCGCATTTGAAAAACGCTGTGATTGCGACCGAGGATAAACGGTTTTACCGTCACTTTGGTATTTCCCCACGCGGTATTTTAGGGGCGATGCGTATCAACATGGCAGCAGGCCGTTCGCCCTTGTCAGGAAATGGTGGCTCAACCATTACCCAGCAGATTGCCAAGCGGGTGTATTTTTCTGATCTGCGTTCAATGGAACGTAAGGTTAAAGAGGTTCCCATGGCTATCGCGATGGAACTGAAATACACCAAGGATGAAATTTTATCGATTTACCTGAACCGGGCTTACTTGGGTGCGGGGTCTTACGGGTTTGCAGCTGCAAGTCAGCGTTATTTTGCGAAATCTGCACGCACTGTATCCGTGTCTGAGGCGGCGATGTTGGCGGGTTTGTTAAAAGCCCCGTCGAGATTTGCCCCAACGCGTAATATGGGCCGTGCGCAGAATCGCGCAAATCTGATTGTATCGTTGATGGAAAATCAGGGGTACTTAACCAAAGGCCAAGCCATATCTGCAAAAAACAACCCAGCAAAGCTTTCAGCGGTGGCAGAAAAACGTGCGGGTGGATATTTTGCAGACTGGATCATGGAAAGCGGCCCCGATTTTATTCTTAAGGATACAACCGAAGATCTTGTGATCAAAACCACGTTTGAAGAGCGCATACAAAAAGCCGCAGAACAGGCCTTGGGGTTTGTATTTGAGAATAAAGTCAAGGCAGGATCAAAAGCCCAGGCTGCAATTGTTGTGATGTCGCGTGACGGTGCTGTACGGGCGATTGTGGGTGGTCGCAATCTGGGAATGGCAGGCGGGTTTAACCGCGCGACACAGGCTTTACGCCAAACCGGTTCATCCTTTAAGCCATTTGTTTATGCAGCGGCTTTGGAAAATGGATTTCGCTATGACTCGATTGTTATAGATGAACCTTATACCATCGATATTCCGGGTTCTAAGCCCTACGCGCCCAATAATTACGACCGAAAGTTCAGGGGACCGATTACATTTACTGAGGCACTAACAGGCTCTGTGAATGTTGCTGCGGTTAAAATATCCGAAAGTATCGGTCGTAATAAAGTGAGGGCTTTGGCACAAGATTTTGGGATTGAAAACAAAATTGCTTCGGGGCCGGCACTTGCATTGGGGGCGTCGGAGGCAACATTATTAGAAATGACCGGGGCTTATGCTGGTATTTTGAACTCTGGTGTAAGCTCTAACCCATATGGTGTTATGAGCCTAAGTATTCAGGGTGATACAACGCCCTTGATGGGTAAAATAAGTGGGGCCGGAAAACGGGTTATCAGTGATAAGTCGTCAGCAGAACTGATCTATATGATGAACCAGGTAGTTGAAAAAGGCACCGGTCGCCGCGCTAGGTTGGAAGGGCGTGAAGCGGCAGGTAAAACCGGCACAACCCAAGGTGCGCGCGATGCGTGGTTTATCGGCTTTACTGCGGATTATGTAACTGGTGTCTGGATGGGGAACGATAATAACTCCAAACTGACAGGCGTAACAGGTGGTGGCTTGCCCGCAGATATATGGCGCGAGACGATGGTGCGTGTACACGAAGGCTTACCGTCCAGACCTTTACCAATGCTGCATCCGTTGCCGGGAACAGCGCAAGATATTCTGGAAGGTATAAATGACAATTTAACATTGCCTGGCAGAATTGCACGTGATCTGCGAAAAGCAGAAGAAGATGCCGAGACAATTATGAAAAAATTACTCGGCATATTTAAACGAAAGAATTAGCGGTTAGCCCGCAGCGTTAAGCTTTTTGATCAGTTTATCAATCTTTCTGCCGCTTCGGTCCAGCATCGAGCCGACCTCTTCACGTTCAGATTTGATCATGCTGATACCTTCAATATAAAGATCAAACATTTGCTGTTTGCCGCCGCGTTCAAACACCTGCCAGTCAACCGAGAAAGGTGCAGAGCCTTGGAATTTCACAACGCTTTTTACCAGCACGCCTGATTTTACCTTCTTGGCACTGACAACTTTAATCTCAGAGCCGATAAACTCACGAAAACGCTTGCCGTACTTACGTGAAAGATAACCCCGAAACGCCTTTATATATGCCTTTTGTTGCGCAGATGTTGCAGAGCGCCACGGCGGGCCCAAAACCGTGCGCGCAATCGCGTTGATCGCGGCATATTTGCCCATAACACGGTCAAAGTCACGATACATCGCATTACCTGACTTGCCGGAATTGATGACCGTAAAAATGTCATTCGACAAATGCTCGATCAGTTTTTCAGCTTCTTGTTTTGTAAGTGCAAATCCCGCAGTGGAAAATGCTGCCAATGCTACAGATGTTGTGAAACCACCCAGAAAAATTCTGCGGTTTATGAATTTAGAAATCAGCAAAGGGATCCTCCAGACTATCTTCGGTCACACCTTCATTTAGGAAGAAATTACGGTTCTGCAAGTAAAATGATCGTGCTGTGGCGTAACTGTCTTCTGAATTATAAAGAGTTTCTTCAAAGAACTCAGAATATTGACTGCGGTCACCCAGACGATCAAGCACCGTAAAGCCAAAGCCTGCCCAACGTGCGTTGCTTGATTCTAACAGGTTCACAGGGTTTATCGCCAGATCAACAAAGAACCCAACCGTATCACGCGTGGTGCTTGGCCCAAGAACTGGAATTTCATGGTAAATACCCTGTTTGGCGCCCCAAACACTTAAGGTTTGGCCGAAGTCAGCATTATTGTCACGCACACCCGCTTCTGAGGCAAGATCACCCATGCCGAACGTTAGGGTATTTAGGGTAAAGGTCAGCACGGTTTCGCCCAGCCCTTTTACATTTCCTTGAAGAACATTATTAACAGCCTGACCCGGCAATCCGATGTACCCGGCAAGATTACCAATTATACGCACCAGCAAAGGCGGGGTTATGGTTGTATAGCCTTTTGCGGTAGGGCCAATAAGGGCTTTATCCAGACCTTTATTGAAAGCATGGACCTTACGGCTCGATTTTTCATAAGGGTCATTAATTTCGGTTTTGGAAATTTGCTCAAGAGATGCACAAGCAGACAAGGTGCATACGACCGCAAAAATTAAAGTAATTCCACGGGTTAGCCCGAATAATGATGTTTTCCTCAATGCCACTGGTTCGCTCTAATTATCTAAATTAACCCTTAACATATCATTTTGCAAAAATCTGTCCACATTCACCCACAATTTATCACAATAATAGGTGACGCGCGTGCAAATCTGTTGCAACTATGCAAATGACATATCTTTAAAAGGAATCTCCGATGACGGGAAAAATCGAAACACGCATAAATGAGTTGGGAATTGAATTGCCAGATGCGCCTGCACCTGCGGCCAATTATGTACCATATGTTGTGGTTGGGGATATGGTTTATATTTCCGGCCAAATCTCAAAAGATGCGAACGGTCTGATCTGCGGTAAGTTGGGTGACGACACTTCTGTGGAAGATGGCGCGGCAGCCGCGCGTGTTTGCGGCCTGAACCTGATTGCTCAATTGTGTGCTGCGTGTGGTGGTGATCTTGACCGGGTTGTTAAGGTTGTGAAACTGGGCGGCTTTGTGAATGCGACAGCCGATTTTACTGGCCACCCTATGGTGATCAACGGTGCGTCAGATCTTATGGCAGAAGTGTTTGGTGATATGGGTGCGCATGCGCGTGCCGCCGTTGGCTGTGCATCGCTTCCTTTAGGCGTGGCCGTCGAGGTTGAAGGCATATTCCAGATTTCCGCCTGATGATCCCGAACGTATTTTTAAAATCCCCGATTGCCCACCGTACTTTGCATGATGTAACAGACGGACGGCCGGAAAACTCAATAGCGGGGGCCGCCGCGGCTATTGAGCGTGGCTACTGCATAGAGATTGACTTGCAAATGTCCAAGGACGGCGTTCCCATGGTGTTCCATGATTATTCCTTGGAACGGTTGACCCATGAATTGGGCGCAGTGGCACAACGCACGGCAGCAGAGCTGGAAACTATGCAGCTAAAGCATGGTGTTGATGCGTGCATTCCGACACTTGAAAGCTTTCTGAAGTTCATTGACGGGCGTGTACCGTTGGTTGTTGAGATCAAAGACCAAGATGGCGCTTTGGGCCCGAATGTCGGTGCTTTGGAGCAGGCGGCCTGTACGCTTTTGAACAATTATGATGGCCCTGTGGTTTTGATGTCTTTCAACCCGCATTCCATTGCCAAATGCGCTGAGTTTGCACCGGATATTCCGCGTGGCTTGGTGACGGGTAGTTTTCTGGCCAAGGATTTGCTTTTTGTACCCGAAGGCCGCCGCATGGAACTTGCGGGCATCCCTGATTATGATCGTGTCGGGGCCTGCTTTATTTCGCATAATGTTCATTACCTGGAAGATGTGGTTGTGACCTATCGTAAAGAATGCGGTGCCTCGGTTATTTGCTGGACGGTGCGCACGGCAATGATTGAAGAAGTTGCCCGACAAGTGGCGGATAATGTTACTTTTGAGGGATATTTAGCATAAAGTAGCCCATAAATGTCTGATCAAACGAAAATTACGGTTACAGTATTGCAAGGCCTGTCGGATATTGCGCAAGCTGACTGGGATGCCTGTGCAAACCATATAGACCCTTTCACAACCTACCGGTTTTTGCGCGCGTTAGAGGATAGCGGCTCGGTCGGGCGCCAAACTGGTTGGGAACCACACCATCTGGTCGCACAGCTTGGCGATAAAGCGATCGCAGTCATGCCGCTTTATGCCAAATCCCATTCGCAAGGTGAATATATGTTCGACCATAATTGGGCACATGCATATGAACAGGCTGGCGGGGCCTATTACCCCAAGCTACAGGCGGCGGTTCCGTTCACGCCGGTCACGGGGCGGCGGTTGCTATGCCGCGAAGGCTATGAAGATGTGGGGCGTTCTGCATTGGTGCAAGCAGCGGTGCAAATGGCGATAAATAATCAACTGTCATCCCTGCATATGACTTTTTGCACAGAAGATGAATTTGATCTTGGCGCAGAACTTGGGCTGCTGCAACGCACGGGACAGCAGTTTCACTGGTTGAATGACGGCTATCAAAGCTTTGAGGATTTTCTGGCGGCGCTGTCATCTCGCAAGCGCAAAAATATCCGCAAGGAACGCAAAACAGCGCAAGATTTCGGTGGGCAAATCGTTTCACTAACAGGCGATCAAATCCAACCGGAACATTGGGATGCGTTCTGGCAGTTCTATCAAGATACCGGTGCGCGCAAATGGGGGGTTCCATACCTGACCCGCAACTTTTTTGATATCATACAAGAACAAATGCGCGATCAGGTTCTGCTGGTGATGTGTGAACGCAAAGGCCGCTGGGTGGCCGGTGCGTTGAACTTTATCGGGGCCGATTGCCTTTATGGCCGCTACTGGGGCTGTGCTGAAGACCACCCCTGCCTGCATTTTGAAGTTTGTTATTATCAGGCGATAGATTACGCGATCAAACACGGGTTGCAGCGGGTTGAGGCAGGTGCGCAAGGTGCGCATAAACTGGCGCGCGGCTATATGCCTAAACCAACCTATTCGCTGCACTGGATTGCAGAGCCGGGGTTTCGCCGTGCAATCGCGTCTTATCTGGATGCGGAACGTGATGCGGTGGATGAAGAAATAGAGGTCTTGACAGATTACGGCCCGTTCAGGAAAACGCTAAGTGAAGCAGATAATGAATGACGGAAAAAACCATGATCCTTGGTAACAGAGACTTAACAAAGGCACAGGTAATCGGTATTACCAGAAACGGGGCGAAAATAGCGGAACTGCTGCGTGATGGCGTGATGCTTGAAACATGCGCGAATTTGTTTTGGGGGATGGAATGAGCAACGCGAAACAACCAGTCATTGGTATCACCGGCTATGGTCTTGTGGAAATGTCGATAAAAAACGCACATAATGCCGCACATTTTTCATCACCTACCCCTTATGCGGATGCAGTGATGCGGGCAGGTGGTATTCCCGTTATCATTCCGCCGCTTGAAGGCAGTGCGCAAAGCTTGCTTGCGCATCTGGACGGGATTATCTTTTCCGGCGGGGCTGATATTCATCCCAACTTCTATGACGGGGCCGAGGATCACCCTGATCTGTTGCCACATGACATATTGCGCGACAGTGTCGAGTTAGAGTTGATCAATCATGCGATCACATTGCCTGACTTGCCGATTCTGGGCATTTGTCGCGGGGCACAATTATTGAATGTGGCCCTTGGTGGTACACTGCTTGAACATCTGCCCGATCATATCGAAGATGATATTCACCGTGCTCCTGATGGGTTGTGGGCCATGCATGATGTGCATGTTGTGGCAGGTTCGAAACTGGCACAGGCGATGGGAACTACGCATGTTCACACGACATCGGGGCATCATCAGGCAATGGGTAAAGTGGCAGGCGCGTTAACTGTTATCGCAACCTCAGTTGATGAGATTGTCGAGGCGGTCGAATTGTCATCGCATCCGTGGTGTATCGCGGTGCAATGGCATCCTGAACAATCGGCCGCAGATGATGAAACCCAACAACGGTTGTTTGACGCTTTGGTAAAACAGGCGCAGTCTTAAGGCGTATGTGACTGGAACGCTTGTTGTCGTCATATTGAATGCCGTATTATCGGACTTGATATCACAACACTGCTGCGCGTAGCTTGAATGTGAAAAGCTGGAGTGCAGATTGTGAACACATCTAAAGATAAGCTGCCGAAAAACCTGTTAATTATAATCTCGGACGAGCACCGCAAAGATGTGATGGGATGTGTCGGGCATCCGATTGTGAAAACGCCTAATCTAGATGCGTTGGCCGCACGCGGGGCTGTATTTGAAAACGCTTATACGCCGTCCCCGATGTGTGTGCCAACACGCGCCAGCCTTGCTTGCGGCGATCATGTTCACAAAATCGGTCACTGGGACAGTGCAACCCCCTATGATGGCAATGTCCGCAGCTGGATGCGGCAACTGCGCGATCAGGGTGTGGATGTAACCTCAATCGGCAAGCTGCATTTCCGCTCGGGTGAAGATGACAACGGTTTTAGTGAAGAGATAATTCCAATGCATGTTGTCGGCGGTGTTGGCTGGACTGTTGGCTTGCTGCGCGAAGACCCACCTGACTATACCTCGGCCAGTGAACTGGCCGAAGATGTGGGGGCGGGCGACAGTAGCTATACCGACTATGATCTGGCGATAACTGCCGCCGCAGAGAATTGGTTGGATGCGCGAAAAGGGTCGCAAAAGCCATGGGCGGCATTCGTGTCACTGGTCAGCCCGCATTACCCGCTGACAGCACCGCAGGAATATTACGATATGTATGATCCTGCCTATATTGATTTGCCTGTGGGATATGGTGAGCATGTGGACCCGGATCATTCAGAGTTAAAAAACATTAAAAACTTCTTCAATTATGACCGCTATTTCGATGAACAGAAAATGCGTGAAGCCAAGGTCGCTTATTACGGGTTGACCAGTTTTATGGATGATTGTGTGGGCCGTATGCTGGCCGCACTGGAGACCAGCGGTCAGGCTGAAGATACGGTTGTTGTCTATATCTCCGATCATGGCGACATGATGGGGGATCAGGGGTTTTGGACCAAACAAGTGATGTATGAAGCCTCTGTCGGTGTGCCGATGATTGCAACTGGCCCCGGTGTTCCCGCCGGTCGACGAGTTAAAACTGGAACGACATTGCTGGATATTGCGGCAACGGCTGTTGAAGTGACAGGTATTGAACCTGACACCCAAAGTAATGCGCTGCCGGGGGTCTCGTTGTTGGAAATCGCTAATAATGTGGATGATCCCGACAGAACGATATTCAGCGAATACCATGATGGCGGTTCAACTACGGGAACGTTCATGGTACGTTGGGATCACTGGAAATTTGTTTATTATGTCGGGCATGAGTCGCAATTGTTTAATCTGACCAACGACCCGCATGAGTTAACTAACCTTGCTGTTGCGGGCGTGAATGATCTTGTCATTCAAACCGCATGGAAAGAAGGCGAGGAAAGATTGCGCGCAATATGCGACCCAGAAAAGGTAAACGCCTGGTGTTTTGCAGATCAAAAGCGGCGTATCGCAGAGCTTGGCGGTGTGGAAGCCTGTGCAACGGGTTACAGTTTCAATCATACGCCAACACCGACCGAGCAAGAGGATATGGAACCTGTTTAGGAGGGTATGATGGTTAAGAAATTGACAGAAGCGGGGCGTACAACAGAACTGGCCGATTTGCTGGCGGGCGATTGGAATATGGTCACAGGCCGTGATGCAATAGAACGCAGCTATAAATTCAAAACCTTCAATCAGGCCTTTGGTTGGATGACCCGTATCGCGATGTATGCGGAAAAGTGGAACCATCATCCCGAATGGTCAAACGTTTACAACCGTGTTGATGTGGTGCTGACAACCCATAGTGTGGACGGCTTATCAGAACTAGATATCAAGCTGGCCCACATGATGGACAGGCTTGCCTGACCTAAAGCAGGTCAAGAATGGTTTCACCACCCGATATATTGCAGACGCCGCGCACTTCGTCCACATTCAGCGTGGTGATAATGCCGTCTTCCACAATCATTGCGTAGCGCTTTGAACGGGACATCATACCGGACGCGGGCATTGAATAGTCCATGCCCATAGCAATGGTAAAGCTGCTGTCCCCATCTGCAAGGCAATGAACGCCCGCATCAGTTGCCCCCGTGGCATCAGCCCAAGCGTTCATCACGAATATGTCGTTCACAGAGATGCAAATAATCGCCTCCACACCTTTGTCGCGCAATTGATCAGCGGTACGAATAAAACTGGGCATATGGGCCGCAGAACATGTGGGGGTAAAGGCGCCGGGCAAGGCGAAAATCACAACCTTCTTACCTGCGATCATTGTGTTTAGGTTAACTTGTTCAGGGCCGTTCGGCGCAAGACGCCCAAGCGAAGTGGCGGGCAGTTTATCTCCGACAGATAATGGCATGAGGTGTCGCTTTCTAAGTTGAGTTTGTATTGCACTGATATATAGATTGAACACTGGTATGAAGCCAGAGGTATCACGAAGGGTTTATATTCATGGCGCATGTGGTTGTTGTAGGTGCAGGGCAAGCCGGCAGTTCGCTGGTGGTAAAACTGCGTAACTTGGGCTTTGATGGTGAGATTACCTTGATCGGGGCCGAAAATGCACCGCCTTACCAACGCCCACCGTTGTCAAAGAAATATCTGCTAGGGGAAATGGATCTGGAGCGGCTTTATCTGAAACCAGAAGCGTTTTATGGTAAAAACGGGATCACATTGCGCAAAGGTGAGGTTGTTACAGCAATCCAAGATAACGCAGTTACAATCGGTGATGAGGTCTTGGCCTACGACTATCTGGTTCTGACCACGGGGTCTTTGCCACGCCACTTGCCTGCTGCCATTGGCGGTACACTGGACGGTGTTTATGTTGTGCGCGGCCTGGCTGATGTCGATGCCATGGCGCCAGAATTCGGCGCAGGCAAACATGTGCTGATCATCGGTGGCGGTTATATCGGGCTAGAAGCGGCGGCGGTGGCGGCCTCAAAAGGCTTGCAAGTGACGCTGGTTGAAATGGCCGACCGGATTTTGCAACGTGTGGCCTGTACCCAAACCTCGGATTATTTCCGCGCTTTGCACACTGCCAAAGGTGTCAAGATTATCGAAGGCGTCGGCCTTGATCACTTGGTGGGCAAGACCCGTGTGACAGGGGCCAAACTAACCGATGGCACTACGCTGGATATTGATTTTGCTATCGTCGGCGTCGGCATTATGCCCGACATTGCCTTGGCCGAAGCCGCAGGTGTCACGATTGAAAACGGCATTAAAACCGATGCGCAGGGCCGGACTTCCATCCCTAATATCTGGGCTGCAGGCGATTGTGCATCATTTCCTTACAAGGGCGGGCGCATTCGTTTGGAAAGCGTGCCCAATGCGATTGATCAGGCCGAAGTGATTGCCCAAAATATCATGGGTGCGGATCAGGATTATAACGCAAAACCGTGGTTCTGGTCAGACCAGTTCGATGTGAAACTGCAAATCGCGGGTCTGAACGTCGGCTATGATGACGTGATCACGCGACAAGGTGACAAAGACGGTATGGTTTCATTTTGGTATTATAAAGGCGATCAATTGCTGGCGGTCGATGCAATGAACGACCCGCGCGGTTATATGATTGGCAAACGCATTATCGAGGCCGAAAAAACCCTGCCGAAAGCAGCTGCGGGCGACCCTGAAACCGACCTGAAACCGTTCATGTAATGCGGATTATTGGCGGGCGCTATAAGGGCACGGGATTGGCCTCGGTTGGTAAAGGCGATGTTTCGGCACATTTGCGCCCCACCACAGACCGGGTACGCGAAAGCATCTTTAACCTGCTGGTGAACGGTGGCTATGGCGACCCGATCACAAACGCCCGTGTGCTGGACTTGTTCGCAGGCACAGGTGCTTTGGGGTTTGAGGCTTTGTCGCGCGGTGCGACTTACGTTTTGTTCATAGATGAAGGTGTCAAAGCCCGCGCCTTGATCCGCCAGAACATCGACATCCTGCGCGCCATAGGGGCCACCAAACTGTTTCGCCGCAACGCCACCAAACTTGGCCCGATTGTGGGCGCGCCTTACGATTTGATCTTCCTTGACCCGCCTTATGGCAAAGACTTGGGCGCCAATGCTCTGATCGCGGCACGCGATGGCGGCTGGCTGGCGGATGACGCGCTAATTGTCTGGGAAGAGGGTAGCGAACAGGTGGCACCTGACGGGTTTGATATGCTGGACGCCCGTAAATACGGCGATACTTGGGTGCATATTTTGCAGCTTGCATAACATCCGTGCTATAGCTGCCCCATAATGCGCAACTACTTTAAAGATCATTGGACAGGGCGACTTGGGTTTGGCATGACGCTGTTTGTCAATCTCTTGGCGATCAGTTTCATCGTGTCATCCCTTGCAATTGAAGATTGGCCTCTTTGGGCGGCCAATCTAGGCGTTGCGGTTATTGCTCTGTTGCTGATCTGGCAACTTGTTGGCGGGGCGCGCTGGGCCGCTTTGGCACGAACGGATACGGCAACGGCGAGTGATGCTTGGGGGATCTATCTGGGCATAAGCGTGGCCATTACAATGATGGGCTTTCAAATTCTTGATGTCGTTGCTGACCGCTATTTTATAGAGCCAAGCACCAAAACCATCTTCGGCGACGATGATTTCACTGTCACATTAAAGCGCGATACCGTCTATCTGGGGGGCGAGGTGAATTACCAGATGTACCATGCCCTACTGATTATCCTAAGCGAGCACGAACGCGTAAAAACCATTTCTCTGGAAAGTCATGGCGGCATTGTTTTTGCAGGGCGTACAATCGGCAAACTGATTACAGAGAAGGGACTGGAAACACAGGTGAAAACCTACTGCTATTCTGTTTGCACGCTTGTGTTCGCCGCTGGTGAAAAACGCAGATTGCACAAGGGAGCAGAGATCGGCTTTCACGGTTATCGTTTTGATATTGAAGGTCGCTACCAAGCCGTTAACCCGGTTGAGGAGCAGCAAAAAGATCAGGTATATCTTATGGGGCGCGGCATTGAAGCGACGTTTCTGGAGCAAGCGTTTTCAACCGATGCGACAACCCTGTGGAAACCCACACGCGCAGAGCTTTATGGCGCGGGCTTTATCACCGAACCATGAGATCGCCCTTGTTCACAAATTCTACATATGCGAGTCTTAGGTTAACAAGCAGCCCAACAGAAAAATAAGCATGAACGCGCATACCTCTTTTTTGAAAGATGTCTTTGGTTTTGACGGCTTCCGGGAGGGGCAAGAAGAGATTGTAGATGCTGTCACTGCGGGCAAAGACGTTTTGGCGATCATGCCAACGGGCGGCGGTAAATCCCTGTGCTTTCAACTGCCAGCCCTTTGCCGTGATGGCTTAACGGTAGTGATTTCGCCGCTGATTGCCTTGATGCGCGATCAGGTGAACGCACTGCAAGCCATCGGGGTCGCGGCAGGAACGCTGACATCTGGCAATACCGAAGAAGAAACTGAAGAGGTTTTTGAAGCGATTGATGACGGGCGTCTTAAGCTGCTTTATATCGCTCCCGAACGGCTGGCTAACCCTGGTACAACCATGTTGTTGCGCCGTGCCAATGTGTCAATGATTGCAGTGGATGAGGCCCATTGCGTCAGCCAATGGGGCCATGATTTTCGCCCTGATTATCTGCGTATAGGCACCCTGCGCGATGCCCTTGACGTGCCCTTGGCCGCCTTCACCGCCACCGCAGATCAGGAAACCCGCGATGAGATTGTCGAACGTCTGTTTCCGGGCGGTGACTGTCAGATATTTCTGAAAGGGTTTGATCGCCCCAACATCCATTTGGCCTTTGCGCCCAAAAACAAGCCACGCCAACAGTTGCTGGATTTCGTTGCCGCCCACAAAGATCAAGCAGGCATTATTTATTGCGGCTCAAGGGCAAAAACCGAAACGCTGGCGCAGGCATTGCGTGCGCAAGGCCATGTGGCATTGCACTATCACGCAGGGATGCAACCTGATGATCGCCGTCTGGCTGAAACCCGTTTCCAACGCGAAGACGGTTTGATTGTTTGCGCCACTGTAGCCTTTGGGATGGGTATTGATAAGCCCGACATTCGCTGGGTGGCGCATGCTGATCTGCCCAAATCAATGGAATCATATTATCAGGAAATTGGCCGCGCGGGGCGTGACGGTGAGCCTGCTGATACGCTGACCTTATATGGCGCAGATGATGTGCGTTTGCGGCGCGCGCAAATTGACGAGGGCCTTGCCCCCAATGAACGCAAACAGGCAGATCACGGCCGGTTGAATGCGCTGCTTGGTCTGGCCGAGGCACGCCGCTGCCGCCGCCGTGTTTTGCTGCGTTATTTCGGTGATGAAATGGAAAGCTGCGGTAATTGTGACCTTTGCGATAAGCCACCCGAATTGTTTGACGGCACGTTGGCCGTACGCATGGCCCTGTCGGCGATTTTGCGCACTGGTGAATGGTTTGGTTCCGTGCATTTGATTGACATCTTGATAGGCAACGCAAACACCAAAGTGCGCGCCAAAGGCCATGAAACCTTGCCGACATTTGGGGTCGGTAAAGATTACGACAAAGCCCAATGGCAAGCGATTTTCAGGCAGATGATGGGTTATGATTTGATCCGCCCCGACATGGAACGTTACGGCGCCTTGCGGATGACAGAAGCAGCACGTCCGATCTTGCGCGATGAAGAAAAGATCGAATTGCGCCGCGATACCATTGTAAAACAATCCCGCAACACCCCGCGCGTAAAAACACTGGTGGCAGAAGAAGATGAAGCTTTGCTATCCGCCCTTAAAGCCAAACGCCGTTATTTGGCCGAAGCTATTCAGGCCCCTGCTTATGTGGTATTCCCTGACAACACCTTGATTGCCATGGCGACACAAAAGCCGCAAAATCTAGATGGGTTTTCGCAGCTCGCAGGTGTGGGTGCGGTGAAACTGGAACGTTACGGCAAAGCATTTCTGGAAGTCATTGCCGGCGCGCAAGAAGATATACACCCGACGCGGCGCAAGCTGGCCGGGCGCGATGCCGGTGCATTGTTTGACCAGCTGCAAGAAGCGCAAGTACGTCTTGCCAAGGGCGAAAGCGGCTTTGATACTTATCTGAACTGCACCAGCTCAACCCTATCGAAAATAGCACAACAACGGCCCAGAACCTTGGCAGAACTTGAAGCAATGCAAGGGGTCGGCACAAAAAAAGCTGAACGCTTCGGGGTTGCATTTTTAGACTTGATTGCGGCGAAATAAGCTTGGCGCGGCGCATAACATTGTTATGCTTACATTGAACACACTGGGGAATGCCATGCTTACCGTTTTGTCGCCTGCCAAGAAACTGAACTTTGATCCTTTAGCCGAAGGCTTTGTGCAAAGCCTGCCTGCGTTTCAGGACGATGCAAACAAACTGGCAAAAATCGCCCGCAAACTATCTGTTTCCGATCTGCGCGGCTTGATGAAAATCAGCGAAGATCTAGCCAGCTTGAACAAAACCCGCTTTGCTGCATTCGCGCATGCATCTGACGACCTTAATTCCAAACAAGCCGCTTTTGCTTTTGCTGGCGATACATACACAGGGCTTCAGATCAGTAATATGGAGGCAGACGACGTGGCCTATGGGCAGGATCATTTGCGCATATTATCCGGCCTCTACGGTGTTCTGAGGCCGCTTGATCTTATGCAACCCTACCGTTTGGAAATGGGCAGCCGTTTGCAAAATAAGGCTGGCGCCAACCTATACGCTTATTGGGGTGACCGCATTGGGGCAGCTTTGGATGATGCAGCAAATGGCGTTATTATTAATTGCGCCTCACATGAGTACTTTAAAGCCACGGGCAAAAACATGACCGCGCGCATTATCACGCCCGCCTTCAAGGAAGAGCGCGATGGTGATTTGAAAATGATCGGGTTCTTCGCCAAAAAAGCCCGCGGTATGATGGCGCGTTATATGGTTTTGAACCGCATTGAAGACCCTGAAGGGCTGAAGGATTTTGATCTGGATGGGTATAAATTCCAGCCAAAATTATCAGATGAAAATGACTGGGTGTTTACCCGCAAATCAGCCTAATCCCGCGCGGCCATCATTCTGGCCATATCCAGCATGCGGTTGGAAAAGCCCCACTCGTTGTCGTACCAGCCAAATACCCGCAGCAATCCGCCCACGGATACGGATGTTTCGCGTTCACTGATGATCAACGATTCTGGCCGCGCGCGCAGGTCGCATGACACTAATGGCTGGGTAATCCAGCCAAACACCGGGCCGTTTTCTGACGCTTGTTTCAGCACGGCATTTACAGTTTCAATGCTTACGCTATTTTTCGTCTGCACCGTCAGATCAATCGCTGAAACACTGGCACTTGGTACACGTATTGCACGCGCCTCAATGCGGCCTTTCAGGTGCGGTAAAACCATATTGGTTAGCCGTTGCGCACTTGTGGTGGTCGGCACCATCGACAGGGCCGCCGCGCGTGAACGCGCCAGATTACCGCGTGGTTTATCCACGGTCGGCTGGCTGCCGGTATAGCAATGCACTGTTGTCATATGGCCGCTTTCAAGGCCGAAATTTTCATCAAGAACACGCAACAAAGGCGCCAGCGCGTTGGTGGTGCATGATGCGTTCGAGATAATCTTGTGGTCACCCATCTTATCCTCATTCGCACCCAGAACCAGCGTTATATCCGCCGCATCAGATGGCCCTGAAATTAGCACAGCTTTCGCGCCTGCCTGTAATCCGCGTTCTGCATCATTGCGGTTGTTCACTTGCCCGGTGCATTCCAGCAAAATATCAACACCCGATAAATTCAAGGTACCGATATCTTCGGTTTGGAAAAACGGAATAGAGCGCCCGTTCACGATCAATGCCTTGTCACCCACCACGACCGTGCCTTGGAACGGCCCGAAAACACTGTCGTATTGAAACAGATAAGCGCAGGTTTCCAACGGCGCGATATCATTGATCGCAACCAATTCAAAATCAGTGTTTTCTTGTGACAGCAGGCGTAAAATCGGGCGGCCGATGCGACCAAAACCGTTCAGGACAATTTTAATGGGTGGGTTTGATATGGTGTCTGTCATTAGAAGCGGCCTTTAATAAATGGGGCGTTCCCCGGACGCTAGTGAAAGGAAATCGGTTTCGCAACTGGTGAAATATTTATTGATTTCCAGCAACGGTTTTTCGTAAGTTTTCAATTGACGGAATATGCAAACTACGTTTTTGGCGCGCAATGATACCAGCATTACGCAACCGCCCCATTTCACGCGCTACCCCCTCACGGGATGAAAAGATATACGCCGCCAGTTCGCTTTGTGTTGGTGGGCGTTCTATCGTAATTTCATCTTTCCCCTGACAATGTTGCTCAGCAAGAACTAACAGAGCTTCCTGTAATCGCAGATCAGCTGATTTTGTATTGAAACCAATCACGCGGGCGTTCAATGCGCGCAAATGTCCGACTAGAATTTTCAGCAATTCAAAAGAAACATCCGGATGCGTTTTTAGTAGTTCGCGAAATTGAGTTGCCGTCAAAATAGCGGCATAACATTCCCCGGATGCAATAACACTGCTGGAACGCGGTTCGTTATCAATAGCTGCAAACTCACCAAGACTATCCCCAGGCGAAATTGCGATTAACGTCACTTCCCGCCCGGTTGAGGTGTAAATTGTAACCCGTGCTGCCCCTCGCAAGATGAAAAAGACATCGGAATTATTATCGTCAGCGGCAATTATAAACTGTCCGGATTTATAACGTTTTGTATGCCACATACTTGATAATACATCCCAACTTTCCTGGCTGATGCTGCCAAGAAAAGAATCTTTAGGAAATGTATGTTGGTTTCGAAGCATGGGATCACGAAAGTTGTTATCAGTTTTAATGAGTGACATATGTCACAGTTTTTAGCAAATCCTTATATCAAATTTTTACGAGCGACAGAATTTGTCGTTTTTGAACGTGCAAAATACTATTTTTCGTGAAATTATAGCCTTAAATTTCACGGGTTGCCATGTCACATCTTTTGCAAAACTCTGGTTCACTTGGCGCTGATCTGCGCAGTATTCGCAAATCCCGTGGCATCACTTTGATTAATATGTCTGAAACTCTGGGCCGTTCGATTGGTTGGATGAGCCAGGTTGAGCGGGATATTTCCGCCCCTTCTATTGATGAATTGAGATCAATTTCGAAAATTTTGGATGTCCCTTTATCTATCTTTTTTGGCCAGACCAAAACCGAAGCCACCGAAGTCGGGCGTGTTGTGCGCAAAGGTACAAGGCGTAAAATAGGTGGCGGCACCAACGGTTTGGTTGAAGAATTACTGTCACCTGATTTAACCGATGATTTTGAGGTCATTCACTCAGTGTTTGAACCAGGTGCCGCGTTGCAGGATTTCCTGACACGGCCAACGCAGGAGGTTGGTTATATCATTTCGGGCCGCCTGACCGTCTGGATAGGTGATCAGAAATTTGATCTGGAAACGGGCGACAGTTTTCGTATTCGTGAAGAGCCACATAAATGGGCCAACCCCCATGCAGAAAAAGCGGTTGTGATCTGGGTGATCGCACCACCAGTTTATTAGGAGGAAGAGATGACAAAGATACACAAAGGATCATGTGAATGCGGGGCTGTTACATATGAATTGCACGCACAGCTGCGTGTGGTGTCTTCTTGCCATTGCAGCCAATGCCGCAAAACCAGCGGCCATTTCTGGGCGGCCACTTCGGTGCCGGAAGACAAACTTGTTCTGACAAAAGATATCGGGTTGAAATGGTTTCGCTCTTCAAAACAGGCGCAACGCGGGTTTTGTTCTGAATGCGGATCAAGCCTGTTTTATAAGCGTGACGAGACGCCTAGCATTGCTATCGGTGCCGGCACTCTAGATGGGGAAACCGGAGTAACCACGGTAAAACATATTTTTGTTAAAGATAAAGGTGATTATTACGATCTGGGTGATGATTGTGAGCAGTTGGAGACTTGGTGATGTGGCAAGTTATCACCAGTTTTGACCCGGCGGTTATTTCTGCATTTATCATTGCAGGGCTGGTGCTGAACCTGACGCCTGGTGTGGATTTTCTGTTCATCTCGGCCAGTGGCATATCAGGTGGTCCGCGCATTGGCATGGCGGCCGCATTGGGTATGAACATCGGGGTTACCTTGCATGTTTTGCTTGCCGCTGCAGGCGTGTCGGCAGTGCTGTTGGCCTATCCTGCATCCTACGTGGCGATAAAATATCTGGGTGCGGCTTATCTGGCCTATCTGGCGGTGCAAGCTTGGTGCAACACGGGCGATATAGGCAAAGGCCATGCAGCCCCAAGTGTCAAAGCTGCCATTAAACGCGGATTTGTGACCAACGTCTTGAACCCTAAAACCATGCTGTTCATCTTTGCTTTCATCCCGCAATTCACCGATCCTGTCATTGGCCCGATCTGGATGCAAATCCTGATCCTTGGCGTGATATTCCAGTTCTTTGGTTTTTGCTTTGTGATTGTGCTTGGATGCGCGGCTGGCCTTTTTGCCAATGCGTTACGCACGCGGGTCAAAATATTGAATAAAATTTCTGCAATTGTGTTTGGCGGTTTGGCCGCGAAACTCGTAATCGATTAAGGAGACTTAACATGTCTGATTTTCCAACCACCGCACGGGTGGTCATTATTGGTGGCGGTGTCATCGGTGCCTCTTCACTTTATCATTTGGCCAAAGCCGGCTGGACGGATTGCGTTCTATTGGAAAAGAACGAATTGACCGCAGGTTCCACTTGGCACGCGGCGGGTAATGTGCCGACGTTTTCTACCAGTTGGTCGATCATGAATATGCAACGCTATTCAACCGAGCTGTACAGCCGTTTGGGTGAAGAGGTTGATTATCCGATGAATTACCACGTTACGGGATCGATCCGATTGGCGCATTCCAAGGAACGTATGCAGGAATTTGAACGGGCCGCAGGCATGGGCCGTTATCAAGGTATGGACATCGAAATTCTGTCGCCGACGGAAACCCAACAACGTTACCCATTCCTTGAAACGCATGATCTAGAAGGCGCGCTTTATGACCCGCATGACGGTGATATTGATCCCGCACAGTTAACCCAAGCCTTGGCCAAAGGGGCCCGGGACATGGGTCAGAAAATCTTGCGTTTTACGCCCGCAACGGGTGTGACCCGTGATGGTGATGAGTGGATCGTACACACTGAAAAAGGCGATATTCGTTGTGAGTTTGTGGTCAATGCCGCAGGCTATTATGCCCAACGTGTTGGCGAGTGGTTCAAGCCATATGGTGGACGCACGGTGCCGATGATGGTGATGAGCCACCAATACCTTTTGTCCGAAGAAGTGCCTGAACTGGCCGCATACACCAAGGAACACGGCAAACTGCCTTTGCTGCGCGATGTCGATAGCTCTTACTACTTGCGCCAGGAAAAGAACGGTTTCAATCTTGGCCCGTATGAGGGCAATTGCAAGGCACATTGGGTTGATCCATCTGATCCGATGCCAGATGACTTCAGCTTCCAGCTTTACCCTGATGATCTTGATCGCATCGAATGGCATATTGAAGATGCTATGGCACGGGTTCCATTATTGGGCTGTGCGGGAATTAACCGTGTGATTAACGGCCCGATCCCTTATGCACCTGACGGCTTGCCGTTGGTTGGGCCAATGCCGGGCGTGCCAAATGCATTTGAAGCTTGCGTCTTTACCTTTGGTATAGCGCAGGGCGGCGGGGCTGGCAAAGTGCTGGCCGAATGGATAACGCAAGGTCAAACTGAATGGGATATGTGGGCACTCGACCCGCGTCGGTACACCGATTATACCGATCAGGATTACTGCAATCAAAAAGGTATGGAGGTTTACGGCAACGAATATGCCATGCATTTTCCCAGCCACGAATGGCCAGCTGCTCGTGACAAAAAACTGTCGCCTGTGCATGACACCATAAAATCTTTGGGCGGCGTGATGGGGGCTTATAGTGGTTGGGAACGGGCCAACTGGTTTGCCAAAGACGGTGATGATGTATCGCTTGAAGCCACCCACACATGGGGTCGCGCTGGCCCGTGGTCTGCGCGCATTCAAGAAGAATGTGAAGCGGTGCGTGACGGTTGCGGTGTGCTGGATTTGCCGGGGTTCTCTCGCTTCATGATATCAGGTGCTGGGGTCGCGGAATTCTTGCGCGGGTTTTGCACAGGCGGTTTGCCAAAGGTTGGGCGCATGAACCTGATCTATGTAGCAGACAATCGCGGACGGATTTTGAGTGAGCTGTCCTGTGTGCGTCTGGGCGACGATGACTTCATACTGATCACCGCTGCCACTGCACAGTGGCACGATGGTGAGTTATTGAAAAACGCCGCGCCCGATGGTGTATCGATAAAAGATATGACCACTGCCTACGATACGCTGGTCGTTACTGGTCCGAAATCTCGCGATGTTTTGGCGGGCCTAACGGATGCGGATTTGAACACGGGCTGGTTGACCCATCAGGCGGCTACCGTTGCCGGACGGGAAGCGTATCTGATCCGCGTGTCTTTTGCAGGCGAATTGGGTTGGGAAGTTCACGCCTCAAATGAAAATATGCCCGCGATTTATGATGCGATCCTGAAAACTGGCGCCACACCTTTCGGCATGTATGCGTTGAATTCGCTGCGGCTGGAAAAAGGTTACCGCGCGTGGAAGGGTGATCTTTCCACTGATTACAGTATGCTTGAGGGTGGTCTGGAACGGTTTGTGAAACTGGATAAGCCACAGGATTTCACTGGCAAAGCCGCCATTCAAAATGAAAAGCAACAGGGCCGCAAGAAAGCCTTCGTCACTTTGCTGGTCGATGCGGATGATTGCGATGCGCCCTATATGTCAACTCTTTGGCATGGTGATGACGTGATTGGTGAAACCACGTCAGGCGCATGGGGCTATCGTATCAATGCCAGCATCGCGCTGGGCATGGTGCGTGTTGATCTTGCGGTAGCTGGAACCGAATTGGAGGTTGAGATTTATGGGCAACGCCACCGTGCCACCGTGCAAGAAGATCAGCCGCTTTGGGACCCTGACAATGAAAGGTTACGGGCATGAGGCAGGTAATACCCGAAACCATGTCAGGAGTTTTGCTAACTGGGCATGGCGGCCTAGAAGCCTTGGAATGGTCTGACGTAATACCTGTTCCTAAGATTGGAGCGGGTCAGATTTTGGTACGTGTGCTGGCTGCGGCAATAAATAATACCGATATCAACACGCGCATCGGATGGTATTCTTCGGATATAACAGGTGCCACTCAGGATGTCGGTGAAGATATCGAAGTTGAGGAAGGGGGCTGGGGCGGGGCTCTGGACTTCCCCATCATTCAAGGCGGGGATATTTGTGGTGAAATTGTCGCTTTGGGAGAAGGCGTTATAACGCGAGCAATAGGCGAACGCATCACAAGCCAGATCAATATCCCAAGACCGACAAAAGATAGACCAACCAGTTTTGTGGCACTTGGATCCGAGATCAATGGTGCATTTGCACAATATTGTCTGCTTAGGGCGGACGAGACTTTTGATGTGTCTCGATCACCCCTTAGTAATGTCGAAATTGCGGCTATCCCGTGTGCCTTTGGTACCGCGTTCAATATGTTGACCCGTGCAGGTGTCCAGGCAGGTCAAGATGTTCTGGTGACAGGCGCATCGGGTGGTGTTGGGCTAGCAGCGGTGCAGCTTGCTAAAAAAATGGGCGCAAATGTTTGTGGCATTACGGCGGCCCAGAAAGCAGATGTTGTTCGTGCAGCTGGAGCCAGCTCGGTTCTGGATCGAACGGCGCCTGTTCCGGTTGAAAGTTTCGATGCCGTGGTTGATGTGGTCGCAGGGCCAGACTGGCAACAGTTAATCCTCGCTTTGCGTCCAGGAGGCCACTATGCGGTCTCCGGGGCCATTGCCGGGCCGATTGTCGACGCCGATCTTCGCGATGTTTACTTAAGAGATATCACGATCCACGGGGCGTCATTTATGGCGCGTGAAGTATTTGCCAAGCTTGTTGAAATGATCAATGACGGTGAGATTAAACCTATAATTTCAAAAACTTATCCACTGAACAAGATTGCAGCGGCACAGGAAGATTTTGTTTCCAAAACCCTTCCTGGTAAGCTTGTTCTTATACCACCAGGAGTGATTTGATGACAAAAGTAACCATCCTAGATGGCGGCATGGGCCAGGAACTGATTGCACGCGCAGGCAAAGCAACCTCGCTTTGGTCGGTTCAAGCATTGTTGGATAACCCCGAAATTGTGCGCGAAGTGCATGATGAATATTTCACAGCCGGGGCTGAAATCGCCACCGCCAACACATACTCGGTTTTACCCGACCGTCTGGGGCATCACGGGTTGTCTGATCGGCTAACCCTGTTGCAACAACTGGCTTGCCAGCATGCGGTTGATGCGCGTGATGCACATGGATCGGGGTTGGTTGCAGGATCGCTTGGGCCACAAGGGTTTTCTTATCAGCCAGACAAAAGCCCGCCTGCGGAAGAAGCTGCGGAAACCTATCATATGATCTGTAAAACACAGGCGGACTTTGTTGATCTGTTCCTGTTTGAAACCATGTCATCAATTGATCAGGCGCGCGGTGGGATGATTGGGGCCGCAGGCTTTGGTAAACCGGTCTGGGTCTCTTTGTCTGTGGATGACAAGGATGGGTCAAAGCTGCGCTCGGGTGAAAACCTGACAGATATTTTGCCATTGTTGAAAGAGTTTCAACCAGCTGCCGTAATGGTAAATTGTTCGGCGCCCGAAGCAGTGTCAAACGCGGTGCCTTTGCTGGTTGGCAATGGCATCCCTGTCGGGGCTTATGCTAACGGGTTTGTCAGTATCGCGGATGCGTTCGACCATGTCGGGGCCACCGTTGATGTGCTGGAAGCACGCAAAGATCTGGAACCGGATACTTATGCGGATTTTGCTCAAAACTGGGTAGATGCAGGGGCTACAATCATCGGCGGCTGCTGTGAAATAGGACCGGCCCATATCAAAGTTTTGGCACAAAGATTCGGAGGTAACTCATGAAGCTACCTAGTGCTGCAATAAAAACCATTGAGATGTGGCGGCTGGGATTTGTTGCCACGGTCAGCGCAGGCGGGCGGCCCAATGTCTCGCCCAAAGGCACGTTTATGGTGCTGGATGATGCGACTATCGCCTTTGGTGAAATCCGGTCGCCGCAAACCCTGACCAACCTGACAAATAACCCCGAACTGGAAGTAAATTTTGTCGATCAGTTCACCCGCAAAGGCGTGCGTATTCGTGGACAGGCGGAATTCATCCGCCGTGGTGCGGATGATTACAATGCGCTAATCGGCAAATGGCAAGCGATCTGGGGGGATTTGGCAAGCCGGATCGATGTGATCATAAAAATTCCTGTGGATGAGGTCAAATCACTGACCACACCACTTTATGACGACGGGGCCAGCGAAGAAGAGCTGGTCGCACTTTACAAACAAAAATTCTCGGAGATGTATCCATGACTAACTTACCAAGCCACGCACGCACGGTGATTATCGGCGGGGGCGTAATAGGTTGTTCTGTTGCCTACCATTTGGTGAAACTGGGATGGAAGGACGTTGTGTTGCTGGAACGCAAACAACTGACATCTGGTACCACATGGCACGCAGCGGGCTTGATCGGACAGATGCGCAGTTCGTCCAACATGACAAAACTGGCGAAATATACCCAAGAGCTGTATTTCGATCTTGAAGCGGAAACTGGTGTGAATACAGGCATCAGGCGTTGTGGCTCTATCTCTGTTGCCCTGACCGAAGATCGCCGCGAAGAATTATTCCGCCAGGCCGCGATGGCGCGTGCATTCGGGGTTGAAGCCGAAGAAATCACTGCCAAAGAGGTTAAGGAACGTTATGCTCACCTCAATATCGATGATGTGGTCGCAGGTGTTTACATCCCGAAAGACGGGCAGGGTGATCCGGCCAATGTGACCTTGGCGATGGCCAAAGGGGCGCGGCAAAAAGGCGCTAAAATTGTCGAAAATGTTAAGGTCACGGGTGTTTCCAAAGCGGATGGTCGTGTTACCGGTGTTGATTGGTCAACGGACAATGGTGATCAGGGGCATATCAAAGCGGATTACGTGGTAAACTGTGCTGGTATGTGGGGCCATGAGGTTGGCAAAATGGCCGGTGTGAACGTGCCATTACACGCTTGCGAACACTTCTATATTGTGACCGAACCTATCAAGGGTCTGGAACAAATGCCGGTGCTGCGGGTACCTGATGAGTGTGCTTACTACAAAGAGGATGCAGGTAAATATCTGCTGGGTTGCTTTGAGCCGAACTCGAAACCATGGGGCATGAAGGGCATCCCCGATGATTTTTGTTTTGACCAATTGCCCGAAGATTTCGATCATTTCGAGCCAATTCTGGAAATGGCGATCAACCGCGTGCCGATGCTGGCAGAAGCTGGTATTCATACGTTCTTTAACGGCCCTGAAAGCTTTACTCCGGATGATGCTTATCATCTGGGCCAAGCGCCAAATCTGGATAATTACTATGTCGCCGCCGGCTTTAATTCCATCGGTATCCAATCCGCGGGTGGTGCTGGTATGGCATTGGCGCAATGGATGGAAGATGGTGAAAAACCGTTTGATCTGGGGGATGTAGACATCAACCGGATGCAGGATTTCCAAGGCAATAAAACCTATCTGTTTGAACGGTCCAAAGAAACTTTGGGCCTGCTTTATGCCGATCATTACCCCTACCGCCAAAAAGCCACGGCACGCGGCATAAGACGCTCGCCTTTCCATGCGCATATGGATGCAAACCGTGCGGTATTTGGCGAGGCTGGTGGTTGGGAACGGCCAAATTGGTTTGCCAATGAAGGGCAGGAACAGGAATATAAATACAGCTGGAAACGGCAAAACTGGTTTGAAAATTCCGCCGCTGAACATCGCGCAGTACGTGAAAATGTCGGTATGTACGACATGACATCGTTTGGTAAACTGCGTGTTGAAGGCCCCGATGCGGAAGCGTTTTTGAACTATGTTTGCGGTGCCGATATGTCCGTACCCACAGGTAAGATTGTCTATACGCAATTCCTGAACAATCGCGGCGGGATCGAGGCGGATGTGACTGTCACGCGCCTGTCTGAAACCGTCTATCTGGTGGTCACACCGTCAACCACTAGGATCGGTGACGAGACATGGATGCGCCGCAATATGGGCGAATACCGCGTAGTCATTACCGATGTGACCGCTGGCGAAGGTGTGTTGGCGGTAATGGGGCCGAATGCGCGTAAACTGATGCAACTGGTATCACCCAACGACTTCTCGAACGAAGCCAACCCCTTTGGCACGGCGCAAGATATTGAGATCGGCATGGGGTTGGCGCGTGCGCACCGCGTGTCTTATGTGGGCGAGCTGGGCTGGGAGGTTTATGTTTCTTCTGACATGGCAGCACACGTGTTTGAAACCATACATGAAGCCGGGCAAGACATGGGGCTGAAGCTTTGCGGCATGCATATGATGGACAGCTGCCGGATTGAAAAAGCGTTCCGCCATTTCGGTCATGATATTTCCTGCGAAGACCATGTGCTGGAAGCGGGGCTTGGCTTTGCTGTGAAAACCCAAAAGCCTGCCTTTATTGGGCGTGACGCGGTGTTGCGCAAAAAGGAAAGCGGGCTGGATTTGCGTATGGTGCAATTCCTGCTGCAAGACCCTGAGCCACTGGTTTACCATAATGAGCCAGTGCTGCGGGATGGTGAAATTGTCGGGCGTCTGACCTCGGGTAATTATGGTCACACGCTGGGTGCGGCCGTTGGTATGGGCTATGTGCCTTGCAAAGGTGAAACTGTGGACGATATTCTGGCCTCATCATATGAGATCGACGTGGCAGGGGTCCGGGTGAAAGCCACGGCAAGTATACGGCCAATGTATGATCCGAAATCAGAGCGTGTGAAAGTTTAAATAATCATGTAAGGGGCGGGGATGAACCGCCCCTTTACATACGCACCACCCGACGGTGATTTGGATATCCTGCATCTGGATGATGATCTGTTGCTGGTCAATAAACCCTCTGGTCTATTGTCGGTTCCCGGCAAAGCTTTGGAAAATCGTGATTGTCTGGAAACCCGTATCAGGGACGCTTATCCTGAGATCCTTTTGATCCACCGTCTGGATCTGGATACCTCTGGCGTCATGATCTTTGCCCGTACCAAACAGGCGCAGCGGCATATCAATTTACAGTTTCAACAACGGCAAACCGAAAAAACCTATAT